>DISP01000023.1 GCA_002421995.1 Bacteroidales bacterium UBA6207 | reverse complement strand
GTTGCATACCAACCTGCCCATGGATCACCGTCCATACCACGAACCATTTTCGCAACATAAGCACTTGTGTTGATGCCAGTTGGGTCAGGATTGGCTACGATAGTCAATGATCCGTTTGTTCCTTGAGAAAAGATGTTCATTTTAAGGCTTTCAAAATCTTCAATTGTTTGGGCAATCGAAAGACTTGCAAATGCGAACATCATCAAGAATGAAAGAGTAAATTTTCTCATAAAATAAAAAATTTGGTTAATAATTGTTTTTAAACATCATCACAAAAATACATTTTTTTGTAAGTGCAAGTGTTTTTTTTAACAAAAAATTACTTTTTTGACTTGGAAGATATTTTGCTTTAAATCACCCCTTTACCTTTTTGATTCATGGTGTCTTTTTCACAAAGACCAAACGCTCTAAATTAAATTCCACATCTGAGATTAATTCATACTTAAGAAAAAAAAATTCGATATTTTGCAGTTGTTTTTGTTCTTCACTGCGCAGATCCTATTTTTCAAGATATTAAGGAAAAGTATGACAAAGGTAATAGGTGAAAAGTTCGGTTTATAAAATGTAATAATTCAAATATTGTCTAAATGCTTGATTTAATTGACAGAAGTAGATTTTTCAGTTGAGTTTGTGTTATCAAACGGTAGTGCCAGGCTAAATATGCTTCCTTTTCCATAAACACTGTCAACACTGATTGAGCCATTGTTTTTTCGAACAAATTCACTGCATAATACCAGACCCAATCCTGTTCCTCCTTCGTTTTCAGTGCCTTTCAATGAAAAATCGGAATTGATGCTAAAGAGTTTTGCAAGATCACCTTGTCTTATGCCAACCCCTGCATCATAAACACTTATCACCGCAGTGCCATTCAACTTTTCTGTTTTGATCTTGATTTCGCTGTTTCGGTAGGAGAACTTCACAGCATTCGAAATCAGATTTCTTATAACTGTATTTATCATCGCTTTATCAGCATATATCTTCAGATCGTTTTCCAATTCAAGCTTAAGCTTAATTTCTTTGTTAGCTAAAGCTGCTGCATACAATTGCGCAGTTTCTTAAATTAATTCGGATGAACTAAACATTTCAGGTTTCACAACCAGCCTGCCGGTTTGCGATCTCGACCATTCAAGCAGGTTTTTTACAAGGTTAAGGGCTTTTTCTGATGACTGATGGATCAGCTGTGATAACTTTCGGATTTCTTCCTGGCTATTCGTTATTACTTCGTCAGTCAATAACTCACTAAGACCCAATATACTATTAAAAGGGTTTATAAGGTCATGAGCGAGGATAGAAAAGAATTTGTCTTTTGATGCGTTGAGTTCCTTAAGCTTTTCAACCATTTGTTTCCTTTCGGTAACATCTAATATTGTTGATAAGATAATGTTTTTATGGCCAACATTGATAACGACTGAGGATAGTACTCCGTTTATCAGTCTTCCGTCTTTGCGATGAAAAACTCTTTCCTCGCCTTGAATGGGGTTTCCGGATTTCAATTTTACCAAAACCTCATTGCGGTCCGAAAGATTATGCCATAAACCAAGGCTTAAAGTTGATTTATCTTTAATTTCTTCCGGAGAATAGCCGTTGAGTTCAAAAAACTTTTCGTTTACATCAATTATTTTGCCATCCGTTGAATTGGTAAGCAATATCGCAAAAGGCGCTAACCTGAATGATTTACTAAATTTTTCTTCTTCAAACTTCAAATCTGCAATTAAACGCTTGTTTACCATAAGCACCAAGGCAAATGTGAGATAGACATAGAGCAATTGATTTGCAAGTGCCACATAAACCTCGAAGCCTCCGGAATTGAAATAATCATTGTTGAAATTTTCATTGAAACCGTAATAAACAAGCCGGCTTAGATGGAGTATAGCGTATAGTAGAAATGCGATACCCACATGGATCGTGACCTTTTTATAATAGCCTGATACTTTGAATAGTAGTAGAAATGCAATTTGAAAACAAAACAAAAGCAAGAGCAAAGCAACTGCTTTATTTCGCATTTGAAGCGAAGGCGATACAAATGCGAAGTAATAAGTGAATACCAGAAAAACAGCAAGAAGCAAAAAATTCAAGTAAGCAAGATCAATTTTGTGGTTTGTAAACTGCCTTAAACCAATCAATTGCATGACAGTTCCAGACAAGGCCAATGTATTTGCGACCGGGATTGAGAAGAAATCGGGGATGCTGCCTCTCAGGAAAATAAGTGACAATGCTCCTACCTGGAAAGCTATTCCCAGTGCGATTGTGCCCAGTCCTTCAAAGCGTTTCTGCGACTGTTTCCACAATAAAACACAAACAGAAAGACTAACGAGGCTGATCAGAAAGTGTGTTAAATAAATAGTTCTCAGGTCTATCATTCTCTTTGTTTTAAACAAATCGCAATTATATCGCAATCAGTAAATATACGGTAACAAATCGCAGAAAGCAATTAATTTTTTCTGCGAATCACCAGTATTTCTGCAGCTCTTGTGATTGATTTAATTAAGATGCATCAAAAGCACATAAAAATTTTACATTTGCAGGAAACATAATTCTGGATATGGTACCAGCCCGTTTTGATTTTCACAAAAAAACACATCTGTTTAATGATACGCCTTTCATCAGCCTGATGAAAAAACGTATCTATCATGTTTTACTTGTTTCATCGGTTTACGATGCCTTCATGCTCGAAGAAGATGGCAGGATTGATGAGCAGATTTTCAATGAGTATGTTTCGTTGAATCTCCGCTATCCTCCTACTTTTATCCTCGTCAGCACAAAGGAAGAGGCTCTGAAAACAATTAAAGAAGAAGCCATTGATCTGGTGATTATCATGCTAAGTTCGCAGGAAAAGCAAACCTACGAATTGGCCGAAACCATCAAAAAACAAAAGGAAGATGTCCCAATTGTTGTTCTTGCACCACTCAGCCGCGAATTAAGCCTCAGAATCGACAGGAAAGAATTAAAATCAATTGATTACGTCTTTAATTGGTTAGGCAATGCAGATATTTTACTTGCCATCATCAAACTGATTGAGGATAAAATGAACGCCGATCACGATATTGTTGACATCGGTGTTCAATGCATCATTCTTGTTGAGGATTCTGTTAGGTTCTACAGCAGCTACCTGCCAAACATTTATAAAATCATTTTCAAACAGTCAAAGTCATTTATGACCGAAGGGCTGAATGAGCACCAGAAAACACTCCGGATGAGAGGACGGCCGAAGATATTGCTGGCCACGAATTATGAGGAAGCCATTCACTTTTACAAAAAATTCAAGGGAAACCTTCTTGGAATAATTTCAGATATTTCCTACGAACGCGAAGGTAAAACAGATCCCGAAGCAGGGATCAGACTTTGTCAGGTTGTAAAGAAAAACGATAAATATATGCCTCTGCTGCTGCAATCATCCGACGACGAGAATGAGGAGATTGCTAAACAGATCAAAGTTGGGTTTATCAATAAAAACTCCAAGTCGTTGTCGTTTGAGCTGCGAAAGTTTATTAAAGAATACTTTGCTTTTGGCGACTTTGTTTTTAAAGACCCGACCACCGGCATGGAAGTTTTGCGCGCCGGCGACCTGAAAACAATGCAGGAGAAAATATTTCAGGTGCCAAATGAATCGCTGCAATATCATATTGAACGCAACCATTTAAGCAAGTGGTTAAGAGCCAGGGCTTTGTTTCCATTAGCCGATCTCTTCAAAATGTTTTCGCCCGAAGATTTCTCGGATTGTGACGACATCAAACGCTTTGTTTTTGATGCGATTGGTACCTTTCGTCTAAACAAAGCCCGGGGTGTTATCGCAGAATTTAACCGCGAAAGTTTTGACGAATACCTTTCATTTACACGCATTGGCCAGGGCTCGATTGGTGGCAAAGCCCGCGGACTTGCTTTTCTTGACTCCCTGATCAAACGAAACCGCCTCTACGACAGATATGAAGGTGTTACAATAGGTATTCCAAGAACTGTTGTGCTTTGTACCGACATCTTCGACGAGTTCATGGAAGAAAACAATCTCTATCCGATTGCGCTTTCCGATGAATATTCTGATGAAGAAATATTGCGCCAGTTTATCGAGGCACGACTCCCTTTTCGCATTCATGAAGACCTGTACACACTTATATCAGTGATTCGTAATCCGCTTGCCGTGAGGTCCTCCAGTTTGCTCGAAGATTCACATTATCAGCCATTTGCCGGTATTTATAGCACATACATGATTCCTATTGTGGAAAATGATGAGCGTACAATGATCAAACTTTTAGGCAATGCAATCAAAAGTGTGTATGCAAGTGCTTTTTTCAAAGACAGCAAGGCATACATGATGGCAACCAAAAACGTTATTGATGAAGAAAAAATGGCTATCGTTTTGCAGGAAGTTTGCGGAAAGAACTATGGCACAAGATATTATCCTGCTTGCTCTGGTGTTGCAAGGTCTATCAATTTTTACCCGATAGGGCCTGAGAAACCTGAAGATGGTATTGCAAACATTGCACTTGGCCTTGGAAAACACATTGTTGACGGCGGACAAACGCTGCGCTTTTCGCCACGCTTTCCGCAAAAAGTGCTGCAAACATCACAACCTG
Source organism: Bacteroidales bacterium UBA6207 (assembly GCA_002421995.1). Taxonomy (GTDB): domain Bacteria; phylum Bacteroidota; class Bacteroidia; order Bacteroidales; family F082; genus JALNZU01. Next base: position 9,557 of record DISP01000023.1, on the reverse strand, counting down.
ATTTAGCGCTGCGTGAGACGCAGAAAGTGTTTTATGCCCTTAACCTCGACCCGGAAAGCTTTAAAATAACCCCTGACGAGGCTGCAAACTTATTGCAGCTCAGGATAGCCGAAGCAGAAAAAGACGGTGTAATGAAGCTGATTTGTTCTACCTACGACTACCATTCCAATGTGTTGAGAGATGGTTATCATGATGAGGGAAAACGTCTGGTTACATTTGCTAACATATTAAAATACAATACTTTTCCCTTAGCCGAAATCTTACAGCTTGTGCTTGAAACCGGTCAGAGAGAAATGGGTAAGCCAATCGAAATTGAGTTTGCAATTGAACTGAATAAGCCGCAGGGTGTACAGAAAATGTTCTATGTGCTGCAGATAAGGCCGATCGTGAATATTGATGAAACCATTGAGTTGGATCTTGATTGCCTTTCGGATGACAAACTCCTGATCAGAGCCGAACACACCCTGGGCAATGGAATCATAAAGGATGTTCACGACTTTGTTTTTGTAAAACCTCAATCATTTGATCCGGCAAAAACAAGAGAGATCGCCACTTTGGTCGGTCAGCTGAATGATAAATTCCTGCATGAGAACAAAAATTACGTGCTCGTCGGCCCCGGTAGATGGGGATCGAGCGATCCGTGGCTCGGGATTCCGGTAAAATGGCCCCAAATTTCAGCTGCAAGAGTAATCATAGAATCCGGCCTCGAAAACTACAGAATTGACCCCAGTCAGGGAACACATTTTTTCCAAAACCTGACCTCTTTCGGTGTTGGGTACTTTACTATCAATCCTTTTATCAAAGATGGTTTTTATGATTTGAGCTACCTTGAAAATTGTGTTGCGGCATACGAAGATGATTTTATCAAACACATTCGTTTCGAGAAACCAATTACGATAGCAATTGATGGTAAGCAAAACAAAGGAGTTATACTTAAGGACGGGGAGAGTATCGTTCAGGAAAAAATCTCAGGTGCTGAAAATTGATCTATAATCCATTGTTTAACAAGGATTTGTTACATATTTATTAATGCCTAACAAGAAAAATATTCAATTTTTAGTGTCATAATTGATTGATTCTTTATCTTTGTTAATTAATTAACACTAAAATTATGACACGTCATGTAATGTTGATCCTGATTGGATCAAGGCAGGAAGCAGCTGAAAAAGTTCAAAAAATTCTCACCGGTTGGGGTTGTTTCATAAAAACCCGCCTTGGATTGCACGATGATGTGCTCGAAAATTGCAGTCAGACCGGGCTTATTTTTCTTGAAATGACCGGCGATTTCGAGCAGATGCAAGAAGTTGAAAGGAAGCTAAATCTTGTAAAATCAGTTGATGCCAAACTAATTTCCCTTAAAACAGAATAGATATACTGCTTTCTGATCCGCATCAGTGTGAAGGTTGAGGATGACAAAAGGTAAATTCGTACTTTTGTCAGAAATTAAATTTCACTATGCGGCAGACAATAAGTTCTGATTTCAAACTTGGAATACTTGGCGGTGGCCAGCTCGGAAAAATGCTCTGTCAGGCAGCAAGTGCCTGGGATGTAAGCACCTATGTGCTTGATCCTGATCCGGAAGCCTCTGCTTCCGGCATTGCAACTAAGTTTGTGCAGGGCTCATTTCGCGATTTCGAGACTGTAATGTCTTTTGCCTCTGGTCTTGATCTGATAACTATTGAGATTGAAGGAGTTAATATTGAGGCTGTTGAAATGCTTGAAAAACAAGGAATTCAGGTTTTTCCTCAGCCATCATGTATTCGCATTATCCGGGATAAAGGACTGCAGAAAATGTTCTACAAAGAGCATCAACTGCCAACTGCAGGTTTCGCATTGTTCAACAACGCATTGGAAATCAAAGAAAAAGTGGCAAATGGTGAGTTAAGCCTGCCATTTGTTCAGAAAAAGCGTTTATCCGGTTATGACGGCCAAGGTGTGTTTATTGTAACAAAAGCAACTGACCTGGATCTTTTGTTTGACGAACCATCACTTATTGAAGACTTTGTGGATGAGGCATTGGAAATTGCCGTTATCGTTTCGCGCAATGCTTTTGGCGAAATGCTTTGCTATCCTGCTGTTGAAATGGTTTTTAATCCGGTAGCCAACCTGGTCGAGTCGCTCTTGTCACCGGCAAGAATTGATGAAAATCTTGCATCTGAAGCGGAAGAAGTAGCTAAGCAGATTGCTGATAAACTTCAAATTATCGGCCTCTTAGCTGTTGAATTCCTGATAGATAAAACTGGAAAATTATTGATAAACGAAGTGGCTCCGCGTCCTCACAACAGTGGTCACCACACCATTGAGAGTGCTTATACATCACAGTATGAGCAGCATTTGAGGGCCATCTTCGGCTATCATCCCGGGTCAACAAAGCTGAAAACACCGGCTGCTATGATAAACATACTTGGAGGCGAAGGCTTTTCGGGTCCGGTGATTTACAAAGGGCTCAATGATGTGCTTCAAATTGAAGGTGTGAAGCTTCATATTTACGGTAAAAAACAAACCAGACCTTATCGTAAAATGGGTCATGCAACTATTTTGGCCGAAACAACTGAAGCTGCACTTTCCAAAGCTGAAAAAGTGTTGAAAATATTAAAAGTCGAAGCATAATTTAAAAATATAACCATGCAATCCAGTAAACCATTAGTGAGCATCATCATGGGTTCTGACTCTGATCTTCCCGTGATGCGCGAAGCGGCAGAAAAGCTTGCTTTGTTTAACATTGCTTTTGAAATCAAAATCGTGTCGGCCCACCGTACACCGGAGTACATGGTGAGTTTTGCCAAAGAGGCTGCCTCAAGAGGTGTTTTGGTAATTATTGCAGGAGCCGGAGGTGCAGCGCATTTGCCAGGAATGGTGGCCAGTCTTACTGCATTGCCTGTCATAGGTGTGCCAGTAAAATCATCTAATTCAATAGCCGGGATTGATTCACTGCTTTCGATCGTTCAAATGCCCAAAGGCATCCCAGTTGCAACGGTGGCAGTGAATGGAGCGGCTAACGCAGGAATATTGGCAGCACGAATAATTGGTACTTTTAACACAGATGTCAGAGAAAAGGTTGAAGCCTTTATGAAAGAGCAAACCGAAGGCGTTTTAGTAAAATCAAATCTGGATTTCAATCTCTAAACATTTGATTTATTACTGTTTAAAATTTTCATTGAAACATTTCATTACTTCGTCAATACCTTCTTTATTGCTGGAAAGTATAAATAATTTGTCATCAATTTCGAGCCTGGTTGATCCGTTTGGGGTCAGGTATTGATCATTGCGTTTTATCATGGCAATGATTGCCGTTGAAGGAAAATGAAGTTCTACCAATTTTTTCCCGGCAACACGGTGTTTTTCTTCCACGGTTATTTCTTCAAGGAGGGCATTTTTAGGCTCTTCCATAAATTCATCCAGCGGATGTTTTTTACTTTCAGTGGGAGCTCCATCCAATTTGAGCCATTTCGCCAATATTGAAAGTGTTGTGCCTTGTATGAGCACCGATGTGACTGAAATAAAGAAAACGATGTTAAAAATCAATCCCGCGTTTTCGATACCGGCAAGCAGGGGATAGGTAGCAAAAACAATAGGTACAGCTCCGCGTAGCCCCACCCATGAAATAAAAACCTTGTCACTTAAACCCATTTTGAAGGGTAACATACTTATAAATACACTGGCCGGTCGTGCAACCAAAATCAAAAACAAAGAAATGACCAATCCAATTCCAATTACAGGTAAAATATCAGAAGGAAAAACAAGCAACCCTAACGTCAGGAAAAGTACAATCTGCATTAACCATGCCAATCCATCAAAAACTTTTAATACAGTTTTCTTGTGAATAAAGTGTTGATTTCCAATGTAAACAGCTGTAAGGTAAACAGCTAAAAAGCCATTTCCACCCAATACCTGTGTAAGGGAATAGGAGAGTAGCATCAGGGTTATCACCAAAACAGGATACAATCCCTCAAATCCAAGTTTGATACTGTTTATCAACCATTTGCTCATATAGCCCATTGCAAAACCACTTGCTGCCCCAATCAACATTTGTTTTAAAAACAAGGGCAAGACGGATAAAAATCCCTGATCCTGATTGACCACCAACCCAAGAAATGATAACATAAGCACATAAGCCATCGGGTCGTTGCTTCCGCTTTCGAGCTCCAAAATTGGCCGGAGGTTGTTTTTAAGCGATATGTTTTTTGATCGCAAAATGCTGAATACAGCTGCAGCGTCTGTTGATGATACTATGGAGCCTAATAAAAGCCCTTCAAGGAGGGTGAGATTTGTTACCTGCCAAACAAAAACCCCAACAATTGTGGCTGTCAGAAAAACCCCAATGGTTGACATTGTTATGCCTTTTCGGAGAATTGGCTTAATAGCTGTCCAGTTTGTGTCTAATCCACCCGAAAAAAGTATGAAATTCAGCGAGATAACACCGATAAACTGTGTAATGTTCGGACTGTCGAAAAAGATACCGCCTATGCCTTCTGATCCGGCAAGCATCCCGATTGCTATAAACAACAGCAGTGTCGGTACGCCGTATTTATGCGAGGTTCTTCCGGCTAAAACACTAATTAACAATAATATAGATGATATTAAAAGAAATGTTTCAGGGTTTGACAGCATAGGCTTTATTGAGGTTTTTTGAAATAAATTCCTGTGCTAAATTAGATATTTCTGCGCTTTCAGCCGCTTCTTTAACCGCACTTTGACTATTACAGGAAACGATTTGTCTCAATCAGACAGCAGCTGACCGATCGTGTCCATGTTTTTCTTTCCGATTTTGTAACCAATAGCATAGATATGTGATGCGTGCTGAAAATCGAAAATTCCAAATTTGCGGACTTCCGGACTATCTATAAATAGATCGCAACCAGCGATTTGCCCGTATAAAGTGTTTTGAACCGCCAGAAATAAAGTGCGCTCCCAAACTGTTTTGATCGAAGTGAATGCTGTGTCCACCTTTTCCAGATGATTCGACTCAACAGCAATAACCTTTAGGTTTGAATCTTTCAAACAAAGAATAGGCAAGTTGTTTGTTAGGCCGCCATCAACATAATAGTGATCATTGATCTTAACAGGTTGAAAAACAATTGGTATGGAGGCTGAAGCCACCACCCAATCAATCAGGCTGCCACTCGATATTAACTCATTTTCGCCTTTATTCAGGTTTGTTACTGAAATGATCAATGGAATTTTCAGCTCCTCAAAAGATTTTGCCTGTAAAATTCCGTCCAGGTGCTCGCGCAAAACCATCAGCGAGCCGATACCACCTTTTCGCCCGATCCATGCAGGCAATCTCGAAATTTCCGGTTTGATCAGAACCTTTAACATTTCATCCGGCGGAAAACCATCGGCATACAAGGCACCGATGATTGCTCCCATACTAGCTCCCGAGATGATTTCAGGACGAAGCCCGGACTCATTCAATGCCTGTAAAAAACCTGCATGAATGATAGCCCGGGCTCCTCCTCCGCTTAGTGCGAGTCCAAATTTCTTCATCGTCGTAGTTTTTTTGCTCTTCAACACAAAAATACAACGACTTGATTACTTTAAGTCTTAATCATCGTTAAAATCATTTTAAATGCACTGCGTGCCTGCAAAGCATGACTGATATTGGCCGGCATGATGATGCTTTCACCGGCAACCAGCTTGTGCACATTACCACCAATTATTATATCGGATTCACCATCAATGATTTGCACAAGTGCATCAAATGGTGCAGTGTGCTCCGAAAGGCCTTCTCCTGCACTAAATGCAAAAAGACTTACATTTCCTTTCTCGTTTTTCATCACCTGACGGCTGACGATTCCTGATGCAGTGTAGGCTATCGCTTCTGTGAAGCTGAAAACTACTGCTTTTTCAAATGTATTCATAGAAATATTATTGTTTAAAAAATGTTGGCCTAAAGCTTACCATTGCCCAGACCCAATTATTTGTTTGCTTGTGGTCGCCACCTTTTAAGACCTGAAGTGTTTCACTGCCAAACATTTGTGAGTATCCGACCGAAACATTGGCAATTTCATTGATTTTGTAGCTATATACCAGATCGAGTTCTGTGCCCAGGTTTTTTCCAAGAAGCACTGTCTCAGTTTGATTGGGTTTTAACACATCAGCTGCTGTACTGAACAAGTGGGCAGTGAGCGAAACCGAGGTCTTATTCTGCTTATAATTTGCACTCAGAAATAAATCGTTCAGTCCGACACTGTTCAAATGATTGCTCACATAGAAGTAATCCATAAAACCATTGAATTTATGATTGGTTCCATAGAAAGGATTAAAACTTTTGTTTGTATAGTTTTGATTTTCCTTCTTTTCTTTCTGACTGGTACCAGAGAGTGTTTCAGCACCAAGGCCTATGCCCCAGTTTTTACTGAATTGGTAATCGCCTCCAACCATAAGATTGTAGGCTTTGAGGTCGCGGTCCGTGGCATCTTTGCCTAAGGAATAATAAACATTGCCATAGATGGCTATCTTTTCGGTTTTGTAATTGAGGTGTGTTCCAAGCGTTTGGCTAAAAACTGTCTTAAATGCATCAACACTGTCTTTCATGTACTTGTATTCCATGCCGTTGTTCAAAGCTAATACGCTGATTGATAGTTTCTTGATTTGTTTGTTGAACCACAGAAACTGCATGCTTTTGTAGTTAGCTGCCAAATCATATTTGGTAGTAAGCAATTGATCAAATTGCTGATTAAACGCAATCCCAACATGCAGTTTAAATTTACTCTCATACTTCAACAATGCTAAGTCATGGCTTCTGCCTTGCTGTGCCCAGTCAACATTCCCAAGCATGCGTGCATCATCGTAAACCAACTCCTGTCTTCCGAGTTTTAATCCCAGGTTTTTGCTTAATCCGATTTCGGCCCAGGCCTGATGCAGCATTAACCTGTTTGATGTTGCGGTGAGTTGTGGTGTTTCGCCCCATAGCCTTACGTCCTGCACGCTGATGCCAAATTTCATGTTCTGAAAAGTGTAAGCGGCATTGATGCGGGTGCGCTGCGAAATTTGAAATGCTGCTTTTGCATCTTCAGGTACAAGGTTTTTAAATCCATGACGGTATTCAGTCCGGGGTCTGAACTCGCCACTAAGCGAAAACTGCGCTTGAACCAAGGTGTTAACACCAAAAACAAATACAGTTAAAATACTAATAAACAATACGTTAAACTTTTTCATTGCATTATTCTTTTAATTTTGACAAGGCAAAAATATAAATATTTCAATTATAAAGGATAATAAGTAATTAAATACTTAAATAAATATAAAAATTAACGGGAGAATGTCCCGTTAACATAAATCAAAGGTTAGAAACCAATTTTCAGTTGGACTGAAGCATGAAATCCTGCCTGAGGGAAGTAGCCATTCATTTCGTAAGCTTCTCCCTGAAGGTAATATCTGTAAACCCAGGCATTGGTTTCATATTTTTCGTCGAAAACATTATTCAGGTAAACGGCCAGCTGAAACAATCTGAGGTTTTTTAGCCTAAAATCATATGCAAGCATTATATTACCAAGGTGATATGCATCTAGACTTCGGCTTTTATCCATTGTATTGTCAATGTATTGCCTGCCCACATACTGACTTTGGTATTGAAACGCAAGTTGTTCGGTAGGATTCCAGCTTATACCCAGTGCAGCGGTAACAGCCGGCGAAAAGGAAATCGTTGTATTTCCCCGGCTAAAAGCGTATTGATAGGGCTCATTATCAGGATCATCCCAATAGTTCCAATTGTCAACGTACTCAACAAAATCAATGATTTTATTGGTGCTAAGCGTCAAATTGCCGTTCAGGTTCATCTTTTTCGTTAATGCATATCCCAGCATACTTTCCCAGCCGGCGCGATAGCTTTGGTTCACATTGGTCATAATGGCCGAACCAACGTTGTTGATCTTTCCGGTTAAAACCAATTGATCGGTATAGTCCATATAGAATAGGTTTGTTTCAATTTTTAATCGCTCACGGTTAATTCTCAAACCCAATTCGTAGTTTGTAAGCTTTTCTGCCCTGATGTCCTGATCGGGGTCGGCATCGCGGTAAACAGACCGGTTTGGCTCTCTGTTTGACAAGGCGACACTGGCATAGGCGCCTGTAGTCTGATTCAATTGATAATTAAAGCCAAGTTTCGGGTTAACGAAATTAAAGATGTGATTTTGGCTAAGGTCAGCCAAATCTTCATGCTTTCCGTTGATCGAGTAATTGATATAACGGTACTGTAAATCAACGAAAGCAGTTAATTTTGGAATGATTTTAAAACTAGTTTTGTTGAAAATGTTAAAATCTGTCTTTTTACCCGCGTTGAAATACCATGGCTTATCAATGAATGAATTGCCGGCAAATCTTGCCCATGTGATGAACCCAAAATGATCTCCTTCATAGTTGTTCCACCCAATTCCTGTGATATTTGTGGTGTTGTTTTTCGAAAAATTAAGTGCCATTTGGCCGCCGTAAAACGAATTATCTAACCATTTTTGCTGAACAAGGTCGGTTCGCTTAATAGTTTCCATTCCGGGACTCGCAGCTTCGAAGCCATAATCGCTTAATTTTTGGTTGTTTTTCCAGCTTTCGTAATAGCCTTTTCCATTGGTAAGAAACAATGATGCGTTCAAAACAAAACGACTGTTGATTTGCCTTGCAATATGAAGTTGATAGTAATCCTGCTGGTAATTGTCTGTTTGGTTGTTGTAATAACCAATGATATTTCCAAGGCTGTCAATCATTTCGCCGGCCGGATTGTATTTTCTATTCGCGGTGAGACTATCTTTCGGTATTCCGTACCAGGCCTGGTAAGTTTTTTCTTTTCCACCGGTAACCAGTAATTTGACGATCGTGTTCTTGTTTGCCCAGCTTCCTGCCAGGTAAAACGATTTCAGGTCAGAGCTGCCTCTGTCAACAAAGCCATCGGTAGTTATTTTGCTTAACCGTCCATCTAAAGCAAAACCGTTCTTATTGATTCCGTTGGCAAATTCAAGGGTATTTTTAAAGGTATTAAATGAGCCAAATGAACTATTCAGCCCGGCAAACGCTGTTGCAGACCTGTCGCTTGTCTGTATGTTCATGCTTGCTCCAAAAGCTGCTGCACCATTGGTTGAAGTGCCAACACCACGCTGAATCTGAATGTTTTCGACAGATGAAGCCAGGTCGGGCAGGTTTACAAAGAATACGCCATGTGATTCCGGATCATTCACCGGTACGCCATTTAATGTTACATTGATACGTGTGAGATCGGTACCTCTGATTCTCAGGCTGGTATAGCCAACTCCTGCCCCTGCATCCGATCCGGTTACGACAGACGGAACAGATTGAAGCAAGTAGGGGAGGTCAGTACCCTGGTTTTTGCTTTGCAAATCCTCCCTGGATAACACGCTGAAAGTAATAGGATTATCTTGGGTCACCCTTGTTGATTTGACAACTACTTCTTCGCTAAGATAGATTTCTTCGCTAAGTTGTACATAAACAGTTGTATCTCCTTTAATCAATAGTTGTAGGTGCTGGCTGGCAAAACCAATATAGCTCACAATCAGTTGATGTTTACCAGCATTTAGGTTTGAAAACTGAAAATGTCCATCTTGTTG
>DISP01000228.1 GCA_002421995.1 Bacteroidales bacterium UBA6207 | reverse complement strand
TTGCGGATGTTCGACACATCTTCCTGCATGAAAAGTTCATAGATATGTTCCTTGAAGTGCTCGTCAATTCCAATTCCGGTGTCCAATATTTGAATAACCCAGTTGCCTGATTCATTTTTTATCAGGCAGGAAACACTTCCGTATTGGGTGAATTTGATAGCATTGTCAAGCAAATGATCAAGAATTTTATAAAGCAGGTTTTTGTCAGAATAAATGGTTTCTGCTTCGATGTTAAGAAACTTAAAATTTATCTGTATTTTTTTCAAGATGCAGACACGTGTTGACCTTTCGATCAAAGGCTGCATAAATTTTCTGATGTTGAAAACTTCGCGGTGAACAGGCATTGAGGCTGAGTTAAACATTGAAATATCAACATATTGATGAATTGTCCGCATCAACCTGTCGGTACTTTGCTTGAGCACTTCGGCCATTTCGGCGCGTTCATCGGGCGTGTTGTTTTCTTCCATAATCACAGAGGAAGCACCAAGAATCCCGTTGAGAGGTGTACGGAGCTCATGCGAGATGTTGTTCAGGAATGCTGATTTTAGTTTGTCGCTGGCTTCGGCTTTTGTCTTTGCCTCGAGCAACTCTGAATTCATCACCCTGATATGTTCGTTGGAGTCCTGTAATTCCTCGTTGAGCACCTGAAGCTCTTCGTTTTGTTGCTGAAGCTTTTCTTCGCTAAGTTTTAAGGCAATTTCGTTGTGTTTACGTTCGGTTATATCATGCAACATCCCGATAATCACGTTGCGCCCTTCCATAACAACAGAGATGGTAGAAGCTTCAACATCAATGACTTTACCATTTTTGGATAACTGTTGAAACTCATAGCGGTGTGGTACAGGAATTCCATTTTTTCTATCTTCGAAACGCTGCTGCACAATTTGTTTGCTCAAAGGAGTGAGCAGGATATCCAGATCAAAAGAGAGAGCGGTCAGTTCGGATGCTTCATATCCAATCAATTCGCAAAAAGCTTTGTTGACATAGGTAAAATGTCTGCCTTCGAGCATATAGATGGCATCAAATGCATTTTCGACAAGGGAACGAAACTTAAGCTCGCTTTCTTTCAGTGCTTTTTCAAACTCAACTTTTACAATGTGGTCTGAGATTAGTCCGGCAACCTGCATGAGCAAAGCATTGTCCTCCTGCTGAAAGTCAAGCTGTTTGCAGCTTATCAAGGCAATCCAGCCTGCTTTTTCACCTGCAATCAGGATATCCTGTGTCAGTTTAACCACACAGGCAGGTTTTGTTTCCTTTGTTTTATAAGACGCTCCATCAATAAGCAGTTCAACACATGCCAAATCCTGAACGGCAAGTGTAAACTCCAGTTCCCGGATTATTTCGAGGTATAGGAGCTCGTTTGTTTTTCCTGATTGAAGAATGTCACCAACTCGCCTGATACAATTCAGGTCTTTGATTCGGCGGTCGAGGTTACGTGTTCGGCTTTCAATAACACTCTCCATGATTGTCCACCGGTGCCGTATGAGAAAAACCAGCAGCGTAATAAAAAGCAGTAAAATTGAAGCGGCAGCCGTGAGGAAGAATATACTGAAACCTTTCACTTTTTCTTCATATTCAGGCATGGAATGAGCTGATATTCCGAGTATTTTTCCCCAAATGAAAATTGGATAATTCTGTGAAAAAGAATAATTTTCCAAATGCATTTGATAGCCGGTTCCACTGTGACTGTCAAGATGATCGGGAGGGTAGGCAGCAATCCAATCAGCAACTTTGTCAGAATAATACTGCAACAAACCGATGGCAATGGTTGACTTCAGCCACTCGTGCCTTCTAAAGGTATGTGTGAGCACATATTTTGGGTCAAATGTTGCGGCAATGTACTTTCGGGTGGCCGGCGCCTGTAGGTTATTGTGATTTGATTGAATGACAATTCCCAGAACAAAAATATCCTGGTTTTCGTCGTTTTTGAATGAAGTCAGCAGGTCGGAGCTATACACCAGATTGTCCTTTTCCGAATCATTAAGGTTTTTGGTTAATGCATCCTGAATCTCTTTTGAAAGAGCAAAAGGCAGCCCGGTTTCACCTGTATGGTTAAAAACGAATTTCAGATAATAATTTTGATTTAAATCGTTTGTCAGGGTAATCTTTGCTCCATCAGTTGGCACAGATGAAGTTTCGAAGTATAAAAAGCTGCTGAAAGGACTGCTTTGGCAGATTTCGTTTGCAAAAGATTTAAACTCAGTACTGTCAACGACTTCGCTGTTAAGCACAAAATTTGAGAACTGTTCCATATTATGCCGCATCGTCCGCATAACATTTCGCAGATTCGTGGAATAATTTTCGGCATAGCCTTCGAAAATGATTTTTTGTTCATGACGCTGATGTTCGCGGTAGGTTGTAAGGAAAATAACCAGCGTCCATAGGCCAATTAGAAACACACCGACTGTTTCGATATGCTTAAATCTGTTTTTGATTTCCAAAGGCTGCTCTTCCCTGTAAAGCATCAACGATCCAACCAACAGCAACAAGAAAACAAGTATAAATCCGGCAATAAGTGTTTGATGTTTAACCGCATCAGTACGGCCGACCACTTCACTATCGTCAATCTCCATCACGGCAACCATACTAAGTGATTGCTTTTTATCGCCCATCATGGGCACGAAAACCTTTCGAATAATTTTTGAAGAATCGCTTGATAACGATTTAACAACCAAGGGGACTGATTGCACGAACACTTTCTCAATAATTCCGGAATCGAGCGGATAAAACGATCCCACGGTATGCGAAGGGAATTGATTGCTCGAAATCTTGATAAAAGGTTTGCCGTCATGCAACACAACCGAGAAATATTTTCTTCCGGGCTGTGTTGCCTCATACACCCTCAACTGGTTTTGCATGCGCTCAAAAAGTCTGGTATTTCTGTTAGGTATTGCAGAAAAAACAAACAACTGTTGATCAACGGCATTCAAAAAACCGCTCAGGTGCTGTATGAGTGCGCTTTCAGCTTTTTCACGTGTATAATTCACACGCATTTGCGCTAGAAAAAAAACGAGCGGCACTAAAAAAAAGGCTGCAGCGATAACTGAGAGTACCTTGGTTTTTTTCATAAATGAAGGTTTAAAATCAGGTGGTTGCTTATTGACGGTTGAGCAAACATCCCATTACAACTAAAACT
>DISP01000154.1 GCA_002421995.1 Bacteroidales bacterium UBA6207 | reverse complement strand
CGGGATTATTTACGTCAGTGTGGAAGCGACGGTCAAGTGATACATTCGTCACCTTCACTGTATCAATATTTGAAGTGGTTGAAGTAGTCTTGCGGTAAACCCAATAACTCAGGCTGTCGAAAGCAGCATATTTTTTAAACTCTTCTGTGATTTTATGCGTTTTAAACTCGGAAATAACATCTCCGTTGGTGCAAGAGCTAAGGCTGCCAAATAGAAGACCGGTTAAAAGAACCAATACACTTGTCTGTAAATAATTTAATTTCATTCTTTAATATAGATTGGATTATAATCTGTAAACAACACCCCGTTCAGGTGGTCAATTTCATGTTGAAAAATGCGTGCAGTGAAACTATCAACAGATTCAGTTATGAATAAACCATTGATATCTTGATATTTAACTAATATTTGCCATGGCCTGCCAACTGTTTCACGAACATCCGGTATTGAAAGACAACCTTCTGTCCTGTTCCAAACCGAGTCTGACTTGAAAAGTATTTCAGGATTAAAAATTGCCTGAAAAGGCTTGTCAGGTTTATCGAATCGCTGAACCAAAATAAGCCGGCGGTTAATACCAACCTGAGGAGCTGCGATACCAACTCCCCGGTGAGTGGAATCAGTTACTGTGCTGAGCATCCTGCTTACCAATACTTTCCAGATTTTATTTGACGGGTTTTTAACCGGAGAAGAAATGTTGCGAAGAATGCGTAAATCCTCTGCAACATTGGTCTGCGTCACATACATTGCCTGATTGCGTGTACCATCTTTAATCAGAATTCTTTCAGATTTGCCCACTTTCTGCGCAAATACAGAATGCGTCAATTGCAAAGTAAGAAAAAGTAAAAGCAAGCCAGTTCTCATTGTTCCTTATGTGCTGCAAAAATACTTTATCTTTACTGATTGATTCTTGTTCGTCCGGCAAAAAATAAATTAAATTGAACGAAAGCCGCTTTCAGCTTGCAGATCGGGTCGGGCACGAATTGAAATTGCATAATATCAATAACATAGACCTTTCAAAATTTATGGCTGCTAATACATACGGTGAATTATACAGACTAAGTTCGTTCGGCGAATCGCATGGCAGAGGCGTTGGCGGAGTGATTGATGGAATACCTCCCGGATGGAAATTGGATTTCGACGAGATACAAAAAGAGCTAAACAGACGAAAACCTGGTCAATCCCACTTGGCCTCACCACGTAAAGAGCAGGACAGGCTAGAGATTTTTTCCGGCATTTTTGATGGAAAAGTGACCGGAACTCCTATAGCTTTTATGGTCTGGAACGAGGATCAGCATTCAGCTGATTATAGCCACATTGAAGATGTTTATCGTCCTTCCCATGCTGATTATACGTATCAGCAAAAGTATGGCATCAGAGATCACAGGGGAGGAGGCCGCTCCTCTGCCCGTGAAACAATTGCCAGAGTAGTTGCAGGAGCGATTGCGAAACAGTATCTCAAGCAGATTGGAGTAGCAATCACAGCTTATGTTAGTGCTATCGGCCATGTTTCGCTTCCTGATTATATTTCCCCACCTCCTGCCTATGAAAGGATTGAATCTTCACTGGTAAGGTGCCCGGACGAGCGAACAAGTGACGAAATGCAGGCTTTGATTGAGAAAACAAAAAGCGAAGGAGACACGCTGGGTGGTGTAATAAGCTGTCACATCACGGGTCTGACTCCCGGATTGGGAGCACCTGTGTTCGATAAATTTCATGCTGATCTTGGAAAAGCTATGCTGAGCATCAACGCGGTAAAAGCGTTCGAGTATGGTAGTGGCTTTTATGGCACTACACGAAAAGGATCAGAAGAAAATGACAGATTCGTGAGCGATCAAGATAAGATTAGAACAATAACGAACCATTCCGGGGGTATTCAAGGTGGAATAACCAATGGTGAAGAAGTTTATTTCAGGGTAGGATTTAAACCGGTTGCAACGATCATGCGGCAACAGGCAACAGTGGACCGGGCAGGCAATGAAATCGTTATGAATGCCAGAGGCAGACATGATGTTTGCGTGGTGCCGCGCGCAGTTGTGATTGTGGAGGCAATGGCCGCAATGGTTTGTCTCGATCACTATTTGAGATACAATGCATACCGGTGATGAATGTTAACAAATTATTCACAAATCTGATCAAATTGATTTGAGCTGATGTTATTTTCATTAACTTTGTGATGTATTTAAAATGTTTACACAAGCTGTTGCCAACTAAAGACAATGCATGGCCATTCATACTGATGAATTGAATTTTAGCCTGTTAAATTGCGTGCCACATGCAATACTTGTAGTTGAGGCACCGGGAAAGGTTGTGTTTGCAAACGAGCAGTTTCGACTTCATTTCCCCTTTTCGAATAACGAGATTGAGGCACAGCTTTTTAGATCAGGACTTTTAGCATACATTTTTGATGACATCAATATAACCGCTGGTGAAGGGATGCGGCTAAACATTATGTTGAGAGATGCATCAGGCATTCAACAGCTGTTGAATGTTGTTGTAAAACCAGGTGGCTGTGACAATAATTGTTTCGTATTGACTTTCACTTCCGTTAGAAATGATGCTGATACAGAAAAACATGACGGACAGTTTCGTTTCAAACAATTGCTCGAAAGTATCCCTTTTGGAATGGTAGAAGTGAATGAGTGGGACATTGTTTTGCATGTTAACAAAGTCTTTCTGGAGATGTTTGGATATGAAAAGGACGAGGTTATTGGTTTTGATATCAATCATCTTATCGTGCCTAAGGAATTACAGAAGGAAGGCAGCAATTTAAGTTATACTGTTTACACAGGCGCCGACATACATTTTGAAACCAGGCGTGCAAAAAAATCAGGAGAATTGATGGATGTTGCTATAACAGGGGTTCCTGTCTTATCAGAAAGTGGTGAGAAACGCGTTTTTGGCATTTATCAGAATATTGCTGAAAGAAAGTCCGTAGAAGCACGGTTGGCGCTTAAAGAGCTGGAATTCAGTGCCATGGTAGCCTATTTGCCCGGTATGGTTTACCGCTGCGATGCAACACAAAACTACAATATGTTTTTCTCGAGCCTGGGGGCGAAAAGGGTGACAGGCTATTCGCCTGAAGATTTTGTTGAGAAAAAGAAACCATTCAACGATATCATTTTTCCTGAGTGCAGGGCTGACTTATGGAAGCAATGGATGCAATGTATCGAAAACAGATCTGATTTTGAGGCAGAGTACCGTATCATTACAGCGGACGGAAAGACCAAATGGGTTTGGGAGCGAGGCAGACCAATCTTTGATGAATTGGGGGAAGTGTTGATGTTGGAGGGGTATATAGAGGATGTTGATGAAAGGAGAAAGACACAGGACTCGCTCAGGAGAGAGCGTGATTTGCTGCAGGCGCTAATGGATAATATTCCTGATACGATCTATTTTAAGGATTTGGAAAGCAAATTTATCCGCATTAACAAGTCGCAATCAAAGGTGTTGGGTCTGAATGATCCTTCAGAGGCTATCGGAGCAAGCGACTTTGATTTTTTCAACAAAGAACATGCAGAGAAAGCTTTCGACGATGAACAAAAGCTGATGAAAACGGGAAACCCGGTCATAAATAAAGCAGAATACCTAAAATCCTCAAGTGGCTGGAGGTGGTTTACCTCAACAAAAGTTCCGTTAAGGAACTCTTCCGGAAAAATTACCGGTATGGTAGGCGTATCGCGAGATATTACTGAAACCAAAGAGTTGGAATCCAGGTTATTGGAGAAGGAAGCGCATCTCATACAGCTAAACAGCGAGAAGGATAAGTTGTTTTCAGTGATTGCCCATGATCTGCGAAGTCCCTTTAATTCGTTTTTATTGCTGACAGAAATTCTGGCTGAGGAATCTTTTGGCTTCGATCCGGTTGAGTTAAAAAATCTTGCAAATTCGATGCACAGGGCAGCAAAAAGTGTTGCCGAAC
>DISP01000033.1 GCA_002421995.1 Bacteroidales bacterium UBA6207 | reverse complement strand
TTTTCCAACGCATTATCACAAGAACTTGCCGTTGATCGAATAGCTGACAGTTTAAAAAAGAACGTGAACACAGTGGTGAGATATCATCACACCACAATCGAAGTACACAATGACCACTCTATGAGTCTAAGCTATGAATGGGCAATTACTGTGCTAAACAAGCAAGGCGATGAACAGGTGAGCACAGCAAATAGTTACAGCAAAAGTCAAAAGATCAGTCATATGAGTGCCAGACTCTATGATGCTGCCGGCGAAGAAATGGATAAGCTAAAATCAACTGACATTATTGATATAAGCGCTGTCACTTCAAGCTTGTTTGTTGATGACCGTATTAAATATTATTCTTATTCCCCCGGAAGTTATCCCTACACATTGGTGTATAAAATTGAAATAAAAAGTGAGAACACTGCCTTTTTGCCCGACTGGAACCCGCTTGCAAAGGAATTTCAAAGTGTTGAACTCAACACCTACACCTTTACCTGGCCTGAAAGCTGGAAGCTCTCGCGCATTGAAAGAAACTTCGGCAACTTTGGTGTTGACAAACAGGAAGGCCCTGGCAGTTATAAGTTAAAACTTGAAAACAAACGGCCGGTAGAGCGGGAATATGCTGCACCACCCTCAAAAGAATACTTGCCCTACGCCACGCTTACACTTGATCATTTTCAGTTGGAAAATGTGAAAGGAACAGCTTCAACCTGGTCTGAATGGGGAAATTGGTATTACAACAGCCTGCTGGGAGGATGGGATCAGATTCCTGAAAAAACACGTCAGGAAGTGTTGGCTTTGACCGCCGGACTGACTGATTCTGTTGAAATGGCCCGTAGAATATACAGCTATGTGCAACAAAAAACAAGGTATGTCAGCATACAGATTGGGATTGGCGGATGGAAACCAATGGCCATTGCCAGTGTGGATGAACTCAAATATGGTGAGTGTAAAGCCTTGTCTTTCTATACCTCCGGCTTGTTGCGCATGGTCGGATTGCCGGCAAATTTTACGATTGCATATGCCGGAGATTATCCAATAAGTATTGATACCAACGAAATATCAGTTCAGGGCAATCATGTTTTCGTTTCAATTCCGCTCAAAGACACCACCATCTGGCTCGAAACCACAAATCAATACTGCCCCTTTGGTTATCTGGGCGATTTCACAGATAACAGGATCGTTCTGAGTGTATCCGACAAAAGCACAAAGCTTGTGCGTACACCAGCCTATGCCGACACCGCAAACAAACAAATCACGCTTGCCACTATTGCGCTGGATGCCGAAGGCAATATAAACGCCAGCGTTGAAATTGCGTCTTCAGGCATTCAATACGACTGGAAATATCATTTGGAGCTTTTGCAAAAAGAAGACCAGGAAAAGCATTACCAGCAATACTGGTCATATCTTCAGTTTTTGAAATTGAACAGCATTCAATTCATGAATGACAAGCGCAAGATACAATACACTGAAACTATTGCGCTTGAGGCTAAGAAATATGCCACCATGAGTGGGGAAAGAATGATGATTCCGGCGATGTTTTTTCACAGGAACGATGATATTCCTCCCAAAAACACAAGCAGAAAACAGCCGATTGATATTGCCCGCGGTTATTATGACGATGACACTTACACCCTTGAATTGCCACAGGGATTTGCCATTGAAGCCTTACCAAAAGCAGACCTGAGTACCGAGTTTGGCAACTACAAGCTCGAAACAGAAATCATGTCAGACGGTAAGCTCAAAATCAGAAGAAGTATTTTGATAAAAAGCGGACGATTTGCCCCCGAAAGCTACGAAGCCTGGGTGCGATTCAAGAAAGACATTTCACGTTATGACCAATCAAAAATAATCCTAATCAAAAAATCACTATGAAAAAGATTGCATTATTGCTGTTCGTGCTTCTTATAAGCATTTCAGCCTTCACACAAAAAGTGAAATTCCGTAAAATAACTGAGGATATGCTGCAGGAAACATCGCATCCGTCAGATACACAGGCTAATGCAGCTATTCTATACAATTCGTGCCGTGTTTACTACGTCCTGAACAATGGCTGGTTCGATCTGCACACCTATGTGCACAAACGTATCAAGATTTATAACCAGTTAGGGATGGCTTATGGCGATTTTGCCATCGTATATCATAGCGAAGGCAACTTTGTGAAATTTAAAGCATACACCTATAATCTTGAAGGCGGAAAAATTGTTGAAACAAAGTTGGACAACGACAATTACCACATGGAGGAATTCAACAAAATATTTAAGCGAAGAAAATTTGCAATGCCTGCGCTGGCACCCGGTTCGGTGATAGATATTGAGTATGAATTATCAGAACCCTCAACCATATCCCTGCGACCATTTTTTATGCAGTATGATATTCCGGTGAATCAGATTGAATATGAAGTTGAGGTGCCTGAGTATTTCAGATTCAACAAGACAATGAAAGGATTGCCTATAAAGGTAATCCGTGAAAGCGAGTCAAAGACAGGCATACTCCCCGGCTCTGTTGCAAACAACAATTACACGATCAGTGTGGATATTTACAAGGCTTTCAATGTACCAGCACTCAAAGAAGAGCCTTTTGTGCCCACCATGGACAACTACCGGAGTTCTGTTTCGTACGAGCTTTCGTTTTTTCAGGGCCCAAGCATGAAAGTAACGAATTTTTCGACAAACTGGGATGATATCGCCGAAAAATACATGAATGCAGAATACTTTGGAAAACAACTCGATGCAAAACTCAGCGATTTGGCACCGGTTGTTGAAAAAGCATTGACATTGCCCGAGGAAGAGCGTTATAAATATCTGTATAACTATGTCAGAAACAACTACATCTGGAATGAGGGTTATGGTGAGTATTGCGAGAAAGGACTGAAAAAGATGGTAGATGGTAAAACCGGAAATGTAGCCGACATGAACCTTTTGCTCATCAATCTGCTCAAAAAAGCAGGTCTTAACGCCAGCCCTGTGGTTATCTGCACGCGTGACAAAGGGTTTCTCAACATCAGTTTTCCGAGTTATTCACAAATCAATTATGTTTTTGCTACTGTAAAGCAAGCCGGTGAATTGGTGTTTCTTGATGCCACCACACCCTCGCTCGATGCAGGCTATCTTCCTGAGCGTGCCCTCAACCTCGATGGAATACTGATAACGCCTGATGGTAAGGGAATCAGGATCGAAATCACCAATCCCAATAAAGGTACAGTACAAAATGTTGTTTTAGCCGAAATAACACCGGAATTCGAAATCAAAGGACAAGTCCGCACAACTTACATCAATTATGATGCCTGCAAAATGCGATCATCATTCAAAAATGCTGAAAAGGAAGGCGGTTTTGACAAAGCGATGTCTGAAAATTATCCTAACATGGAAATAATCAGTCAAACAGTGACGGGAGCCGACAGCATGCAAGCCAAAGTGGTTCACACCTTTGAATTCGTGATGGAGGGGCAGGTGGGAGAGGCAGGCGATCTGCTTTATGTGAATCCAATGCTCATATGGCAAGACCTCAACAATCAATTCAAAAGTGAAAAAAGGGAGTTTCCGGTTTTCTACACCAATACAGGCACAGAAAAACACATGATCTCCATCAAATTTCCTGACGGGTATCAGGTTGAATCGCTTCCAAAAGCTGTCAGGCTTGCCCTGCCCGATGGATTGGGAACATTCTCCTATTCCATTTCAGTCAATGGCAATGTAATTTCGATACAATACGTAAAAGTGCAATCGGCCGATATCATAGCTCCGGCGCATTACGAAGCTTTGAGAAGCTTAATAACCCTGATGATAGATAAACAGGCCGAAAAGGTGGTGCTGAAGAAGATTTAGATTGATTATAAATTACCAAAAAAGCCCGTGAAAAAAACCGTAGGCTTTTTGTTTGTTTGAAAGTTCCTTAAATTCGCTTGATTATACATCAATCAACTCGCAAATAATATAATGGAAAGACGAAAAAGTAAGTAATTATCTTTAAAATTAAGTAAATTAAAAAACCATTATATTATTGTAATTCAGAATATTACATGATAATCAAGTGACTGAAAGGGCAAAGCTGTGACAAAGAAAAGAAATATCGAAAAAGCCTGCAATTACTAAGAAAAGTGCCTAAGGATCAATGGGATGAGCGTTATTACAAAAGAGAAGAATATCTCTTGAAAAAAGTCGAACAGATGGATGCAAAAAAGAAGGAAAACAATCCTGCTGATATAAAAAAACAATGAGCAAATCACATTACCTCTCACTGTTTCTATCGCTGCTTTGTTTTATACAAACCATAGAGCCATATGCGCAGACCACACCGCCAACTCCCCATTATCCAATACCCAGCGAGGCCCAGCTATGTTGGCACGAGATGGAACAATATGCTTTTATCCACTTCACAATCAACACTTTCACCAACAAGGAATGGGGCTACGGCGATGAGAGCCCGGCCTTGTTCAATCCCACTGCAGCTGACCCCGATCAGTGGGCGCGGGTGATAGCAGCAGCAGGCCTCAAAGGAATCATCCTCACCGTGAAACACCACGACGGCTTCTGTCTGTGGCCAAGCGCCCACACCCAACACAGTGTGCGCAACAGCCCCTGGATGGATGGAAAAGGCGACCTCGTGAGACGCGTTTCAGATGCCTGCCGAAAGCACGGCTTACAATTTGGCATCTATCTATCTCCCTGGGACAGAAATCATTCCGGCTACGGAACACCATCCTATATTGAATATTACCGAAACCAGGTAAAGGAACTGGCCGGCAACTATGGCCCTGTGTTCGAATGGTGGCTCGATGGAGCCAACGGAGGCGATGGTTATTATGGAGGCGCATTAGAAACACGTCATATTGACCGACAACAATACTACGGCTGGCCCGAGACCATTCAACAAATCAAGATGATGCAGCCCGATGTGCTCATCTTCAGCGATGCCGGACCCGACATACGCTGGGTTGGCAACGAGTCGGGCTATGCCGGCACTACAAACTGGAACTGCCTCACCGCCGATACGCTGTATCCGGGCAAAGCCGGCCTGAGCCCCCTGCTCGAACATGGTGCTCAGGATGGAAAAAGCTGGATTCCGGCCGAAGTTGATGTCAGCATCAGACCGGGTTGGTTCTGGCACAGCCACGAAGACAGCCTTGTAAAAAGCCCGCAGCAGCTTTTTGAAATCTACCTCAATTCCGTCGGCAGAGGCGCAAACCTGTTGCTCAATATCCCACCCGACAAGCGCGGTCTCATCCACGAAAACGATGTGAATGCATTGCTGCAGTGGAAGCAGCTGCGCGACGAAGCCTTCGGCATCAACCTGGCTGCAAAAGCCAAAGTCAGCACCGACACACACCGAAACAACGACGCTCACTTTGCCGCCGCTAAACTCACCGACAACGACCCCGAAACATTTTGGTCAACCGATGATGACATTGCCGCCGGAAACATTTTCATTCGGTTTGAAAATCCAACGCGCATTCAATATGTTGTGCTGCAGGAATACATACGCCTTGGTCAAAGAATTGATATGGTGGAGATTGCCTGTTTAGAAGGTGATGAATGGAAAACAATCGCATCAGCCACAACAATCGGCCATAAACGCATCCTTGCACTACCTTCAACCGAGACCATCGCTTTGCGCATCCAAGTAAAATCAACCAAAGCCTGTCCCCTTGTTTCGAATATTGAGGTTTTCTAAAAATTCTCAACCTTCATACTTTTTGTGCATGCAACGCCACATGGTGTATTAACATCTTTTAAGCTTCCTGACAATATTACATTCCTTCATGAGTTAAATACATGACTAAGAAACGCCAAGAATGAAACAACTTTTAATGACCTTGCTGATGATGTGCATAATGCACGGAATCATGGCCCAAAACAAACACACCATCAGTGGTTATGTGCGCGAAAAAGGCAGCCGCGAACTCCTTCCCGGAGTGAACATTTATCTGCCACAGCAGAAAACCGGAACCACCACCAACAACTATGGATTTTATTCCATCACGCTGCCGGCCGGCAGCTATGAATTGCAATACTCCTTTGTGGGTTATGCCATTGCCATCCAACAGCTTACATTAGATGCCGACAAGGTGATTGACATTGACCTGCAACCAAATGCAACGCTGCAGGAGGTTGTTGTCACGGGCGAAAAAATAGAACGCGCCACCGAAAGCGCCCAGATGAGCATGGTAGCCTTGCCGGTGAGTCAAATAAAAAACATCCCTGCACTGCTTGGCGAAAAAGACGTTTTCAAAGCATTGCAACTGATGCCCGGAGTACAAAAAGGAAGTGAGGGCAACAGCGGCCTCTATGTGCGCGGTGGCGGCCCCGATCAAAACCTCATCATCCTCGATGATGCGCCGGTGTATAATGCCTACCATCTTTTTGGTTTCTTCTCAGTTTTCAATGGCGATGCGCTGAAAAGCGTCGAACTCACCAAAGGGGGCTTCCCGGCTCGTTTTGGCGGGAGGCTTTCATCGGTGGTTGAAATGACAATGAAAGATGGGAACAAAGAAAAATTTTCGGGCGAAGCCGGCATCGGTCTCATCTCATCGCGCCTTACACTCGAAGGGCCAATCATCAAAAACAAATCCTCTTTCCTTGTCTCGGGTCGCCGCACCTATGTGGATGCACTCATACGCCCGTTTATGCCGTCGGACGAAAAAGCCGGTTATTATTTTTATGACCTCAACGCCAAACTTAACTACGACTTTGGTCCGAAAAACCGTCTGTATGTGAGCGGCTATTTTGGTCGTGATAAGTTTTACTTCAACAGCAATTATTCCGGCGAAGGCTATGACAAAGGCGGTCTGTACTGGCAAAATAAAACAGCCACCATTCGTTGGAATCATTTGTTTAACAACAAGATTTTCAGCAATACTTCATTCATCTTCAGCGAATACGATCTGAATATCTATGAAAAATACAAGAGCTATTACGACAACTATTCACTCACCTACACCTCAGGCATCCGCGACTTCGGGTTGAAACACGACCTTGAATACCATTTATCGCCTGCCTACACCCTTCGCGCGGGCCTGCAATCAACCTATCATCACTTTCAGCCAAGTGCAATCGTCGAGGTGGATCAGGGCACACGCTACGATTTCAACAGCAAGGTGGCATACGAATCACTCGAATCGGGACTATATGCAGAAAACATCTTCAACTTCAGTGGCAAAGCACAACTCAATGCCGGACTGAGGCTCTCGCACTTTGTAGCCGAAAACAAACCTTACTTCAACCTTGAACCCCGACTCTCTGCCAATTACATCATCAACGATGGTTTTTCGGTGAAAGCAGCTTTTGCGCTTATGAACCAATACATTCATTTGCTGAGCAATACAGGTATCGGCCTGCCCACCGACCTCTGGGTGCCTTCTACCGACAGGGTAGCGCCACAGCACTCATCACAGCTGTCGGCAGGTGTTGCCAAAGAGTTGTTCCAGGGCAAGGCACTCCTCACTGTTGAAGGTTATTACAAGAAAAGCCGCAACATCCTGGGCTATCTGCCCGGAGCGAGTTTCCTGCTGCTCGACGACCCGACAGATGCACAAAATTTCACCTGGCAGGATAATGTGACAGCCGGCAAAGGCGAATCCTATGGCATTGAGGTGCTGCTGCATAAAAAAACAGGCAAAACAAGCGGCTGGATTGGCTACACCCTTTCGTGGACGCAGCTGCAATTCGACGAAATCAACTTCGGAAAAAAATACTGGGCCCGCTACGACCGCCGGCACGACATCTCGGTGGTGGTGATTCACGAGCTGCGCAAAAACATCACCCTGTCCGGAACATGGGTCTATGGCACAGGCAATGCAATCACCCTGCCGGTCGGATCTTTTCCTTCGATGCCTCACGATCCGCTCAGCCAGTACAATGTGGTGGAAACGCCCTATTTCTACTACAACAACCTCACCGACTACGGAGCCGTGAACGATTTCAGGATGAAAGCCTACCACCGCCTCGACCTTGCCGTTCAGGTGCACAAAAAGTTCAGCAAGCATGAGCGAACCTGGGAATTTGGTTTCTACAATGCCTACAATCGTAAAAATCCATTTTTCTATTATATTGAAAATGAATATTATAACAACGATACCTATATTTCAAAACTCAAACAGGTTGCAATTTTCCCGATCGTTCCATCTGTTACTTATTCAGTTAAATTTTGAAAGCCATGAAAACATCATTCCATATACTCCTAATAGCGATGCTCTTTCTGCTGTTTTCGTGCGAAAGCATGGTTTCGGAAGTTGAAGCGCCCACAACATCACCAAAGATTATTGTCAGCAGCTATCTGCGCGCCGGGGCCGACACAATTGCTGTTCAGCTTTACTACAGCCGTCCGCTTTACACACTGACATCATGGTCATATGACGGCTATAGCCCTGTCAGTGATGCAATTGTAAAGATCAACAACGGAAGCAGCACAACAACACTCCTGTTTGATCCTTATCTTAAATCCTATTACTCAACAGACATGGAAGTAGTAGGAGGCAAAACCTATTGGCTCGAAGTAAACACACCCAAAGGAGAAAAAGTCACGGCCCATTGCACCGTTCCTGCCATGGCACCGCCTCAGGCCGAGAATATTACTGTTGATAAAAACCCGGGCAATTTTTACGAATACAGTTTCGGTTTCAGATTTGCTGACAAAGCCGGCAAAGGCGATTACTACCGCGTTTCGGCCGGGTTTTTCAATCAGTGGGGACCAATGCCCTACGAAGGCTATTACGAAACAATCTGGTTTCAAAACGGCGAAGAGTTTGTGAGCGACGTCAACAAAGACGGCGAATATTTCACCTACAAATCACCCTGGCTGTACTTTACTTCAGAAAACAACAGGAAAATCAACCTGCTTCTGTTCAGCACCGACGAGCACTACTTCAATTATCACCGCTCGATCAACAACTTCGAAGACGACAACCCCTTTGCCGAACCAACGCCGGTGTATTCAAATATCGAAGGCGGTCTTGGCGTGTTTGCCGGCTATCAATCATTTATCACAGAAATTGATCTTAACACAATCCCCGGCAAATAGAAAAATCCAGACCATGTTGTTACGCGATGAAACACTGCAACCCACCGAAGAGGCATTGAAAAACACCCTCAAGCCGGAGGTTTATGCGTCATGGTCGGCCTTGCTGCCGAGGCTCGGCTCAGAGCACGGCATCACAGGCGAATGGCGCTATTACAACGATGGAAAAGCATGGCTTTTCAAGGCTGCCTTCAAAAAGAAAACCATATTTTGGCTCTCGGCATGGGAAGATTTCCTGAAAATCAGCTTCTATTTCACCGATACAACAGCAGCCGGAATAGAGGAGCTGAATGTCAACGATGACATCAAAACAGCCTTTGCCAATTGCCTAAAGGTTGGAAAACTCAAACCTCTCACGCTCGAAATCAGCAATATCGAACAATTGGATGCGCTTTTTGAAATAATCCGCTATAAGCTTACGGTATTATAGACGAACGGGGTGACTTTGGCGAACGGAGCGAATGGAGCGAACTGAGCGAACTGAGCGAACGAAGCGACGGGGCGAACGAAGCGAACGGAACGACTTTAGCGAACTGAGCGATGAAGCGAACGGAGCGATACTTCTCTGCGTCCTATGCGCCTCCTTCGTGGACTGCGGTTAAAAAAAAGAACACTACCGAAGTCTTTTCATGCAATCCGAGCTTCGAATTTAGATCGGGATGCAGGCTTTTTCATGTAAATGCTTACAATTGTCTGCCCGAAAAACACAAAAGTCAGTATTACACATTGATATTGAGCTGCTTAAATATTTTCAGGCAGGCTCCGTCTAAACAGCAGTCAACCAAACCGCCTTTAAAATCTATCCGGCAATGCACTGCTGATGCTGACCGGCAATAACAGCTTGCAGACCTTATCATGCCGGGCAAAAAGAGAAAGCGAAATTCCTATCTTTGTCCTCTTCATCAAACAGAAAATTATGGCATCGGCTGCATCATCAGGAAAAAACGGCTTTCGGTCGTTCTCAAAAAACTACTGGACTGTCATCATCATGGAGTTTTTCGAACGTGGTTCGTACTATGGCGTCATGTCGGTGCTTTCGGTTTATCTTGTTATGAACACAGCCGATGGCGGACTTGGATTCAGCAAAGAAGGCGTTGGCGTGATCAAAAGCACCATCACACCCCTGCTCTACCTCCTGCCGATCCTTTCAGGCGCTCTGGCCGATCGTTTTGGCTACCGCCGCATGTTGATGTTTGCATTCTCCATCATGAGTACGGGCTATTTTCTCACGAGTTTATCAAGCAGCTATGCCCTGGTTTTTCTCAGTCTGCTGCTCATGGCTGTCGGTGCCGGACTTTTTAAACCTGTGATTTCCGGCACTATCTCGCGCGAAACCAACGAAAGCAACAGCGGTCTCGGTTTCGGCATCTTTTACTGGAGCATCAACCTGGGCGCATTCATCTTTCCGCTCATCCTCATTCCCTATCTCAAAGGCATTTCGTGGTCCTACATCTTTATTATGGCTGCCATCGGCACCGGATGGCTGCTGATTCTCAACATCTTTGTGTATAAAGAACCAAAACGGCCCGCCAGCAGCAAAAGCCTCGTTGAAGTACTGAGCGGCGTGGTGATGGTGCTGAAAGATTTTCGTTTTGTGAGCATGATTGTGATCTACTCCATGTTTTGGATTCTATATTTCCAGATGTTCGACACCGTGTTGTGGTATATGACCGACTATGTGGACATGACGCCTGTGAACACCACCGTGAATGGCTTCTTGGCATTGTTGGGCATCGAGAGCAATTGGAAGTTCGAGGCCGAACATGTTACGGTGATCAACGCAGGCACCATCATTGCCCTACAATTGTTCATTTCGAGTCTTGTGAAAAACACCAAAGCCCTTCCCACCATGATCTTTGGCATCGCCCTCGGAACTGTGGGCATGGCCATCCTGGCTGTTTCGATGCACGCATGGGTTTTCATTTTCGGGCTTTTCATCTTTTCGCTCGGCGAGATGACGGCACATCCGAAATTCCTCTCTTATGTGGGACTGATTGCTCCGCCCGACAAAAAGGCATTGTACCAGGGATATTCGTTCCTCTATGGCGTGATCGGAAGTGGTGTGGGAGGCATCTTAGGCGCTTTGCTTTACGTCCGTTTTGTGGACGAACTCCAGCAACCGGGTCTTTTATGGTTCATTTTCAGTCTGATAGGCGTTTTCACAATCGCCGGATTGTTGCTCTACAACAAATTTCTTGCACCCAAAAACTGATTTTTGGATTATTCACTTTTGATGTAATGCGTGGCTCGAACCGGGCATAAAACAATTTTGTGCCCGCAAAACGCATGTAGCCGATAACGACAGGAGGGTTATCAACGCCGGCATACACACCAAACCGCAGCCAACGGCTCACATTAAGGGAGCTGATGCAACACAAAAGCCCTAAAACCAACCGGATTTTACCCGTACAAACACCTTAAACCTTTCAAAGATAAGAGCCCGGCCGATCTGATAAAAAATTAAGGGCAGATGTTGCAGATAAAGAAAAAGCAATTAATTTTGAAATGCTAAGTGCAACACCATGAAAAGTTTACACTTTTTTTTCAAACACTTTACACTTGAATATCAATGATTTGATCTCGGGACTCTTATGGCCAATGTGGACTAATCTGCCCTGAATTGGTGTTTAGTTAGTAAATGGGCAAAACTGAATGCAATGCTACCTAATCGCGATTAAATTTGAACTAAATAATTAAAATCCCTACCTTTAGAAAGTTTTAATGTTAAAAGAAAACTCAATGACAGAAAATAAAGACATAAGATGGGAACAACGTTTTTCCAATTATACTAAAGCACTTTTGAAACTAACAGAGGCTATTGAGTATGTTAAAAAAGAAATGAAGGATAAGGATTTGAGTATTGACCATGAAAATACAGATGTTGTTCTGGAAGAAATAATAAGAGAAGGATTAATCCAACGTTTTGAATATACATTTGAAATGGCCTGGAATGTGATGAAAGATTACGCTTTTTATCAAGGAAATTCAGAAATAGGAGGATCAAGAGATGCTATCAGATATGCCTTCTCTTCAAATCTTATTGGAGATGGAGATATGTGGATGGATATGATAAAAAGCCGAATTAAAACGTCCCATACTTATAATGAAGAGACAGCCCATGAAATATATTTAAAAATAATCAATGAATACTATTCTGAGTTTTTGAAATTTCAAGTAGCAATGGAAGGCAAAAGAACAGGAGAACAGATGGATCTATTTGAAAAAGAATAATGTACGGATTAAAAGCAATACATATAGATAAAATAAAATCGGTATTTGCCAATTGTTCTGAAATTGACAAAGCCATTCTTTATGGTTCGCGGGCCAAAGGAAATTACCGGGAAGGTTCAGATATAGACATTAGTATTGTTGGCAATAAGCTAAGTTTAGATACGCTTCTCAGGATTGAAACAGCGCTTGATGACTTATTATTGCCGTATAATATTGATATATCAATTTATGATAAGATTGAAAATTTAGAGTTAATTGAGCATATCAAGCGGATTGGTATCATTATTTATGAGAAAGGATGAAGCAGCGACCACTAATAAAGAGATGTTGCAGCATACTTGCCCTACTGATAGCCACAGCCTGAACTCCTGCCCGGACGAACCCCTATGGAGTGGTTTTGGTTTTGAAAAAGGGAAGCGGTTTTGGCAATGGCAAAAAAATAAAAGCAAAATGTGTTTGAAAATTCGCTCTCCATACAAAGCATTTTGTGCTAATTTAGTGGTGTAGAACTGAAGATAAATCAAAAATAGAGTGGTTTTTAGACGGACTGCCGTTAGCAGCAAGCGAATGAAAAATCGAAAATAAGAGCCATAAATGAAAAAGTTAATTCTAGTATTAGTAGTATTTCCTATTCTTCTTTACGGACAAGAATCAACTGGAATCGTGCTTAAAACAATGATTCTTCAAGACATATTTTATAAGAATCCAAACCTGATTGTTGAAAAAACAATAAAATCGAATAACTCAATTGAATTTCTTTTTGCACTCAGAAATTCTGACTGGATCAATACTGGAGGCGAAGGACCTCCAATTTCAAACATGTATGATTGCAATGGTTTCACCTTAGGACTTTCATTTCGGCATTACTTTCCAAAACGAAAATCAGCTCCAAAGGCATGGTTTTTATCAGGACTTTTACGCTACAATGATACGCGCACAAAGAATCTGGATTTTTACGCCGGATTACATTCAACATCAAGGACTGTAAATCTACACAGATATGGACCTGAGTTTGGAGTTTTATTTGGAAAACAGTTCTTAATACTAAAACATCTCACCACCGAACTATACTTTGGGACAGGCGCATCTGTGCAAGTTTTCAATGAAGATTTTATATCAGGATACGAATCAGAAACGCTGACAAATGAAATATTTGTGAAATTCAGACCTTATGTTGGCTGGACAATTGGTTATTACTTCAAAAAAAGAGAACACAAATAAAATAA
>DISP01000122.1:1085-13547 GCA_002421995.1 Bacteroidales bacterium UBA6207 | reverse complement strand
GCTGTAGAAGCCGGACATATTGGTGGTATCATGGCAAAAATTGCCGAAGGTGGATTTAAATTCAAGGCAGTCAGAATGTTAAGACTTAGCAAAGAACAGGCTGAAGCATTCTATGCTGTTCATAGCGCACGTCCATTCTTCGGAAGTCTGGTTGCTTCAATGAGCTCTGGTCCGATAATTGCAGCTGTTCTCGAAAAAGAAAATGCAGTTCTGGCTTACCGCGACTTTATAGGCGCCACAAATCCTGCCGATGCACGCGAAGGTTCAATCAGAAAATTATATGGTACTTCAATCGAATCTAATGCAGTTCATGGGTCCGATAGCGACGAAAATGCATTAATCGAAGCTTCGTTCTTCTTTAATACGATGGATCAGTTTTAATACGCTGATAATCATAAACTAAAAAAGTATCATCCTCGTAAACTAAGATCATCTTAACGGGTTTTCTGGTAAGATACTCAGACTTAGGTCCTTGTCCGCTCCGGACAGGGACTTCTTTTTTGTCGTTTTGCTGCTGCTTTTCAGCTGTAAAAAATGCAGCTGGTTCGGGTTCGGCTTCTTCGATGATTTCCGGCTTTTGAGGGGGCGGTGATGAAAAAAGATCAGGCAAATCAACCGAAGGCTGATGCTCCGGTTCGGTTGTTTCCGTTGTAACAGGAGTGTCCTCAAACAACAAAGGCAGCTTTGCAGCCAAAGGTTGTGTCTTTTCAGCTGCAACACTAATCGTCATTGAGCCGCGGCCAAACACCAACCAATCCAAACTTAACTCAGGAAATGCCTCTTTTAAACGCATGACAAAATCCAGACTCGGATTATTGCGTCCGTTGATGATGTGAGATAAACTTGGCCGTGTGATATGCATTATGTCGGCTAACTCAGCAGCATTTACTGCTTTCATCTTCATGACCTGATGAATTCTTTCCTTCATAATTCCAATATTTTTTTTAGCGAATTAGTTACAAAGATAAACAAATTGATTACAGATGTAATTTACATTTGTTTTCTGTAGAAAATTATTATAAGTTACACATGTTACCTGTATAATTTTGAAATTTATTTAAACTATTAATAAAGTAGTTTTCTATAATCTATTTATATTCACTATATTATAGATTATAATATATATTTTGATTTTTCTTGTCGAAAAATAGATATCTTGATAGTAATAGTTTAGTTAAAATATATTATAATACTGATATTAAGTTTATTATATAAATATAAATTGATTATTCTCATTTTTTAGTTTTGTAAATTATGTGAAGAAGTTGAATAATATTTTTGGAAAAAGTAACATTTGTTTATAATACTGATTTACAATACTAATATACATTTGTAACATGTTAACTTTACAATTGTTAATTACATTTGTAATCTGGTTATAAAGGTGTTTATATATGTTTCATCGTAAAATTTTCAGTATTTCGACGGTTCGCAACAAAATCTTGTATTTTTGAAAAAAAACGAATCATGTATAGTCTGGGTAAGATTTGGTTGTTAAGCTTAGTACTCCTCTTCTCTTCATCTTTGGTCGCTCAGTTTTTACCTGACAGCCTCATGAATCAGTATGAGCAAGCTGATGATACAACTAAGCTTATGGTTATCAATAACTTTGTTCAAAAGAATTATAGATCACAAGCTGAAATATGCAGTAAAGCCATCGTTGAAGCAATAAAACTTGGCGAAACGATTGGAGCTAACTCCTACCTTGCACACTCCTACAGCATGGCAGGTGTACTTGAAAAGAATAAAGGAGAGTATTCAACCGCACTTGATTACCATTATAAATCACTGAAATTAAATGAATTACTAAATGACAGAAGAGCTCTGGCGTCCAATTACAACGACATTGGGATTATCTATAAAACCACCGCTCAGTATGATAAGGCATTGGAATCATATCATTTAGCTAATTCATTGGCAGTAGAACTTAATTTAAAGCGTGGTATAGTAATGACATTGAGTAACATAGGAACCATTTATGAAGCAAAGAATAAGTTTAAAGAAGCCATTTTTTATTATAACAGTGCTTATGACAAAGCAATTGAATTTAATATCACCGATGCCCAGGCAATAGTACTCAACAACCTTGGCGAGATTTATGCTTCAAATGGTGAAACTGTCACAGCGCGGGAATTTTTTTCAAAGACTTTAAAACTTGATCAGCAAACAGGGGATAAAATTGGCTCCGTGTATTCCATGATCAATATCGCCGGAACTTTTGTAGGAACTAAAGATTGGGACAGTGCTGTAATCTATTATAAATCTGCAGAAGACATCGCGAAAGAATTACGGGCTAACCAGCTTCTTCAAAGCATCTATTCAAGCCTGGCACAGATGTATCAGGAAAAACATGATTATAAGCTCGCGCTTGAAAATTATTTAACGTCAAACATTTACAAAGACTCACTTTTCAATGAGACAAGCCAGAAACAAATGGCAGAAGTGGAAGCAAAATACAAAGCATCACAAAAAGACAACGAAATTCAAATTCTGAAGCAGGAAAAACTTATAAAAGACATCGAGGTCCAGCAACATCAGGCTGAAAACATTGCCTTGATAAGCCTTTTGGTACTGGGTACAATTATAATTTTTGTTTTGTACAAACGACATCAGGCAAAGCAAAATGCCATCTTTAATGCAAAATTACTGGCTCAGAAAGAAGATAATTTGAGAGCTGTTGTTGTTGCACAGGAAGAGGAACGAAAACGTATAGCCAAAGACCTGCATGATGGAATTGGCCAACAACTGTCGGGTGTCAGACTTGGTTTAGCCTCCATGGCTGAAAATAATGAGCTCGGGGACAAAAGCGTTCAAACCATGCGCAACCTAACGTCAGTGCTTGATCACACGATACAGGATGTGAGAAATCTTTCACACCAGATGATGCCGAGAATATTGCAGGAAGATGGTCTGATACCAGCACTGGAAGATATGCTCGACAAGACCTTCCGTTATTCTCCCATTCAATATCATTTCGAACATTTTGGCGTGGATAAAAGATTTGCTGAACAAGTTGAGATCGGTCTTTATCGAATAACACAAGAGCTTATAAACAACATCATTAAACACAGCGAGGCAACGCAGGTTTCTGTACAACTCTTAAAAAACGGAAAAATACTGGTTCTCCTTGTGGAAGATAACGGTAAAGGTTTTAAAACGATGAAGGAAAAGCAAAAGGGAATTGGTTTGATGAATATAACAAGCCGTGTTGAAACGATACACGGAGAGTTTAACCTGCAACCAAGTCCCGAGAGCGGAATGCTTGCCACTGTTAGAATACCAGTTGAATCATAGTTATGATCAAAATTATTATTGCCGACGACCATCAAATGGTCACCGAAGGACTCAAATCGCTGCTCGAAAGTGATGCCATGATGAAAGTTATTGCCACTGCCCCTAACGGGTATGAACTGCTCAGAATACTTGAGGTTGTTCAGCCTGACATTGTCCTTATGGACATAGATATGCCTGTGATGAATGGCATAGAGGCTCTGACAGCGATCCGGAAGCAATTTCCGGGCCTGAAAGTGATCGTGCTAACGATGCATGAGGAAAAAGCACTGGTTAAGAAAATGACAGAGCTTGGTGCGAAAGGCTTTCTTTTTAAAAACTCCGACAAAGACGAGCTGGTGAATGCTATAAAAATCGTTAACAACGGAGGTAATTATTATACGGCGGCACTCACCTCAAAGCTACTGGAAACCTATCAAACAGGAAGCCCTGCTGCCACGCACTCCGCTTTTATTCTCACAGATCGCGAAATCGAGATTTTGAAGCTAATAGCAGCCGGACTTTCAAACAAGGAAATTGGTGACAAGTTGTATATAAGCCACCGAACAGTTGACACACACCGAACCAATCTGATGAAAAAACTTGAAGTGAACAATATTGCCGGGCTTATCCGCTTTGCAATTAAAAATGGTTACTTACAGTAAAATTTCTGGTTTTCTGTCAATTGAATTTCACCAATTTGATCAGCTGTCTGGCGTTTTCCGATCTTACATCAACCGAATAAAAGCCACTGCTCAGACCATTTAAAGCATCTCTTACCACACCTTGTTGCGGGTTCGAGAGACTGAGTTCTTTCACAATAACTCCTTTGGAATCAAAAATTCTTATCACGAGTGATTCTTGTGTCGGAAACCATATTCCATTGACATGATGAAAAGGATTAGGACTGATTTTCAATAACGTTACATCTTTTTGGGTTCCTGTATCAATTGAGGTAAGAAAAGAATTTGCCAGCACAAAATCCGGAATTCCGTAGCCGTATTGCACATCAGGCGCAACCGCTTTATCGCCGCTCATCATGATGGCATCTTTGATTTCGAAGTTTGAGAAATAAGGATGCGCTTGCCACAAACATGCCGACATACCTGCCATCACAGGCGACGAAAATGATGTCCCACTGCCATAGGTAAAATTGTTATTTCCGTTTGCCAATGCCGTATTTTGCCCCATTGCCATCACATCAGGTTTTATTCTTCCGTCGTAAGTTGGGCCAATCGAACTGAAACCGGCTCTAATCCCCTCTCCGGTAACCGCTCCGATTGAGAAAACATCTGCTCCGTCAGCAGGCGCCCCAATGTATGGAAAACTACTTGAAGAGCCGGAATTACCCGCGCTGTTAACCACAAGAATTCCCTTGCTCGCAGCAAGGTTGGCAGCTATCGTAACCTTACATGTGTTTCCATCCATATCGGGGTAGGCATGGTTCCATTGCGACCAGTCAAAGTCAATATATCCAAGTGAAGAGTTAATTATGTCGGCTCCCACGCTGTCGGCAAACTCTGCAGCAGATGCCCAGTTAAACTCTTCGATAAGGTGCTCAGACAACACATACTCTGAACGTAAAAGCCAATAACTTGCCTTTGGAGCTGTGCCGATAAGCTGTCCCGGAACATTGGCTCCCATGGTGCTAAGAACGCTTGTGCCGTGTGAGCTTTCAGTATAAACACTGCCACCCCGATGCACAAAATCCTTTGTTCCAAGAATTTGGTTGTTGGCTCTTAAACTATCAAAAGCAATATGTGTGTCAGCATCAGCAAAACCGCCATCCAAAACGGCAATCACCATCCCCTGCCCTCTCAGCCCGGCTTCATGCAATGCAATTCCGTTTATCTGATTGATCTGGGTCAAGCCGTTTCCATAGTCAAAACTGAGGCTGTTGGCGCTGCCTTTCAAGCCGGTTTGATCGCTTTCAGTGTAATACTCATTGGCAAAATAGGCTTTCTCTTTCCATGCTTGTTTTGAGGGTTGATCATGTAATTTGCTGATATTAAGCACGTAAGGAAGTGCATTAATAGCATCCAAAACAGCTGTATTTGTTGTTTGAATGGTAACTCCATTAAACCATTTTGTCGGAAACAGTATGCTTGCTCCGGTCGCTGCAACACCTTGCAGATAATCGGGATTAACCGGCAAGTCGTTTTCCTGGAAAGGGATTTCATGCTTCATCCTTCGCTGAATGGCTCTTTGCGTTAAAAACTGTTCAGGGTGATTAAAGCTATAAGGCGAATTGTTTTTGTCCGTAAACTGAACATAATAGGTGTCTGGTGCAATCTGAGCGAACATGCTCAAGGCCCAAAAACTCAATATAAAGAGGAATAAGTGTTTCATTTTGATTGTGTTTGATCTATTACTAACATATAATTATCTTTTCTGTTCACATCAGGGATGTATTCGTTTCCGAGTGTTATTTCCTGCACATGCTTATCAGAGGCCAACTCAATAATGATTGATTTAAGCAATGAACTCCAAACAGCCGTGCTGTACTCGAAAACCTCCTCTGTCTGGTCGGTGTATTTTACTTTTAATACAACAGGCAATGGTAGCCCGCCTCTGTTTTCAACAACAACGGATCCCTTGTCGGTAATTTTCTTAATGCATAAATCAGGATAAGCATTTTCATAGAGCCAGGGCGAAAAAAACCAACTAAGATCCTGGTCGGCAACCATTTCAAAAATTTTGATGAAATCAAGCGGCAGCGGGTGTTTCCCCTTCCAGGTCTGCATATAAAATCTGAGTGCTTGCTGGAATTTTTCTGATCCTAACGCATCTTCCAGAAAATGATAAGCCATGGCCGGCCGGGTATATGAACCAAGTCTTAAACTTGGATAATTGGTGGCCATCAGATGGTTTGGAACCATAGGAGGAATATCCATTTCTTTACCGGCTGCTGCTTCAAAAGATTCAACAGTTCGTTTGAGATATTGATGCTGAGGATAGAGGCTGTCAACTAATTTCGAAGGCCACAAGCTTGCCCACCCTTCATCCATCCATGCATATTTTTTTTCGTTTGTTCCCATCATGAATGGCATATAGCTATGGGCGATTTCATGAAAAGTCAGGCCAAACAAATCAGATTCTTCCGTCGGATTGCCATTGTTTGCCATCATGGGTGTTTCCATTCCGCCATTTCTTTTTCCGTTGCTAAAAGTAGTCATTGTTGGATAAGGAAACGCAACACCCGGCATGATAAACGACATATATTCAATACTTTGTCTGCTAAAACCTGGAACATTTTTGTATTCAGCCGATGAAGGCGGGTAAACACTGGCGATAAAAACACTTTGGTTGTTTTTGGCATCAACTTCGAGCGTACTGGCATCCCAAAGCATGCCTTGTCCCATGGCAAAACTAAAGTCGGGAACATCCTTTGCAAAGAATTTCCAGACCATTTTATTTTTTGATTGAAATACCTTTTGGCTTTGATAGTCTTGTTCAGTGATAATCCGGACGACAGTTTCAGAATTCAAAGCTTGTTGGTATTTTTTTTGAATATTGTTATGATAAACCTCTTCAGGATTTTGCAAACGCCCTGTTGCCCACATAGCCCAGCCAGCCGGTGCTGTGATGCTTACATCAAAATCACCAAATTCGTTGTAAAACTCAACGCTGCCATTGTATGAAACCATGTCCCATCCGTCAATGTCATCATACACTGCAATTTGTGGATACCAATATGCCACAAATGCGATCGAATCGCTGTATTTTCCCATCCGCACCGTGCGAAGTGACGGCAACTTAACCGACCAATTCACTTTAATGTCAGCCTTCGATTGCGGTAAAATGGGTTGTGAAAGCCTGACAATTAATTTCGTTCCCTGACGCGAAACGCTCTGCCTGTTGATCAAATCAATGCTGTTACCTTCAACAATCAGTTCGTTAATCATTGTTCCATCATGCAAATCTTCGGTGCCGATGTCCCAGTCGCGGCTGTTTCCTTTCTTGAAAATATCCTGATATATGTTGAAAACCAAGCGTTTCAATGTATCAGTACTATTATTCACATAAGCAATTGAAACATCGCCTTTCACTTCGCTTTTTATTGGATCAATCTCAGCATTGATGGTATAGTCAGCCCTGTTTTGCCAATATTCCTGTCCGGGCAATCCCATGGCATTACGTGTTTTATTGTGGTATGCCCGCTGAAGTTCTCTCGGTATAAAATACGAACTTTGCTGCGACACCAGGCCGGCTTGGCTCAACACATATAAAACAACTGTCAATAATAAGCTTCTGTAATGCATCGTTTCAAAATGGATTAAAAGTTCTAAATTTGGGCATAAAAGTAGCTAATTTCCATCATCACCGAAATACATTCTAAGATATTTACTTCTAATCACTTACCAATGGAAGCACTCAAAAGTTTAAATCCTTTCACCGGAGAAATGATTGGTTCTTATGCGCAACACACTACTGCTGAACTTGAAGACGTGATTCAAGCGGCTCATTCAACCTTTAAAATGTGGTCACAAAATGATCATCAGTCGCGCTGTCTTTTGATCGAAAAGCTTGGTGCAGAACTTGAAAAAAATAAACACAGGCTCGCATTACTCATCACCGGCGAGATGGGAAAACCTTTGAAAGAATCTTTGGC
Organism: Bacteroidales bacterium UBA6207; assembly: GCA_002421995.1. Lineage (GTDB taxonomy): Bacteria > Bacteroidota > Bacteroidia > Bacteroidales > F082 > JALNZU01. The sequence continues at coordinate 5,665 of DISP01000122.1, read as the reverse complement.
CGAAATTGAAAAATGTGCGTGGCTTTGCAGGCATTATAGCATGCCCGAATCGTCAATTCTTGAGGATGAAATCATTGAGGCCGGCACCGGCTCACTCAGACTTTCTTATGAACCACTTGGGGTTTTGTTTGCTATCATGCCATGGAACTTTCCTTTCTGGCAGGTTTTCAGATTTGCTGTTCCGGCCATTGTTGCCGGAAATACGGTTTTGCTTAAACATGCTCCTAATGTCACAGCTTGTGCCCTCGAAATTGCTGAGTTGTTCGCAAATGCCGGCTTTCCAAAAGGTGTGATGTCTGCCCTTATCATCGAAGCCGAAAGATCAGAAGCTGTAATAGCTCATACTTTAGTAAGAGGAGTCACCCTGACCGGAAGCGAAAAGGCAGGACGGGCAGTAGCCGGTTTGGCCGGAAAACACCTTAAAAAAGTTGTTCTTGAGCTGGGTGGTTCCGATCCTTTTATCGTGTTTGACGATGCTAACCTCCAGAATTCTTGCACAGTCGGTGTGACCAGCCGCATGATGAATGCAGGTCAGGTTTGCATCGCGGCCAAACGTTTCATCGTTCAAAAATCTGCTTTTGAAGCATTTCTTCGCTTTCAGACATCAGCGCTTCAATCCATCCGAATTGGCGATCCGACGGATTTGAACACCGAAATTGGCCCAATGGCACGACCCGACCTGGTCGAAAATATTGAACAACAAGTAAACAGGTCTATTGAAATGGGTGCGCAGCTTGTTTGTGGTGGAAAACGCTCCGAGTTGCATCCTGACATTTACTTACCCACCCTTCTCATAAACGTTTCAAAAGGAATGCCGGTTTGTGATGAAGAAACCTTTGGCCCGGTGATGATTGCAATTCCGTTCGAGACCGAAGAAGAGGCAATCAGACTTGCTAACGACACACGTTTTGGACTCGGCTGCAGCATCTGGACCGAAAATAGTGAACGAGCCGAAAGAGTGGCATCGCAAATTGAGGCCGGTGCTGTATTTGTCAACAGCCTTGTTAAAAGCGATCCAAGGGTGCCATTTGGTGGTGTCAAAAACTCAGGTTTTGGCAGGGAATTGGCTCAGGCCGGCATAAAGGAGTTTATGAATCTTAAAACGAAATGGTTTTTTCAATGAGAATAGATATAATTACAATCTTTCCCGAAATGTTTCAGGGACCGTTTTCTGAATCCATAATTAAGCGGGCTATAAATAAAAATCTGGTTGAAATTCATCTTCATCAGCTGAGAGACTATGCCAATGACAAGCATCAGCGGGTGGATGATTACGCTTTTTCGGGTGGCGCAGGAATGGTGATGATGATTGAGCCGGTTGACAAATGCATCAGCGCGTTGAAAAGTCAAAGAAATTATGACGAGATCATTTATATGAGTCCCGACGGGATAAGACTCGAACAATCACTCAGCAACAAATTGTCTTTGGGAGAAAATCTTATCATGCTTTGCGGACATTACAAAGGCATTGACGAACGCATTCGCGAACACCTTATCACGATGGAAGTCTCAATTGGCGATTATGTTCTGTCCGGAGGCGAGTTGGCGGCAGCCGTGCTTACAGATAGCATTGTAAGACTGATTCCAGGTGTGTTAAGTGATGAAACATCAGCGCTTTCCGATTCGTTTCAGGATGGTCTTGTTTCACCTCCTGTTTACACCCGACCACGCGTTTACAATGGGTGGGAAGTGCCGGACATTTTGCTCTCGGGCGATGACAAAAAAATCGAAGCCTGGAAACAACAACAAGCGTTGGAAAGAACCGCAAAGCGCAGGCCTGAACTACTTGAATAACAACAGCTAATCCAACAATATAAAGCGATCTTTTTCTGTGGTGAAAATCCACTTTTTGTAAGGGTCGTAGCGGTAATATTTTTGTGTCTGAGATGTCGGAGGAATTGATTTTTTGATATAGTCATTCATCAGATAATCAAACGTATAAGCCGCGTAAAGTCTTCCAAGATAGCGTGCAAAAGAACTCACTTCGCCTGTGCTGATAGTGTCAATTTCCAGCTTATATTGTATCTCACCTGTCAGCAGCTTTTGAGTGAAATAACCATTCCACCGGTCTGTCAAATCGTGTGAGGCAAATAAAACCGGATATTTAACTTCATGAACCGAATCCATCTTTGCAACTTCAAACCAGGCGCCAAGATTTATTGAGGTCAGGTAAATAACTTTTGAATAAATATCTTCACCAACCGATATCTTGTCTTCATAATCTGTGTAATACTCCTGTATTTCCAGCTGGGCCACGTTTACGAGCAACGAAGGTTCACGTATCAGCGTAAATTGTTCCATTTCGTCGCCTGAATAGACTTTCAAACCATATTGACCCATTTCACTCCGAAAAGCGTCCTGAAATGGTTGAATGAGTGAGTCGTCATTTAAAGTTCTTAAAATCATGCTATTGCGAAACAGCGAAGTATCCTTGACTGCATCAATGAAATAAAAGCTCTCGCTGCGTTGATCATGCTTAAGATTCGTGACCAAAACCTCTGAAGGAAATAAAACAAGGCATGGATACTGTTGCGCCCTGGCAACAAATTGTTTAGCCATTTTTCTTTCGACGCTGCATGATGACAGCAAAAGAAATGCTGAAATCCCAATCCAGGCCAGAAAACTTGTTTTTCTCACTTCGTTAAGCATTGTTGCGTTACAAGGATTGTTTTATGAGTTGCTCGCCAAAACGTTTACCATAGTTGAAAGCACGTTCAATATCGTTTGAATCAGGCGAAAACTTCACAAAAACATCATCTTCAGTATAATGCATCTTGAGATTTTCAAGATTGGTGCGTATCATCTTCATCCCTTCGCCGCTCCATCCATAGGAGCCAAAACCGCCGGCAAGTTTTCCCTTATCGCGCAGCGGGCTGATCACGGCAAACAAGCGGTAAATCGGCAATAGAATGTTTTGGTTTATCGTCGGACATCCGACAATCAAACCAGAAGCCATCGCAACCTGCATATCAATCTCGCCAAGGCTTGTGTGTTCGATATCTTGCAAAAAAACATCTAATTCCTTGTTGGTACGCAAACCATCAGCAATGGCTTCGGCTAATGCGCCTGTTTTGTGGTATGCCGAAACATACGGAATATAAACCCTTGTTTTTTGGGGTAATTCCAGTGCTTCGCGGGCATAACGTTCCGACATGTCCACATATTTTCGCCATGTTGACCGCAAAATGGGACCATGTCCGGTAGCTATCACATCAATCTCGAGCGGACGGATTCGCTCGATTGCTTTCAGCATAAACTTGCTGAATGGTTTTAAAATTACATCAAAATAATAGGTAAACGAATCATCCCAATCACCCACCAGATCGTCATACATTCGGTCGTCGGCATAATGTGCGCCAAACGAATCGCAGGTAAACAACACCTTATCTTCGACCAGGTAACTGTACATTGTATCAGGCCAATGCAAATTGGGAGCACTGATAAAACGCAATGTGAGATTTCCCAGATCAAGCTCATCACCGTCCTTAACCTGCAAACTTTTGAACGGAACGGTGGTCAAATCTTTTAGATAACGAATCGCATTGCCGCTTCCAACTACCACCGCATCAGGAGCCAGTTCAAGCAGTTTGCCAACGCAGCCCGAATGGTCAGGTTCTGTGTGGTTCATTACAATATATTGAAGGGTTGACGGATCCATCACCTCTCTCAATTTTGCTTCATAAACAGGCCAAAAGCGTTCTTTTACTGTTTCAATTACAGCCTTTTTCTCTGCATTGATAAAATAACTGTTGTACGTTGTTCCATACTTGGTCTCCATGACCACATCAAAAGTTACCAACTCTTTGTCCAAAACACCAATCCAGTTTGAATGTTCCGAAACTTTTAACACACTAACATCTTTCATATCAATGCTTTATAAAAATATTTTCGTTTTAATTCCAAAGGCAAAATTAACCAAAATGCAATTTAAATCAAATACTTTGGCGTCATGATGCTACAAAAAAGAGGCTGTCCGGAATAAGACAGCCTCTTCAAAATTAGTATTTGATAACTTATCAGATCAAATTGTGTTTTTCAACAAACTCTGAAAGCACCTGATCAAGATTTGGGAATCCGATTTCTTGCAAATCATAATAAACACGTGTGTTTGGTTTATTGATCTTGATGATACGATTCAGGTCAATCGGTGTGCCAATAACCACTGCGTCGCAATCGGTATTGTTGATTGTGGTTTCAAGGTCTTTTAGTTGTTGTTCGCCATAACCCATTGCAGGCAGCAAAGTTCCAATATTTGGATAAATGCTGAATGTTTCGGCAAGTTTTCCAACAAGGAAAGGTCTTGGGTCAACGAGTTGTGCAGCGCCAAACTTTTGTGCAGCAACAGTTCCGGCCCCAATCTTCATTTCGCCATGCGTCAATGTTGGACCATCTTCAACAACTAAAACGCGTTTACCCTTGATGAGTGACATATCATCAACCTTGATTGGTGAAGCGCCGTCAACAACGATAGCCTTTGGATTCACTTTTGCAATATTCTGTCTTACAGTTTGAATTGCTTCAGGTCCGGCACTATCCATTTTATTGATAACAACAACATCAGCCAGCCTCAAAGTCACCTC
>DISP01000122.1:0-941 GCA_002421995.1 Bacteroidales bacterium UBA6207 | reverse complement strand
CCAACGGCAATCACCGGTTTTGTGCTCTTTACCATTGTGTCTTTAGGTCCCAACAGCATGAAGTTTGCACCGGCTGCATTGACTATCGCGCTCACGCTCATCACTTTTTGGTAAGTAACATCGCTGTACGAAAACACGCAAATGTCGGCCTGAAGATCGTGTATCAGGGATGGCAGATCACATTCTGCATAAATTGGAATACCATCAGGATACAAACTTCCTGCCAGCGCAGCAGGATATTTACGTCCGTCAATGTCCGGAATCTGAGCCGCTGTAAATGCAACTACATTGAATTGATCATTGTCCCTGAAATAGGTGTTGAAGTTATGGAAATCCCTTCCAGCAGCACCTATTATGATTACATTTTTCTTCATAAAACTAGGTTTAAAATTTACTGAGGTTTATGTGTGCAAATATAAAAAAAATATGTTCAAAAACGAACCATTAGATTTGGTGAAAAATATTAAATTTTTTATTGCATTATTAATCAATATCTTATATTGTTATTTTAATAACATTTATCAAAATACTTCCGCATTGCGTATCAAAATAGCCGGTAAAAGGATCTGTTTACACTGCTCCAGGGTTATTGTTAAAGCAATTTATGGCTCATTCGGCGGGTTTTCCTATTTTTGCACCTTATTGTAACCATTTATTCCAATGCTCGAAAATTCGCTTATTCACGCCTTTAATACTGCATTTCAGACGCTCTATTCAAAAACTGCCGACGAAAAATTTGTCAGCTTTCAGAAAACAAGAACCGAATTTGAAGGTGATATGACAATTGTTGTTTTTCCTTTCGTTAAAACAATTGGCAAATCACCCGAGGCAATTGCCAATGAAATAGGCACACAGCTATTGAAAGACTCCGAGCTTGTCAGTGGTTTCAATGTGGTGAAAGGATTTCTCAATCTTAGTATTTCTGATGAATACTGGCTAAA
>DISP01000219.1 GCA_002421995.1 Bacteroidales bacterium UBA6207 | reverse complement strand
GGATTTACATTCAGAGAGTCATAAACATAACAGGAAGTGAGGGTGTTGGTGGCCTTCACCTTTATCTCAACTGCCTGATTACCTGTGATCACATGATTAAATGCCGCTGTTGTTGCAGCCGGCGAAAGCACGTCGTTCACAAACCATTGATAGGTATAATTTGGGTTCGGGGTGGCATTATATGTCTTTGTCTGGCCAACGCAGGCGTTGTTTCCTCCGGTTGTAGTGATCGTAACGACAGGTTGAGCAAGCACAGTGACGATAAGGCTGGTGGTATCTACACATCCTGCGAGGTTGGTTGCTCTGGCGCTAAAAGTGTGCGTACCAACAGCAGGAAACAACAAAACAGGATTCACATTGGTGGTATCAGGATTCAACCAGTTCCAGACCGACCCTTCCTGACCGGTGAGCTTCAGACTTAAACCTTCATTCACACATACTGGATTGGCGTTGGGTGTAATAAGTAAGTTCGGTTTTGGGCTCACTACAACTGTTACAGGCTTTATGGTGGCACAGCCCGATGCCGACTCACCCCTGATGTAATAGGTGCCCGAAACTGCCGCTGCCGGTGTTGCATAAGGTATTGTTGCCTGCGCATTGGTCCAGTAGCTGAGTGTTAGTCCGGCATCGCTGCCTGCTGTGATGGCCGGTGCAGTGAGGTCTATGTTGGACGGTTCACACACACTCGCAGGCTGGTTGATAACAAGGTTTGGTGTAGGATTTACGGTGATGGTAGCCGTGGTGGAGGCAACTACTGCACAGGCACCACTCTGAACGATGACCCTGAAATAGGTTGTCTCTGTCAGCGGCCACGACATGAAAGAGGTGGCCGTATAAGCCGTATCAACCCAATTGGTAAGGTCGTCGGAATATTGCCATTTCAGGATATCGCCAACATATCCGTTAAGCGTCATGGCACCACTTGTTGATCCCTCACAAACTGTTTTTGTGCCTGAAAGCGTGCCACCCACCGAGGCAGGTGCTTTGGTGACATTGATGCTGTTGCTGTTTGTACAGCCTGTTGCCGTGATCGTTTCGACCAGGTTGACAGTGCCGCTGCCAACGGTGCTCCAGTCAGCGGTGATAACGGATGTGCCTTGTCCGGAGGAAACCACTCCGCCGGTAGCTGTCCAGTTGTAGGTGTGGCCTGCATGATCAACCACCGAATAAAAAGCTGTTGTTGGCAACCCGCAAATAGCTTGCGGACCTGCAATGGAAGGATTGGGAAGATCGTTCACAGTATTGGTGATACCTGCCGAGGTGGCGGTACATCCCGTTGAGGAGATCACAATCACGTCAACCACTTGTCCGTTGAGCAAGGTGTTGGTGGTATAGACGGGTCCGGCTCCGGTTTGCTTGCTCACACCATTGACCCTGAAGGTGAAATCAGTACCTCCGCCGGCTGTGAATGTGACACTTGTTCCGGCGCAGAATGTGTTGTCGGCATCGGAACTCACAAGAATCGGAGTGGGTATGGGATTGACGGTGATGGAGCCATTGGCTGTGGTGGTGCCACATCCGCCTGTGAGTGTTATGGTAAAATTGTAGTTTCCTACAGCTGATGGATTCCCACTGATTGTGACCACATTGGCATTCCAGTTTCCGGTCACACCCGGCGGAAGGTCGGTAAAATTGGCTCCCGTGGCGCCTGTGGTAGCATAAGTGATAGTAGGTGCCAGGGCAGCATTGAGGCAAACAGTCTGAATATTCGTGCTCGCACCAGATGTCAGCGTGATGGTATTGGGCTGGCCAACGGTTATATAATTTGTCCTTGTCTTGGTGTTGGTGATTGATCCGTCGGTGAGGGTCAATGACACCGTCTTGGCACCCGGAGTGTTATAGGTGACGGCGTGAGGTCCTTCGCCACTTGCTGTTGAGGGATTGGCACCTGTTCCAAAACTCCAGACATACGAGGTGGTGGGAGTGACTCCTGTGGAGAGATCGGTGAAAATTACGGTACCACCAACGCAGGTGGAGGTAGTGCTTGCTGTAAAATCAGCGGCCTGACCCAATAGTCTTGTTGGCAACATACTGCTAAACAATAGTATAGCAAAAATGAAGATAGTTCGTTTGTATAGTTGTGTCATGCTTAATCCCTCCTGTATTTTTGTTCGTACATCTGCTGATAGTCGTGCAACATATAGCGTTTGTTCTTTTGTTTCTTATTTTTTTGCTTGTACTCTTTCACATCATCCTTATCATTTTGGCCAAATCTGAAGCCCAGCGTGATTTCGTGTGTGCCGCCACCATCGTAATGGATACCGCCAAGACCGAGCTCGTAGCTGTAATTCAGGTTCATGCTGTTGAACAGCTCTCCGCCAAGTCCAAGTGCTATTACCTTGCTGTTGCGATACAAGCCGCTGAGCCAGAATTTTTCACCAAAGATGAATGAAGCAGAGGCATCAATAATCGTTGGCTGATTGGAGGTTTTCCTGACCACCACCACGGGCATCAACTGCAATCCCGGACTCAGGTCAAAGGTGTTGCCAATATGGAACTGGAATTCCTGTTCAAAGGCAAAATTGCCCTGACTTATATCGAGGTAGGCATCTTTGGTGCGTAACAGCGTAGGCATTCCGATACCCACTTCAAAAGCATTGTTGTAATAAATGAGGCTAAAGCCTGCATTGTAGGTCATCTTGGTGAGCTGGTCGAGGTTACGGATCAGCGGATCGTCGGGGTTGCCATAGATTTCATCCACACGGATGATGTTTTGATACACGCTTCCCCAGATGCCAAAATGCAGGTATTGCGCTTCGGCCATCTGCAGCCGGTAGGTATAACTCATTGAACCTTTGAATCTTTCAAAGATATCTACCTCGTCCATAAATGCTTCGGCACCAAGATACATATTGTTACCGATGTGAAAATGGGTGTTGAACCTAAAGGTCTCGGGGCTGTTGCCAAAATTAATCCAGTCCTTGCGATAGTTGAAGAAGAAAGCGCCTTTTTCGCGGCTTCCGGCCGAGGCCGGGCTGAGCGCATAAGGATTGAAAAGATAGTGGTCGGTCAACGGAAACTGTTGTCCCAAAGCCTGTCCGGTGATCAGAAAGCTTATGATGCCCAGTACAAAAAGTTGTATTTGTCTCATCATCTCAACAGTGTTATGGTTCCTTTAAAGATTTCGCCATCTGCACCTTCAACGATATAGAAGTATGAGCCTTCGGGAAGTGGGTTGTTGTTGTATTGCCCTTTCCAGTCGTTTTGATAATCAGTGGTTTGCAACACCGGTAGTCCGGCACGCGAATAGATACTGACTTTCGCCGGCCGCAGGCTGTTGAGCATCGGAATTTCCCAGGTGTCGTTATATCCGTCGCCGTTTGGTGTGAGGATGTTTGGTATTTTTAGTGCCGGGTCATAAGGAAATTCACTCAGCACCACACCCACTGTCACTGTGTGGCTGCTGCATCCGTTGCGGTATGAAACAGCCCTGTAATTGCCTGGTCTCACCACATCGAACAAAGTTTTTTTAATTGTCTGATTCCAGATCACGCTGTCGAATATCCCATTGGCCTTCAGACTGATCGTATCGTTTTTAAACATTGTGAGTGGCAATTGTTCAATGGGCGATCCATCGGCAAAACTTATAGTGAGCGAAGGGCGGGGCAAAACGTTTACCGATTTTGCCAACAAGGCATTGCAGCCTGCCGTGGTGGTTGTCTCGAGCGAGACGGTGTATTGTCCGCTATCGTCAAAGCTTACAACAGGATTTTGCTGTGTTGATTGTTGCCCGTTGCCAAAATTCCATTTCCAGCTTTCAACAGAGCCGAACGAAAGCATGGCATTGCCCGAAAAAGTAGTGTTGGCAGCAATGCAGGGGTTGGTATAGGTAATTTGCAACTCAGGGATGTCGCCTACGAGCACAGGCAGGTAAATGGTATGTGGCAGGGACTGGTATTTGGTGATGACCTTTATTCCAACCAGCCACTCACCGGGACTTTCAAAAAGGTGTGCGGCAAGGTTGCCTGTGGCATCGTCAAACATCAGATCGCCGTCGAGGTCCCATGCAATGCTTTGGATGGTGTCGTTGGTAACAATTTTTGCTTCAAAAAAAGTAGAGTCGCCGATGCATGTTTTCGTCGAAGTGAAAGAAGGATCGGTGGTATATTTCACATTGACAATGGCTTGTGCCGTAGCTGTGCAGCCATAGACCGAACTGCCGGTGACGGTGTAAGTGTTTTGCGGGAGGTATGGCCCTGCAAAAAACTGATGTCCGGTGCTTCCATCGTTCCAAACATAGCTGTTGGCTCCGGCAGCGGTGAGCAACACTGACTCGCCGGGCAACAACTCAGTAAAAGCGGGGTTGATAACCACAGCAGGTTTTGGCCTTACGGTCACCATCAAGGTATCACGCTGCTCGGTTCCCTGCAGGTTGATCATCCTCACCCAATATTCGGTGCTTACCAGCGGAGTCACTGTGATGAATCGCGTGGTTTGCCCTGTGCTCCAAAGATAGCTGATGCCTAATGGTGCTTCGATCCGCAAAGTGTCGCCACGACATATCTGCACATCCGGACCCAGAAATCCATCAGCAGCTGCGGACGGACTACTTGCCAATGCATTCATTTCCATGTCTGTAGCAGCATATATCGGTGATAGGAACACCAACAACATTGCAAAAGCCACCGCCCATGGACTGTATAAATATTTCATATCCCGGCTCTCAATTGATAAATAATGCGTAAAAGTAAGGTCTCTTTCACAAATCCCAAAATATAAAAGCGCCTGATGCGCAGATTTACTTACAAAAGTAGCAATTTTAACATGCGATACACCGCTTTGGGTGCCGCATTTTTCACCAGGCTTGAAGTAGTTCGCGCAGCCTCACTGCACAGTAATGAGCCACCCGCAACAGGCTGCACTTTTAGCCGGTAAAAATCCCGGCTGATCAAATGGTTTTTGGTGTAGTCAGTAGTATAAAATGAAGATGGCAAAGGCAGGGCTGAAAATCCTATGTCAGGACGAAAATGTTGAGACAATCGTAGGTGATAACTTACCACTACACGACAATTTTCTTCAAAAAGTTGTTTTGGCACTGCAATAGCAGCGGACTTGTCGCAATCAAAAAGTGGTTGCGGGTCTGCAGCGAAGTTTTTCGATTGAGCTACGAATGGCCGAAGCCTGCATCAGAAAGTAAGCGTAAACACTGTCCCCTCTTCGGGCTTTGATTTGAAGGAGATAGCTCCCTTATGCATCTGCATGATCTGGCGCGAAAGACTCAATCCGATGCCCGAACCTTCCTTTTTGCTTGTGAAAAATGGCATAAAGATTTTGTCCATCAGGTCGGGCGTGATGCCATGGCCGTTGTCGGCAAAGTCAATGGTGATGCGGTTGTTGAGGTTCACCGATGCCACAATAGAAATGCGTGGTTGGGGCTGACCTTTCACAGCATCAATGGCGTTGAGAATCAGGTTGATCACCACCTGATCCACAAGGTCGGGGTCGGCTACTATCATCAGCTCATCAGGAAACACCTTGCAGCTGCATTCGATATTGAGTTGATCAAATTTGGGTTTGAGCAACTCATGCGCCCGATCGAACATCTCTTTCACCCTGAAATGCCGGAAGTTGGGTTTCGGGATGCGGGTGAGGTTGCGGTATATCTCAACAAAGTTGAGCAGGCCGCGGCTTCGGCTTTCGATGGTACTCATGGCACTATGGATGCTTTCGATGTCGTCGGCATCCAGTCGGCTAAGCTCAATCTGGTTGGTTTCGGGGTTTACGAGCATTTCCTGTATGGTGGCCGCCAGCGAGGAGATGGGTGTGATGGAGTTCATGATTTCGTGTGTCAGCACCCTGATGAGGCGTTGCCAGCTCTCGATTTCTTTTTCTTCGAGTTCGGGATGGATATTTTGCAGCGAAACAAGCACATACGCTTCGCCTCGCATCTTGAACTCGGTGGCATTGATAGAAAGCTGTATGAGTTCGTCTTCGAGAATAAGTTTCACAAGCGTCTTGTCGCCGGCATTGAGTTTCATCAACAAATCCGGAAAATCGTCCTTCACGGCAGACAATTCCGAAATCTGACGTAAATGGTTTACTCTTAATATCTTACGGATTGCATTATTGAAAACATCCACCTTTCCGTCGCGCCTGAACACGATGATGCCGATGCTCACATGCTGCACCACAGTGAGCAGATAATTAAAATGTTCTTCCTTTTCGGCCCTGTTCTTTTTGAATTCCTGAATGATTTGGTTGAACTCATTGCTGAGACCTTCAAAGCTTTTGCCGAGGTTGTGATCGGTAAAAGAGGAAGAAAAATCGGCATGGCGGATGCTCTCGAAAAACTTGGAGAGTTTGCGGTTGGTGCGTTCGGTATAGATGACAAGCGAGATGGTCTGCAGCAATGCCAGCAAAGCAAGCAGGATCATGCTCACCAGAAACTGCTGATTGCTGATCAGGCGCGACATGAGTAAGATGGTTGCAGTGAGCAACAACACCCGCAGGATGATTTGAAACCTGAAACGCTTAAAGATCATATTTTTCCATTCTTCTGTACAGCGAAGCCCTTGTGAGACCCAGTTCCTTGGCCGCGCGGCTGATGTTGCCGCCATATTTGTCAACCACCTTACGGATAAGCATTTTTTCGGTTTCTTCCAGATTCATATTGGTAGGAAGCACTTCGCTTTCAACGATTTCGCCGGTATCGCCGAGGAAGAAATCATGTGGTTCGAGCACATTGCCTTCGCTCATGATCACGGCTCTTTCAACCGCATGTTGCAGTTCGCGGATATTGCCGGGCCAGTGATGCATCATCAGGCGTTTAAGTGTGCTGGCATTAAGGCGTTTTTTCGGTAGTTTGTATTTATGGCAGTATTGTTCAAGAAAATGCTCAACCAGCGGCTCGATGTCCTCGGTGCGTTCGCGCAGGGCAGGTAGTTTGATTTCCACGGTGTTGATGCGATAAAGCAAATCCTGTCTGAACTTTCCTTCGCCAACCATCTGGTAAAGCGGCATATTGGTGGCACAGATCAGGCGCACATCAATGGGTGTTTCTTTGTTGCTGCCGAGCCTGACCACCTTGCGGCTTTGCAATACTGTGAGCAGCTTTGATTGCAGGTTTTGCGAGAGATTTCCTATTTCGTCCAGAAAGATGGAGCCTTTGGTAGCCGCCTCAAACCGTCCGGCACGGTCTTCTTTGGCATCGGTGAATGCCCCTTTTTTGTAACCAAAAAGCTCACTCTCAAAAAGGCTTTCGGTGATGGCACCCAGGTCAACGCTGATGAAGACCTCCGAGGCCCTTTGCGATGCGCGGTGTATGGCTCTTGCGATGACTTCCTTTCCTGTTCCGTTTTCGCCCAGTATCAGCACATTGGCATCGGTGCGCGCCACCTTCGTCACGGTGTTCATCACCTTCATCATAGCAGGTGAGCTGCCGATGATATTGCTGTAGGCCGCATCCTGATCGGCAATCATAACCTTTTGTTTGCCTTTGAGCTGCTCAAGCTCCACACGCGATTTGCGCACTTCGAGGGTGGCATTGATGGTGGCTAACAGTTTTTTGTTTTCCCAGGGCTTTAGCAGAAAGTTTGTTGCTCCCTCCTTGATGCCCTGAACGGCCAGCTCAATATCGCCATAGCCGGTAATGAGGATCACGGCTGCGGCAGGGTCTATTTCGAGGATTTTGTTCATCCAGTGAAACCCCTCGGTGCCGCTGGTGGCATCGCGTGAGAAATTCATATCAAGTAAAATCAGGTCGTACGACTCCGATTTCAAAAGATCCGGAATGTTTGCAGGATTTTTTTCCGTGTGAACAATTTCGACATGCTGACGCAAAAAAAGACGCGCCGCAAGCAACACATCGGCATCATCGTCAACGATTAAAATCCTGGCCTTGGTTTTTTCCATATTTCTAAACAATTAGTCTGTTTCCCTAACAACGCATAAAAGTAAACAATATGTACGCATCTGTACAAATTATGGACGAAAATGAACACCAAAAGTTACAACCCACCGGGGAGTTTCTCTTATACGATTTAAAAACAACCACTTATGTTTAATGGCACAATCTTGGTTAAAATCTGTTAAACCCAAAAAACGGTATGGATCGCAAAATTGAAAAGCCATTCTGGACCACACAAAAGATACTCATGTCCATCGCAACAACCGCTTTTGTTGTATTTGTTGTTTATCTGCTCGCTTTTCGCGACCGAAGCAGCAAATATTACGTCTCGAAAAACCAGCTGAGTATCGCAGTGGTGAAGAAAGATAAATTTCAGGAATTTATTCCTATTGACGGGATTGTGTTGCCCCGCACCACCATTTATATTGATGCGATTATGGGAGGCAATGTGCAGGAGGTGTATGTGGAAGATGGTGCCATGCTTCGGAAAGGTGATAAGATTATGAAGCTCGTAAACACCAACCTTGAGCTGAGCTATATGGAGCAGGAAACACGTATCTTTGAGGCTATCAATAACTTACAAAACACCAAGATTGCGCTTGAACAAAACAAATACACCCGTCAACGCGAAACAGTGAACGTGATGCAGGACATCGAAAAGCTTGAGACGCAGTTTGATCGTCAGTGTCAGCTCTATGCCGACAGCCTGATTTCGGACGAAACTTTTGAACAGGCTGAGCGCGACTACCGTTATGGACGCAAGCAACTCGAAATTGCGCTTCAACTGCAATCGCTCGACTCGCTTTCGACCATTCACCGAAACAAACAAATTGACCAAAGCATGGATCGTATGGTCGAAAACCTGAGCCTGCTCAAGGAAAGCCTCGGCAATTTGTATGTGAAAGCGCCTGCCGACGGGCAACTCTCCTCGTTCAACTTCGAAGTGGGTCAGACAGCCAATGCCGGCGAACACCTGGGCCAGATTGATATGCCCGATGGCTTCAAACTGCGCGCCGGCATTGACGAACGCTACATATCACGCGTGAGTCAGGGACAGGAAGTTACCTATACCTTCGGTGGAAAGGACTATAACCTCTACATCCAGAAAATCTATTCCGATGTGAATGCAGGCATGTTTCAGGTTGAC
>DISP01000006.1 GCA_002421995.1 Bacteroidales bacterium UBA6207 | reverse complement strand
AATGGTGTAAAAATATCTGAGGCCGATGACTGGAACAAGTTTTACCTTCAGCTTGCAAAGCCTGCCAATGATCAAAACATCTATGTTATCTGGAACCATGTTAACGGCGATCAGAATGCCTATGGCATTTATGCGCAAAAAATAAGCAGTACAGGCGAACGTATGTGGACCGATTTTGGCAAAGTCATCATCCCTGTCAGTTCACAGGCTGTGCTGCCGGATTATCTGCTGCCAATAAACGACGATATTGTTCTGGTTTATGAACACTATTTCGATGGAATGTCCACCTCGCTCCGTGCCATCCGCCTCGATGCTGTTGGCAACACGGTATGGAGTCCGGCAGAAGTGATGCTTTCATCGGTTCAGTCGGGGAAGGTGCATTTAGACATGGCAGATTTTGATGGCAACCAATGGGTGTTTGCCTGGGAAGATGACCGCAGCGGCGATGTTGACCTCTATGGTCAAAACCTGCTTCCAAGCGGACAGTTAGGCATTGTGGGCGGCATGGGCAACCTTGAGGTGGATGTGACAGTTGAAGGAAATATGATTCCACCAAACGAAATAAACCTCCAGATAGGAACACAGAACTACCAGTTTGATGCCCAGGGACATTTTGCTGTTTCGCTACTCGCGGGAACTTATCAGGTGACCGTCAGCCATCCCTACACCGGAAGTTCATCCGTTGAAATCACCGTTACGGAAGGAGAAACGACTTCAGCATCATTCGATCTTTTGCTTGTTCGTACCGACCTTCAGGTGCTTGCTATTGATCAGTATGGCAGCCCTGTATATGGAAACGTACAGGTGAGCATCACCGGACCGGAAACGACCTACACCGGAGAATTATATGAAGGCATGCTCACCTTTACCAATGTTGTTTTCGGACATTATTCGGGCAGCGCTTACATTGATCCAAACTGGCCATTTATGAGCGACACCATTGTTGATTTTAACAACCAAACACTCGTTTTCAATATGATTCTGGGTGGTATCGGCGAAAACCAACGAATTGGAAAACTTCAACTAAATCCCAATCCTGTCACCAGCGGGTCACAACTTAGCTTTGAAAGCAAGTATAGCGGAAAGGGGATGCTTTATGTGTTCGACGCAAAAGGCATGGTTGCCGACAAGCAAACATTGGATATACAGAAAGGCTTTAACTCAATCAAAATCAGCGATTTTATTCGATTGAACGATTTACGAAAAGGCAGTTTTACAATCGGACTTTCGATCAATAACGAGATCAGTAGAATAAAAATGATAAAGCTGACAGACTAAAAAGCGCATAAAAACAAGAGCCACAAAACTAAAATGATTGGTTTTGTGGCTTTTTTATTTGTGCCGGGTTCCAGCGAAGCGTGGAGGCCGGAGAAACGATTCGTCGGGCAGAAGAAATCAAAAGTTCTGTGAAGCTTGTTCTACCAAACACTTAATCAACAGTGATTCAACAATATAACTCAAGTAAAAAAGGAGACACTATTGTCCGAGCCTTTCCACTTTTGTCACATAGTAGCGGGTATCACCACGCCACGGAAAGATTGTATAGCGTTTTAAAAAATGCAGGTTGACCCTCTCGCCTGTGAGTGAAACAGCTTTCAGGTCTTCGATCACAGCAGCATCGTCTCTCTCAACAGAGAAATCAAAAGTTTCGGCGATAGGGTTCACATCTTTTAGTGCTCCAAAAGTTTCAAGGCTAAGCTTGCCTTCCCAGGTTTTGAAGACAACGCCTTTTTCGGTCACCCTGATGACCTTGCCGGCCATCACACCACGTTCGTAAACACCCCAATAGTAGAATGAAAACACTGCAATGAGGATCACAGCAAGCACGATAAGCATTATTTTCAGTCCTTTACTCATCGCTTTTTTCGATTTTTGAATAAGATTTTCTTCCATAGCGGCAATTGTTGGTAGGATTTTTATGATAGTTTATGCAAATATAAATGAAAAACATCCATTATTGTAACGCTGGGTTTTGTGATGCAATAAAAAAGCCGGCTTTCTAACGACCGGCTTATCAAAAAGTTTTTTAATCCTAAAAAATATCAAAGCCAAACCTCACCGTGATCGTGCGGCCGGGACTCAGGCGTTCAAAATACTGATCCACAGCCTTAAAACTTTCAAATACAGGTGTCTTGCTGCTGTTAAGGATGTTTTCAACCTTCAAGCCTGCCGAGATACGCTTGTCTTTTCCGAAACGCTTGTTGGCATTGAAGTTGAGGCTGTGAAAGGGCGATGAATACACGCCTGGACTATCGTTGATGCCGGCATACATCAGTGTGCGGCCTTGCACATTGTAATAAAAACCTGCTTCGAGTCCGTTGAAAAACCCTTTCTCGCCCCCATCCCAGGTGATTCCGGCATTGATGATAAAGGGTGCCTGTCCGGCCATCGAACGGTAGTCGAGAACTTCTTCGCCGCTTCGGGCGTATTTCAGACGGGAGGCATATTCTGTTTCGCTAAGTCTGATGCGCGATTCGGCAAAAGTTATATTGCTGCTGAATGATAACATATTAAGTCCACTTGACAAAAATCCAAGGTTTTTCCTAACCTCAAGCTCCAGCCCGAGAACCCTGCCATCGCCAACATTGCGCGGCTGAAAAGTTCCTTTTTGGGTGGCAAACTGCACGATCTCAATCGGGTTTTTAAATGATTTATAAAATGCACTTAACGAAAAAGTTTGTCCTTTTTGCTGCATGAGTTCCCACCTCAGGTCGGCATTATCAATATGCGAAACAATCAGCTTGCCATCCCAGTATTCGATACCGGCCACATCGTCAGCATCGCGGAAAAGACCGCCAACGTAGGTTCTGCCCGAGATGGGATCGTAGATCTCGGCATAAGAAAGCTCCTTAAACGATGGCCGTGCAATGGTGCGTGAATAGGACAAGCGCAGGTTTTGGTTTTCGCGCAAAGCATAAATAAAGTTCAGACTTGGAAAGAAATCGAGGTCGTCAATCATTTTTTCGTTGTCGAGAACGATGGTTTGCAATTGATTACTACCGGTATAATACTGACTGAATTTTTCGGCTCTGATACCAATGATTGTTTTTAATGTCGCGAAAGGTGTAAATTCAGCGGAAATATAAAAGGCTGTGTTGTTGTTGTTTGCCTGGTATTGGTTAGAATTGTTCGGCACAAAACGTGCTTCGTAAGTTGTACCCTTGTTCACGTTTCCGTTGTAAGGCCATAGGTTTTCAGGCGCAAACAACTCATCAGGATTGCCGGTAAGCGGAATACCCCTAACGTTGATGGCAAAACTTCTGATTTCGTAATCTCTGCTTTTGGCAGTATAGGCACCGCCCGCCTTCAATTTGGCATTTGAGCCAAATGCTTTAATATTATAATTGAGATTGAGTTGTCCGCCAATATTTGTTTCTGACAGTGCGCGCCATATTCGTTCAGGAAAACCTACTTCGGTACTGATCGAAAAACTCTCTCCACGTTTCTCATACCGGGTAAACCTGACGTCAGGATCGGACATTGATGATTTTGTTGGCGAAATCTTCCATTCCACATCCCATTTGTTGTTGCCAAAAAAATGTTTTCCACTCAAAAGCACATTGGTGAGCGAGCGTTGGCTGTATTCGAGATTATGCTGCAATGCATCGAAGTTTGAACCCTGATCAGTGCCGGAGAAGTCAAAAACGGCAGCTTTCGATTCACCGTTTTGAAGGTGAAGGAAATTTAGCATGAATTTCGATTTTTCTGTTTTTAGGGCAAGGCCGCCAAGGCCGCCAAGCAACACGCTTTTCGTGCCATAATCACCTGTAGTAAATTCTCTTCGGTCAAGCTCAAAAGTATTAATGTCGGAGTCAAGCCCATAGCTGCCATATTCAACATCTGAATAATACTCTGTATTCGATTTGTATGAAAGAGAAAGGTTATAGCCAATAGTGGCTTTCTTCACCGGAATCTGGTTACCGACTGAAAAACCGGCAGAATAGTCCATCAGGCTTTGGCCACGTTGTGCAGCCATTGTGGGATTGAATTTTCCCAGTATTTCTTTGAATCTCAATCCTTTTTCACCGTTTTGATTTACAACGGCTTCCGAAAAGAACGGAATATTTTCAGTTGCCGGGATGGCACGGCTTCCATCATCAAACCCAAGCCAATCGGTTTTTCCGCCCTCATAGGTCAGAAATTTTGAGTTGAAGTGCATGTCAGGGTTATAACCGGCACTAAACGTGATTGTTGCCTTCTTCACTTCAGGGAAATCCTTTGTTGCAATGTCAATCACCCCACCTGTAAAATCGGCAGGCAGTTCAGGTGTAAAGGTCTTGAGCACGATAATGTTATCAATCACATTGGTTGGGAAGATGTCCATTTGCAAGGTATTTCTATCGGGGTCAAGACCCGGAATGTCCATCCCGTTGAGCATGGTTTTTGTGTATCTGTCGCCCAAACCGCGCACATACACGTACTTTCCACCTTCAACAGAAATTCCGGTTACACGCTTTAATGAGGATGCCGCATCGGAATCGCCCATTTTTCTGAAACCTGATGCACTAATTCCATCAATGAGGTTGGCAGATTTTTGTTTAAGTGTGATAAGTGCCGATTCGGTATTTCTTACAGCTTCGGCTGTAACAACGACTTCGCTCAGCTGCACCTGCGCTTCGGATAGCATGAGGTTGTCGAGCACAACAGATGCACCGGGTTTAACTACCAGATTTTGAATACGTTTTGTTTCGTAAGAAATATATGAAAGCCGTAATTCATAGGTGCCGCCTTCAACGGAAAGACTGAAGTTACCGTCAAAATCAGTCAATGTACCAATGGTTGTGCCTTCCAGAAAAACTGTAACACCCGGTAGTGTCTCTCCGGTTTTCTGGTCAAAGACCGAACCCCTGATATAACTTTTTTGTGCAACAAGCATTGCCGGAAGCAGGATGATAAAAGTGAACGCGAAAAAGATCTGTGAGCGATACATTAAGAGATTGATTTTGTTTGGGTTTTATTTAATAACAAAACCCGTGGGTCATGATTCACCCACGAGTTTTGTCAAATATTTCTAAAATACCGGATTAAAAGTCAGTAAGTTGACCATTTGCATTTGCCCATGTCCAGCCGGCAAAAGCTGATTTTGTAGCTCCAACCGTATTTGCACCGGCAGCAACTGCTGTGGCTGATGCAACGGTTCCGTTTTTGAATACTGCAGTGAGTTCAACACCGGCAGGCAAAGTGCATTGCAGGCTGTTGAAGCTCAATGAACCGTCAGCGAAAGTAGCAAGTGTTTTGTCGCCTGAGAGTGATAAATCACCACGGCCATCAACAGCAGGATCAGGGAAGTTGAAGAAGTAGATATTCGAGAAAGTGCCTCTTGCACCATCACGAAAGTCGCCCAGCTCGGCATTTGTAAATCCTTTTATTGAGCCGTTTTTTACGGTGTGAGCAGCGATCATTGTACCTTCCGGTCCGTCAATTTCTAAAGTATGGTCGGTGTCTTCACCGGCAATAACAATGAAGTTGTCCAATGTACCGGCCCAACCCTGATCGGTGTCAATGCCATCATCGCCGACATTCCAAACCAATACATTTTTAACGGTTACTGCTCCGCCAAAGAACTCAATACCATCGTCCTGGTTCGAAATTACCTCAACATTTTCAATCACTGTTCCCGAACCAACACCACCAAGGGTTAGTCCGTTGATTTCGTTTCCTTCTCCAATATTAGCTCCACCATGGCGGATTGAGATATATTTGATCACACCTGAGTTGTCGGTTGAATTAGTTCCACCATACAAACCGTTTTGGTCAGAAGCAGGAATACCTTCAATCTGAACAGTCTCAGCACTTGCTGAAATAGGCGCATTACCAAGGATCAGCAAGCCACCCCATAATCCGTTCAATGTTGGTTCGAGGTTTGGACTTTCGATCTCACCCGGCTCAATTTCATCGGCAACAGA
>DISP01000151.1 GCA_002421995.1 Bacteroidales bacterium UBA6207 | reverse complement strand
TAAAACGATGATTTGACCGGAAATCTGACTAACAGTTTGATCTTCTGCAGGCACACCAAAGGAACCAGCATTCGCGGAGGCTCTTTTTACCCTAACTTTGCATCCCTTTACGAACAATTGTTTTGCTTAAAAAGAATAGTCCGATGCAACCTTTTGAAAATGTTGAACCTTGTCGTTGTAGATAAATGAGTGAGAAGGAATTGATATCGGCATGCAGTGCTGGCGATAAACACGCCATGCGAATCCTGTATGAAAAATACTTTTCCATTATGTTGGGCATCTGCAAGAGATATACCCCGGTGAAAATGAGTGCAGAAGATTTGCTTCACGATGGCTTTATAAAGATTTTTAAAGATATCAAGTCCTACTCAGGGAAGGGTAGTTTTGAAGGGTGGATGAAAAAAGTGATGATTAACACCGTTCTTTTACATATTCGGGAAGTCAAAAAAGAAGCCAAACTTAGCATTGAGGAAGCCCGGTTTTATGAAAAAACAGAGGATGAAGCGGCTCCTTACAGCGATGCTGAAATAATTCTTGAATCAGGTTTTACCGAAGATGAACTGATAGGCATTTTAAAAACATTGCCTTTTGGATACCAACAGGTGATGAATCTTTACATTATTGACAATTATCCGCATAATGAAATAGCCAAAATGTTGGGAATAAGCACTGGCACATCCAAATCGCAACTTAACAGAGGTCGGAAAATGATGAGACGCAAACTGACTGAGTATGCTCTGGAAAGAGAAAATGCGAAGGATATAAATGAAACCAATGAAAAGTAAAGTTTAAGAATATGAAATCAGACCCTTATAATGTGGATGATCTTTTGAAAAAGCTGGCA
This sequence comes from Bacteroidales bacterium UBA6207, assembly GCA_002421995.1. Taxonomy (GTDB): domain Bacteria; phylum Bacteroidota; class Bacteroidia; order Bacteroidales; family F082; genus JALNZU01. The sequence goes on along the minus strand of DISP01000151.1, from coordinate 2,609 downwards.
GACTACCAACCTTCTGCCGAGCCGGATTGGGAATCATTCTACGCTGACTACCAAAAAAATGTCGGAAGTCGGGAAATATCAATGGGCAAAGTCATTGATAATGAACCGATTTCAATAGCCGTGAAATCTACAATTATTGTTTTCGTGGTTTTTACGGTTGCCGTTTCCTCTTACTTTTTGTTTTTCAGAAATCAATCCCTTAATGAAGAGAATGAAACAATTCCACTCATCGAATCACAAACAATAACCACAAAAGAAGCAGCACATCCCGGCATCAATGAAATGATCAAAACTGAAAAACACACTGTATCAAAAAAACAAACAAAACCGGAAGCCACAAGTGACCATAATATTTCACAAAAACATGATTTTGAAGCGCGAAAAGAAAAAATCCCGGTGCTTGATTCATCAAACAAATTGGCTGATGATGCAATAACTTTTGATTCAATACATGAAGACAGCCAAAATGGATTAACACCAGCTTCTGCAACCGATTCACTGTCACAGAACCAGGTAATTATCAAAAAAACAGTGATCATTTCCGATACATTAAGAATAAAACATAAAGCACCTAAACGATAGGCCACAAGCATCCCTGCCGTGAATTAAGCCTGTTTGGGATAATGAACCAATGTAAAGCCATGTTTTTCATAAGCAATTACATTTATAAGGCCGAAAGATTTAATGCGAGAGAATACAAAACCGGAAACGACACCCACTTAAAGTGATTGTTTTAAGCTATTCTTTCAGGTATAAATTAGAGGCCAGGTGCTGCTGACGGTATATATATAAGCAGAAACGAACAGAAAAGTCTGAAGGCAGCAATAATTGAACTAAATAAAATCAAAACCTAAAATTAATGATATTTGCAATCTATTAATAATTACCGGATTAGAGTAATCATCCATTTGAATGAACAGCGTTAGAATCTTTGCATTTTTGATATACTTTGCTTTTCAACCGGCGCTTATGGCTCATTCGTTTGCGGGAGTTGAATGTGCTGCTTCTGAGGCAGCCTTTGTTTCCGGTATGCACCTCAACCCTCCGGATACAATATACCGTATTGATACCGTATATCAATACATAATTGTTTATGATACAATATTTTACGATGACATTCACTTTGATAACGACTCATTGTCATTAAATGATGTTGTAAAAAATGATTCTACAACTTCCGGTAGGAGAAATTTTAATTATAAACCCAAATTGCAAAGGGACGACAATTCATCTCATGGTGAATCAGTTTTACTACCTCAAAGCGAGTTCAGCGCAAAACCCGACAGCAGCCTTCATAATGATTCCCACATTATGACAACAACATCCGACGTCCGGCAAAAATCAAGCAAAAGAAAGAAAGAATATGTTCAGAACGACATGAACAAGAAAATACTTCACGGTATTCAATTGCCACTGAAAACATTACAAGACACCGTTTTTATCTTCGACACAATTGTTAAGCATGAGACAATTTTTGATACAATGTTTTATGCCAACAGCGAAAACACCTTGGATACCACTATTTTGCATTATACCGATTTTAATCGCAGCGGACAACTGGTAATCGTAAAACATACGGTAAAATTCACTGTCAGACGCCAGGAAAGCATAATTAAAAAAACCAATAAACCTGTGGTTGTCCTGAAACCTACTTCTCATGCCGGGATTCTTTCAACAACAACATCCAAACTCACACAATCGGTAAGGCAAAAGTTTCTTATCAGGACCCGGCAAGCACATCATCCTCATCAAGACCTTGGTGTGCAATACATTTCATCGTTTCATGGCGGCTTCTCTGTTGACAACCCGTCCTTACACTTTTATCCCACGTTTGATGAGTATGAGAAATACACCGAATACCTGAATCAAAACACACAAAACCGATCTTCATGGAGTTTGTTTTTAACACACAATTTCTTCCGAAACCGCCTCGGGATAGAGACCGGAGCAGGTGTAGCACGAACCAATTTTCTTTTCAATCACCGCTTTACTGCGGCAGACGTTGATACAAATTATTATTGGCAATATTTTCAGCGTGATTTTTACAACTACGACACCACCTGGTATATCAACATTGACACCCTGCTTCAGACCGGGAATATTCTGCTGATTCCTAAGATAGACTCAACTTTGTTCTCCTCCACCGATTCGGTTTATAATGTAAGGTATGACACAACGCTCACCGCGAAAAACACAAAATACCGGTGTTCGACTACCCAGCTGGAAATACTTCTTAACGGAAGATATTTGTTAAACTATGGCAACTTTTCCATACACCTCGTGGCCGGCCTTATTCCATCGTTCCTCATTTCAAAAACAGGTCAATTGCCCGTGTATGAATCAGTTATTACGGCCAAAACAAGCAATGTCAGCTTTGACTTTGGTTTCAACCTCACGGCCTACGGAGCTGTTTCTCTGCATTACAATTTCTATGGCAATTTTGGTGTGTTTGCCGAACCTTTCATTAAAAGAAACCTGATCTCAACATTGAAAAACGAAGAATTCACTCTTAGAAGCAATTGCTGGGGCATCAAATTTGGCCTTTCCTACAGACTTTTTTCAACAAAGCATCAACTGTTCAGATAAATGAAAACAACCCACATACAACT
>DISP01000106.1 GCA_002421995.1 Bacteroidales bacterium UBA6207 | reverse complement strand
GGATGGAGCATTTCAGCTTCAACCTCGACTGGAACTGGGGTGTTTGGAATTTTCATGATACACAATATTCTTCAATCAGCAGTCCCAACACCTTTCATATTGATCTGAATTCGCTTAGAGATAATTTTGCCGTTGGCTTTTACATCAGGTTCCCGCTGGCTACAATCGTTGACAGGAGAAACCGTATCAACAAGCAAAAGAAATGGCAGGAGCTTTCTTTCGTTCAACGCGAGATCAACCGGCAGTTCGTCGTTCGTCAAACCATCGAAGCATATGACATGATGATTCAATGGCAGAACTACATCAGAATCTATAACGATTACCAAAAATTTACCGAAATACAAATGCAGATGGCTCAAAATCAATTTCTTAATGGAGAAATTGGAACTGCTGAATACACACGTTTGAAAGAAATTCAAACACGTGGTGCCATTGAATATCAGCAAGCCATTGCAGAATTCAGTAAAAACTACAGAATACTGGAAATTTTGACCGGTATCAATTTTAATCTGATCAACGTATTAAGATAGTCTGGAAAACAACCTGATATGGATATAGCCCAATTTTTAAGGATCATTCGCAACAACATTTTGTTGTTAATCGTCATCCCTATTATACTTGCCCTCGTGGTTTTTTATTTCACAAGAAATCAGGACAAGGTATATGAATCAGAAGCCGTAATATATACAGGTATTACAACAGGCTACAGTATTGAATCCACTGCACAGCGGCCAACCGACTTTTTTAGTGTGAGCGCTCAGTATGACAATTTGATCAATCTGATAAACTCCCGTCAAACTATTGTTGAGACAGCAATTATGCTTCTTGCACAAAACCTTTCAATGGAATCGTACAATACGCAATATATCAGCAACGAAAACCTCGATCAACTTCGGAAATTTATCCCGAAACACGTGAGAGACCTCGTTGTTAAAAATGGAGTTGCCGGTGTTCAGCGCGAAAAGGAAGAACAAATCAGAACACTTGAAAAAGAACTTCGCAGCCTCGAACGTGAAATTCAAAGCCGTACGCAGCGGGGCGAAGCACCAAAAGATTATACCTACCAGAAGTCAAGCGACTATGTACCAAGCACCGGTTTGTCAAAAGATGAGCCGGTTCAAAACGCAGAGACAACCTATACAGCGCAGGAGCCACTTCAAACACAGGAATCCTATCACACCGTAAAAGCAGGAGAAACCCTGCTTACCATCGCAAAGAAATACGGCGTGAGCCTCAATAAACTAAGAGAAATCAACGATTTAGGGTCTCAGCAACTAAGGGCCGGACAAAAAGTGATTATCGAGAAGAGTAATGTTATTTCAGGCAATATACAAGCTGATCAGTCAGCCCTTAATCAAACAAGCGAAGATGATGATATTGCATACATTGAGGAAAGTATTTATGATTCTGCAACAAACTACGACGAGGTTCTAACCGATGAATATTTAAATCGGCTTGTTGATCATCATAACCAACAATCAACACAAACTGTTTATAAGACAGAGCAAGATGGATTATTTGACGTGAATATTGAAAAAGATCCCATCATTCCGCTTGGAGTGACAGAAGAAGATTTCAACAAAACAATTCAAAATCTAACGAATTATTATAACAGCAGCGATACAAATTTTGTTTACGGACTATTGCATTATGGTGCTGACAAGCACTACAGCATCAAGGCAATTAAAACCCTGCAGATATACAGAATCAATAACAGTGATCTTGTGAGACTTGTCTATCTTTCTGATGATCCGGGAATCTGTCAGCAAACTTTGAAAATTATTGCACATGTCTTTGTGAAAAACTACAAATTACTCAAGGAAAGTCAAACCGATATGGTGGTTGAGTATTTCAGAAGACAAGTTGATTCTGCTGACAGGGTTCTTAAACTTTCTGAAGATAAATTGCTGATTTTTAATCGAAAAAATAACATCATTAATTATCAGGAACAAACAAAATACATTGCTGCCCAGAAGGAGGACCTTGATCTTTACTATCAAAACGAGCAAGTTAGAATGGCACAATCCTCTGCCGCCTTGCGTGAACTTGAAACTAAACTTACACGCAGAGACAGTATTTACCTGAAGAGTGATGTGATCAATCAGCGCAGAAAAGAGTATGCTGACGTTACTGAAAAAATTCTTATTAACGAGTTGGCAGAGGATTACGATAAACGTATTGGAGATGAGATTTCGATGTTGCGCCACAGATCAGATGTTTTGCGTGATGAAATCAAACTTTATGTTGATCAGTTATACCTATATAACCACTCCACACAAGGCGTTCCAATTTCGAGAATGCTTGAAGAATGGTTAAAAAATGCACTATCATACGAAGAAGCAAAAGCCAGTTTAGTTGTGTTGGCAAGGAGAAAACTCGACTTTGTGAAAACTTATCAGCGGTTTGCTCCACTAGGTGCCATGCTCAAGCGTATCGAACGTGAAATGACCATAGCTGAACAGACTTATCTTGAACTTTTAAGAAGTTTGAACCTTGCCAAGATGCGTCAGCAGAATCTGCAGATGGCCACAAACATCAAACTTGTTGACCCACCCTATTTCCCGCTGCAGGCAAATCCATCTAAAGCGAAATACCTTGTTGTGGCAGCAGCTATGATAGGTTTCCTACTCATTTTATTTATCATCCTTGTACTAGAGTATTTTGATGCTTCGCTCAAAAAACCGGAAAAAGTTGCAGAGCAAATCGGGCTTCGCCTCGCGGGTGCATTTCCCTATCTTGGGTCAACTGTACGGCTCAGAGATTCTGTTTTTATCAGTAACCGACTGATAGAAATGATCATCCAAAACATAAAGAGAAGCATTTCGCAGGGGGCGGTTTACACAACTTCAAAGCCACATTTGGTATTGTTTTTCAGCACACAGGAAAGTGTTGGGAAAACATTTTTGGTATCAAAAATCGCCAATAAGTTAAGAACCTATGGTGAGAAAGTAATTGTTTTGAATTACAGTGAAAATGCGGAATCTGAACCTGTTAACGACTACAATCTGGCCTACAATTATTCCATTAAGGATAATTTTAGCGAGATTAAAAACATCAAGGAATTGATAGACAGCAAGATTCTGAGAAAGGATAACTACCTCTACGATTATATTCTGATTGAAATTCCATCAATAATTTTCCATGCATTTCCAATGGAATTAATCCAGCAGGTGGATGCCTCCCTGCTGGTTGTAAAAGCCACAAACAGTTGGAACAAAGCTGATGCAGGCGCATTGGAGATTATCAAAGATCTGGCAAAAGAGCCTCCCATGGTCATTTTAAATGAGGCCGAAGATTATGCGATCGAAGAAATGATCAGTGGCGTCAAAATGCAAAAAACTGATGGCACTTTGTACAAAATTAAAAACTGGCTCACGATCCCGGCGCGTATCAGAATTCAGGTTAAAGAAAACTAGTATAAAGTGAAAGGTTTGTTTAAAAAAATCCTTTCAAGTAATAATTTTCTGTCGTTAGCAAATAACGGCCTTGTGGCTGTTTTTGCATTTTTAAGTTTCATATTGCTGGTGAGAATGGTTCCCCAGGAGACCTTTGGGGAGTGGATTCTTTTTATCACTGCATCCAACTTCCTCGACATGTTGAGGTTTGGCGTCACACGAACAGCCATTATTCGCTTTCTCTCCGCAGCAGATGGTGAAGGGGAGAAAAAGCTTATAGGTGCCAATAACTTTATTAACC
>DISP01000142.1 GCA_002421995.1 Bacteroidales bacterium UBA6207 | reverse complement strand
CCGATGCTCAAAAGATGTTCATATCTTAAATGACTTTCGGGCCGGAGCATTCCGCCAATTCGTTTATTTTTGCATTCCGAAACATTCATTTTTTCAATGGGGCTTTGGGAACAAAACTGTGTACAATATCAGATCGCATTATCCTGCGTAGCCAATGGCTCCATTCATAAGATTTTCATTCAGACGGCTTTGACCGTCTTTTTTTTTATCATCCCTGACAAATGAAAGAAAAAAACTACCGAAAAGCCCGTTTGATCCTCGAAGACGGCACTGTTTTTTCCGGATGGTCGTTTGGCCATGAAGCCTCGGTGAGTGGCGAGATCGTCTTCAACACAGCCATGACAGGCTATCCCGAAAGCCTCACCGACCCTTCCTATTGCGGTCAGATTATCGTGCTCACCTATCCTTCGATAGGTAATTATGGTGTGCCGGCAAAGGACATTGAAGATGGAATGTTCCGGTTTTTTGAGTCGGATCGCATTCATGCCACCGGGCTGATCATTTCGGATTATTCAGAAAAGTTCAACCACTGGAACGCGCAGCAGAGCCTTGGCAGCTGGCTGAAAGATGAGAAAGTGCCGGGTCTGTTTGGTATTGATACGCGTATGCTTACCAAGATCATCCGCGAAAAAGGTACGATGCTCGCGAAAATCGTTTTCGATGAAGAAGTTGCGTTTTACGACCCTTCATCCGATAACCTGGTGAAACAGGTAAGTGTCAGTGAACGTGTTGTTTATGGTAATGGACAGCACCGTATCCTGCTGGTTGATTGTGGTGTGAAAAGCAATATCATCCGTTATCTTTTGCGCTACGACACCACCGTGATCAGGGTGCCATGGGACTACGAATACAGCGCGGAGGATTATGATGGCTTGTTCATCTCAAACGGTCCGGGCGATCCGGTCTTGTGCCAATCAACGATTGTAAACTTGAGAGAATCTATTAACAAACCACAGCCTATCTTTGGAATTTGCCTTGGTCATCAGCTGCTTTCGCTGGCAGCCGGAGCCGAGACATATAAGCTGAAGTTTGGTCATCGTTCGCACAATCAGCCAGTGCTGGAAGTGGGCACCAACAAGGCCTGGCTCACCTCGCAAAATCATGGTTATGCGGTGAAGACAGATACCTTGAAAGATGAGTGGTTGCCTTATTTTGTCAATCTTAACGACAACAGCAACGAAGGCATCCGCCACCGCAGCAAGCCGATCTTCTCCACCCAGTTTCACCCCGAAGCTTCGAGCGGCCCGACTGATACAGCTTTCTTATTCACCAATTTTGTCAATGCCATCGAAACATGGAAAAAATAACAAAAGTACTCGTTCTCGGCTCCGGCGCCCTGAAGATAGGCGAGGCCGGGGAGTTTGATTACAGCGGCTCGCAGGCCCTCAAAGCACTGCGCGAAGAAGGTATCACCACTGTGCTTATCAATCCAAACATTGCCACGGTTCAAACATCGGAAGGCATTGCCGACATCATTTATTATTTGCCGGTGACACCTTTTTTTGTTGAAAAAATCATACAAAAAGAAAAACCACAAGGAATATTACTGGCTTTCGGCGGACAAACGGCACTCAACTGCGGCATTGCACTTCATGAGCAAGGCATTCTTGAAAAATACAATCTCAAGGTGTTAGGAACAGCTGTGCAGGCTATCATCGAGACGGAAGACCGCGAAAAATTTGCACAGCTGTTGCATTCCATCAACATCAAAACACCACGCTCGGTGGCTGTCAACACGGTGGAAGATGCGCTGATAGCAAGCGAAGAAATCGGATTTCCCATCATTGTGCGTGCTGCCTATACACTTGGCGGACAGGGAAGCGGTTTTTGTAACAACGAGGCTGAGCTGCGTTTGCTCGCCGAAAAAGCTTTCTCTTATGCCGGTCAGGTGTTGGTGGAGGAGTCGCTCAAAGGCTGGAAAGAAGTTGAGTATGAGGTTGTCAGGGATCGTTATGACAATGTTATTACGGTCTGCAATATGGAGAATTTCGACCCGTTGGGCATCCACACCGGCGAAAGCATCGTGGTGGCGCCATCGCAAACGCTCACCAACAGCGAATACCATAAACTGCGCAAGATTTCGATCGAGATTGTGAAACGGGTAGGCATCGTGGGTGAATGCAATGTGCAGTATGCGCTCGATCCGCATTCCGAAGACTACCGTGTGATTGAAGTCAATGCACGCTTGTCGCGTTCCAGTGCGCTGGCTTCCAAGGCCACCGGCTATCCGCTGGCTTTTGTTGCGGCCAAACTTGCTTTGGGATATGGTTTGCATGAGCTGAAAAACAGTGTAACGAAAACGACCACCGCTTTCTTTGAACCGGCGCTGGACTATATGGTTTGTAAGATTCCGCGCTGGGATTTGAATAAGTTTCAAGGCGTTTCGCGCGAGATTGGCTCAAGCATGAAGAGCGTTGGCGAGATTATGGCCATCGGTAAATCCTTTGAAGAGGTGATTCAAAAAGGCTTGCGCATGATCGGCGTGGGAATGCACGGTTTTGCTGCCAACAAAGAGGTGCAGGTTGACGACATTGAAACTGCTCTCAGCAACCCCACCGACAGCCGCATATTCGTTATTGAACAGGCTTTCAGTCAGGGATATAGCGTGGAAGAAGTCTATCAAAAAACCAAGATTGACCGCTGGTTTTTAGAAAAACTCATGAATATCCACGAAACTGCGATGTCGCTTGAAAGCTTCACCAGTCTCGAAACCATACCCGATGAACTGCTGCTGACAGCCAAACAACAAGGCTTCTCCGATTTTCAGATTGCGCGTCTGGTACTCACCGAAACCGACTACGGCCGCAACGATGCCATCACGCAAAGCATCAGAAAACACAGGCTGCAACGTGGCATCTTGCCTTGGGTGAAACAGATTGATACACTGGCGGCTGAGCACCCTGCCGTTACGAACTACCTCTATATGACCTATCATGGATCGGAACACGACATCAGCTTTGAGGCAGATAATCAATCTGTTATCGTGCTTGGATCGGGAGCTTATCGCATCGGGAGCAGCGTGGAGTTTGACTGGTCGGGGGTGAATGCGCTTAAAACCATTGAAAAATCCGGTTATCGTTCGGTGATGATCAATTACAATCCCGAAACCGTGAGCACCGACTACGACAGCAGTAGCCGGCTCTATTTTGAAGAACTCAGCCTCGAAAGAGTGCTCGATATCACGGAGCTTGAACAACCTTTCGGAACAATCGTTTCAACCGGCGGACAGATTCCAAACAATCTGGCAATGCGTTTGCACAATCAGGGTGTTAAGTTGCTGGGGACGACAGCTTTTAATATAGACCGTGCCGAAAACCGCCACACATTTTCAGCCATGCTGGATAAAATAGGAGTGGACCAGCCGGCATGGAAAGAGTTAAGCTCTGTAGAAGACATCGTGACTTTTACAACCGAAGTAGGATTCCCGGTCTTGGTGCGTCCTTCGTATGTGTTGTCGGGCGCTGCCATGAATATTGTGTCGAATATCAGTGAGTTACGTCATTTTCTGGAGCTTGCTACCAAAGTCTCAAAGCAGCATCCGGTGGTGGTTTCCAAGTTTCTGACCGATGCCAAGGAGATTGAGATGGATGCGGTGGCCGACAAAGGCGAGATTGTGGTGTATGCCATCTCCGAACACATCGAGTTTGCCGGAGTGCACTCAGGCGATGCCACAATTATGTTCCCGCCACAGAAAGTCTATGTGGAAACATTGCGCCGAATCAAAAAAATCAGCCGCGAGATTGCGCAGGAATTGCAGATCAGTGGTCCTTTCAACATTCAGTTTTTAGCCAAAGACAACGATGTGAAAGTGATCGAATGCAACCTGCGTGCATCAAGAAGTCTGCCTTTTGTTTCCAAGGTGCTTAAAACCAATTTCATTGATTACGCAACCCGCATCATGCTGGGGCAAAAGGTAGAGAAACCGGGCAAAAACCTGTTTGATATTGATCATATCGGTGTGAAAGCATCGCAATTTTCGTTTTCGCGCCTCAGTATGGCTGATCCCGTTTTGGGGGTGGATATGGCCTCCACCGGCGAAGTGGGCTGCATCGGCGATGATTACTACGAAGCCATTCTAAAAGCCATGCTTTCTGTTGGTTACCGCATTCCGAAGAAAAATATCCTGATCTCTTCGGGTCCCATGCGCTCTAAGACAGAGTTGTTGCAAAGCGCGCAAATGCTTGTTGAACGTGGTTTTGAGCTTTTTGCTACACGCGGCACGCAGCAGTTTTTTGCAGAAAACGGCATTCCTGCCACATTGGTTCACTGGCCTGATGTGCCTGAAAGCCCCAACGCCTATGAGCTGTTGCACGAGCGCAAGATTGATTTGGTTATTAACATTCCCAAAAATCTGAGCGAAAGTGAGTTGCAGAACGACTATACTATCCGCAGGGCAGCCGTGGATTTCAATATCCCGTTGATCACCAACGCCCGCCTTGCAAGTGCTTTCATTTATGCTTTCACACGCTATTCACTGGACGATTTGAGCATCAAGAGCTGGGGAGAATATTGAGCTGCGTATTCGAAAAAGGTCAGCCATTCAAGGCTGTTTCTTTCATTGCTTAACGAATCTTCTGTTGATTTTTTTGCCACCAGCGTCAATCACCAACAGATAGATTCCACTGCCTAAATGACTGACATCAATAGAATTAACCGAAGAATCTTGTTTTTCTGAAAGCGCTTGACCCCGGGCATTAAAGATTTGGAAACGGTAGTTTCCGCTATTGTCGGCCTGGTTTATCCAAAGCCTGTCCTGCACCGGATTCGGAACAATTTGCCAGCGGTTTTCTTCGTGAACATCAAGCCCGGTTTGAAAATTGGTGTGCAGATAGTCCTGGCTGTCGAGCAGAAAGCCTCTTCCGCTTTCTTCAAAATATACTTGCTTCAGGTGTTGGTTGATGCCGGTGTTTTGTTGGTGCCAGCTTGTGCCTCCATCATTCGTGACCAGAAGTTGGCCGTTGTCGCAGGCGATGTAACCTTTCTGGCTGTCAGCAAAATACACATCGTTTGCAGGTGATGTGGTAAGTTGTGTTGACTTTGCCCAGTTTTTACCAAGATCATTTGTGGTGAAGAGAAAACCGTCACGGCTAATCATATAGCCGTTTTGAGGGCTAGCAAAAAAGAACGACTGCAAGGTGTCCGATGCGTTGTTTACCACTTCTTCCCAGCTGTTGGCTGCATCGTTGGTGCGCAGCAGCAGCTGCTGATTTGCACTGTTTACGCAAATCAAAAACCCAAGTGAATCGTTCAAAAAACTAAACTGATGAGGCTTAAGGTAATCAGCCGGAAAATCCTTTTTTGTGCAACTTCCGTTGTCAGATACAATGACCTCAAGCGCCTGCGTTATGCTGCTGCGCACACTCAGGTAGTAGCCAAAGCCGGTGCGTGGATAGGCAATTTTCGGGATCGTCCACAGCATAACATCATTTTCAACCTTTGACCAGTTGATGCCACCGTCAAGGGTTTGAATTATTTTGATGTTAACACCTTCGCTCACAGCTGCGTAGGCAACCTCTTCATTTAAAAAACAAAGATCAGAAAGCTGCTGCTCGTTGTAGTTACCGCTTGCTGAAACAAGGATTTGGGCGCTGTCGTAATTCTCAATGGCGCGTCCGATTGTATAAGCCGACCAATGTGTTCCGCCTTGCTGGAAGGAATAAAAGGTTGTTCCGGGCGAGACAAAATAGACTTTGGTGTTGTAGCGCGATATGGCTTCGGGGCTCTGCGGAATAGGAAACAACCGCAATTGATTGTTCCATTGTGCCTTTACGGGCAGAACTAAAAGGCTTATAATCAGCAGGAACAGAAGGTTTTTCATAGGTTTGGTTTTTTTATGCCTTGCTTTATAAACGAGCCGGACGTAATTGTTCAGCAAAGGTAATTGATAAATCCTGCGAAATCAATAGCACAATTTGATTACAGAAAAAAGAAGCCGGTTTTAAGCGGACGAGCTGTCGAATCAGTTGTATTGATATGGTTCGTTGTTTTTGATCATTTCCCTGATATTCTCCAGCACACCAATCATATAGCGCTTCCAGAAAATCTTTGCAAAAAGCCAGTTGAGAGGCCAAAGTACCGCCAGCTGTGAATGCAAGGTGTAGGTATAATCTACCTGAATTCTGTTTGCACTGATAGCAGTGGTCTCCCATTCGCCTGTAAATTTGTAGAAACCAAGCATCCACGACTGAAAGTCGCTGACTTCGATCTTCCAATACTTGTTTTCTATCCGCTCGATCACATGGTCCACAGAGGCAAAACCACCTTTTTGTGTTGGCGAGGCAGCAACCCACACCTTTTTTGTTGATCCGGGTTTACCCCAGTGCTCATCGTCAGTACAATGCGTCACTGCCGGCATTAGCCCAAACCCGCTGTGCACTTTTGCAACATCACAAAGCATTGGTGTTTTGAAAGCACGCTCCAGCGAGCATTCAAATTCGGTTTTACGTTTGACTTTAAACTTCATTCTTATTCCGTTTTTATTAAAATAACGTCAGCTTGGGGGAAAATGCTTACTATCGTACATGTTAGTCGGGACGTATTTTTGTCAGAATGAAAAACCTATGCCAACTCCTCCCCACAGAAAAGGAATGAAAACAGATATCCCGGGGTTTAAGCTGGCTTTTAACATGAGCCCGTTTTTTTTTGATTGATATCTGTATCCGATTCTCATCATATAGATATGTGATACAAGACCTAATCCCTTCTCTCGCAGTGCAAAAGGCATTCCGTAGCCTAATTCGACTTTATGGGAGTTTTTGCCAAACAGAAAATTGACCTGAAAAGGCAGGAATATTTGATTGTCATTCCAGGTTTCTGTTTCACCTACATGCACCATCTTCGTGAGCGAAAGTCCAACTCCCGGGCTTATAAGTACCTTTTCAGAAAGTTGAAACACCCGTTCATAATTTAGCGAAACAAAACCCAGTCCTGTGCCATACAGCTCATAAAATAATGTGTTCTTACGAGGACTATTTTGCGCAACTGAATGTGAAACAATAAGATACAAAATGAAGGTCAGTGT
>DISP01000237.1:2957-37947 GCA_002421995.1 Bacteroidales bacterium UBA6207 | reverse complement strand
GTGCAAATAGCCTCCGACGGAACCATCGCAGTAGCCGTTTCTTCAAAAGTATATATCGCAAAGAACGGCCCCGATTCATTTGAATTAAAATCTACCGATACCGAAAATATGTTGCCGACAATTAATGTCACAAGAGCTGAGATGGCTTTTGCTCCATCAAATCCTTCGGTAGTTTATGCAGCGCTCGCAAAAGCAAACGGATCACATATCGGAATCTATCGTTCAACCGACAAAGGCGAGACCTGGTCAGTGATTTTGCCCGAAACCAACACCGTGAATATCTATGGTGGCCGCGGCAATTACAACAATTATATCGTAGTTTTCCCCAACGATCCCGACAAAGTACTTGTTGGCGGCGTAAACCTTTGGGCAGGAAAAAAAGTTGTTGAGGGCGGACTCTTTGCCTGGGATGTTGAATCAATAGCCGGAGGAGCCGGATTTTTGACATACTATCTGCACTTTGGCCAGGAACGTCTGGTTTTCAAACCCGGATCGTCCACAGAGTTTTTTGCTGCAACAGATGGTGGTGTGCAAAAAGGAAGTGTTGACGGCGACAACCTTGTTTTTGAGATCAACAACAGGAATTATATTACGACACAGTTTTATTCTGTTGCACCTTCAGGTCAGGAAAACCGCTTCTTAGCCGGTTCACAGGACCAGGGAACTATTTATGTTTCAAGCACAGGCAACTCACCCCGACAGGGAGTAACAGTGCATTATGCCGACTTTCCCGGAGGCCCTTGCGTTGTTTCAACAATCAATCCCGATGCTATCGTTGTTACAACCAGATTAGGTATCATGGAACGTTCCGAGGACATGGCTTTCACTTTCTCCAATCAGTTTAAGCCGCTCGAAAATATGAATCCGCAGGCCTATGTTACACCTGTTGCTCTCTGGGAAAGCTATGAAGACCAGTTGAGTGGCGATTCTGTTACCTTCAAAGCAAAAAGAGCTTACAGCGGAGGAGAAACAATTAAGGTAAAAAGCAAAAACTTTGATCAGCCTTTCTACTATAAACTTCCCGCAGGCCAAAACCTGAACCAGGGCGATTCGCTCCGCGTAAAAGACATTGTTACTACCAAACTTTTCATTGCCACGGCAAACAAGATTTGGATGACACGCGAATTCTTAAACTTCGGAAAACTCCCGGAATGGTATGAAATCAGTAATACTACTGTTGGTTTCAACGGGATTCCGCAGTCTATTGCAATTTCAAAAGATGGTAATCATCTGTTTGTTGGCACGAAAGACGGGAAACTCTTCAGGATCTCAAACATCGCGATTGCCTACAACTACGAAAGAGCTCATGTGAGCAGCCCGGGTTGTGTTATCGCGACACGCCAGATGGATGTCTTCCTGCCAGGCACATCAACACCTGTCAGTCAGGCAATTACCTCCATTTCTATTGACCCATCCAACCCCAACAATGTGATCCTCACACTAGGGAACTATGGCAATGACCATTACATCTTCGGTTCAACCAATGCATTGGATGCTAACCCTACCTTTACAAGCAAACAGGGTAACCTTCCAAAGATGCCCGTTTATGCAAGCATGCTCGAAATGAGTAACAGTGGTCTTGCAATCATCGGTACCGAATTTGGTATATTCCAGACAGAAAATGTTTTTGCCAGCTCACCCGGATGGACAGCCGACGAAAACATGTCGAATCTTCCGGTTTTTGATCTGAAACAGCAGCTCATCAATAAGTCTGCCGACACATTGCAACTTATTAACGGACAGGAAATAACTGTTAAAAATTATCCCGGAACGAATAACCTTGGCATCATCTACGCTGCAACTTTTGGCAGAGGTATTTACCGTTGCAATGCCTTTAGAAAACCTGTTGGTCTCGAAGAACCAATTCCTGCGACCAGCACATTATCAACAATCAGGGTGTATCCAAACCCGGTTAAATCAACCGCAGTTGTAGATTTTGAACTGACACAGGCCGGAAAAACTGAAATCGTGATTTTTGACCAGCAAGGTCGCGTGGTTCTAACTCAGCAATTAGGTCAGGTAGCTGCAGGAAAACAAATCATCCCTGTGAACACCGAAGCGCTCAAAGCCGGTTCATATCTGCTCCAACTCAGAACCAATGAGGGTAACAGAACAACCAAATTTCTTGTTTACTAATCGCTAATCAATTTAATACCAGCATAAAATGAAAAAGATTTACCTGACACTGGCATCCATCTTACTGGTCAGCATCTTTGCAACTGCACAGACAAAGATTTATACGCCTGCGCTGCGTGCTCCTGCCGACAATGCCACCGGGCAAACACCTGACGTGACCCTCGATTGGGATGCTGTGACCGGGCAAGGCGAAACCATTAGCTACACCTTGCAACTGGCACAGGCTGCTGATTTCAGTGATGCAGTAACATTTGGGCCAACTATACTTACCGCATTCAAAATGAATGAGTTGAAGTTCGACGAAATCTATTTTTGGAGAGTCAAAGCCACCGATGGTAATTTGACTTCAGATTGGTCTGCTCCCTTTACTTTCAGGGTTGTACCTACCGTAACAATTACATCTCCCAATAACCAATCCACACAAAACCCTGATCCATTGGTCAAATGGACTGCAATCACCGGTATTACACATTATGATCTGCAGATTGACACTGCTTATTCATGGGCTGCCGAAGCTTCGGGAAGCACTGCACAACTCAATGATGTGTTTGAAATTGATGAAAACAATGCATGGGCAGTAGGAAACGGAGGCGTTATTCTTAAAAGGACTGCAAGTGGATGGACAAACTTTGTTTCTCCCTCGACATCCAATCTTCTGGACGTATTTTTTGTTGACAACAATAACGGCTGGGCCGTTGGCGCTGCCGGCACCATTCTTTACTACAACGGAACAGAATGGACTGCTCAAACATCCGGAACAACTGCTGTACTTAATGGTGTGTTCTTCACAAGCGCTACCAATGGATTTGCTGTCGGTAACTCAGGCGCTGCCTTGCGTTTCAACGGCACTGAATGGTCATCGGTTTCAACCGGTATCAATCTCGACATCTATGCCATCCATGGTCTTGATGAAAATCACATTTGGGTGACAGGAAAAACTGGCAGTGTTTCTTTCTTTAATGGAAGCACCTGGGCCAACAGCGTGATCGTTAACAGGGATATGCTTGGCATCTGGGCTTTAGCTCCTGATAAAGTGTATATCTCGGCCAAAGCCGGACGTGTTTATTACTATGACGGTAGCACATGGACCGAACAAACAACAGGCAGCACACGCGACCTCAGCGATATTTGCTTTATTGACGAAAACAAAGGCTATGCCGTTGGTGCTCAAGGCACACTGGTTTATTTCAATGGGAATATCTGGTCAACCATTGCCAGTGGTACAACCCAAAACCTGTTAGGCGTTTATTTTTCCAGCGAGAGTTCAGGATATTTTGTTGGAAACAATGGTGTTGTTGTTGCTTTTCAGGGTGATGGTTTTAACAGTCCTTACCTGAAAAACTTCTCACTCGCTACGGGAAATGTTGAATTTAAATTTTCAAACCTGCTTTTCGGACGCACTCACTATTTCAGAATGCGCGCACGCCATGCCAGCTCAACATCTGATTGGTCGTCGGCCCGTTCATTCTCAGTTGTTGCAAGCCCAACACCTACAAAGCCAGCCAACAATGCTTCCAACATTGCCTTGGACACACTTGCCGAATGGGGAAGCCTCACAGGTGTTGTCAGATACAACATTCAACTTGCAACCGAGCCGACTTTTGCCGACCCCTTTACCTTTGAAACAGGTGCAAATTCATACAGATTCCAGGCTTTGTCTTATGGTCAGGATTATTACTGGAGAGTAAACACCCGTCATGCAGGCGGTGTATCAGCCTGGTCAGAGACCTTTAAATTCACCACCAGCAACTCTGTCACACTCACAGCTCCGGCCAACAATGCTACAATGGTTGCCCGACTGCCAAAGTATGAGTGGGTGCATATCAACGGAACGGAAAAATACCTTTTACAGGTGGCAAAAACCAACAATTTCAGCGATGCGTCAGAGTATTCAACAACAACGAACTTCTATCAAACGCAAGCACTGCTCGACACCGACCAGACCTATTACTGGAGAGTGAAAGGCATACAGGGTCTTGACTCCACCAGCTGGAGTGCAACAAGTAACTATCAGACCACGAATGAAACGGCAATTGCTGACTTGCAGACACAAACTTTCAATATTGTACCAAACCCATCCAATGGATTGGTCAGCATTCTTTCGGCTGCACATTCGAACCAGACACGTATTGAAATCTACACCCTAGTTGGTAAAAAAGTTTATGAAACAAGCCTTTTGATGGAAGCTGACAAGCCAACAAAACTTGATTTAAGAGAGCTTGGAAATGGCATTTATCTCATGCGACTGAACAACAGCCAGGGAATAATGACACGTAAGTTGATCATTGAATAAGCAGAAACCAAATCACATCATAAGTATCGAAAAAGGCTGCCCGATCGGGTGGCCTTTTTTATTCTTTCCATATCCAGGCTCCCGCTTCACGGATATCGTGAACAGGAATTCCCATCGCTTCGGCACTTGACTTGATTTTCTGCGCCCTGAAGGCAGGCACAGTAAGGTCAAGAACAATAAGTTTTGGTGAGAACCAAAGCTTCATCTTTTCAGTTTTCACATCAGTATTTCCGGTGATAAGTAAAACATCAGCCTCGAGCGGTTTGTTTATCGTGTATCTCTTTGCCCATTCCCTGTTCCATATGACAATCGTTTGAGAAAAAGCACATATAACCGGTCCCTGCTTTCGCATAAAGGTCGTGCTCAGGGTATCATCAGGTTTCACCCATTCAGGAGCCGAAACAAGTCCGTGTACCACCGCATTCTTTTTGATGTTGAACTCCATTTGAAAAGTGTCGTTGCTGAAACCAGTGTCTGCAACCATGATGTGATGCTTGCCCTGAACAAAGTGAATCGCTGTATGCTTTGAAATCCCATAGATGGTGACCGAAGATTGCCGCCCGATGGCATAATCCCGCCAGGCAACTGAAAGCGTAAAAAGCAACAAAACGATGAAAGCCGGAAAAACAAAAGTCCGCCTTCGCAGGGCAAGAATGCCGTATAGCAACATAGCCAGCAACATCATTAAAAAAGCCTCAGTCTTGGTAATAAACAATCCCTCAAGTACTGCGTATGGCCACCGGTCAATTTCCATAATCACATAATTCATCAGCCAGATTGTACCTGCAGTAGCCCAGCCTAAAATGCTTGCAAGAAAAGGCACGAATGAAAGCAGCAAAAAGACCATTCCCGAAACAATCACTACAAAGGAAACAGGCACCAGTACAAGATTGCTGACAAGAAAATACGTTGGAAACTGACTGAAATAATGAAGCACCAGCGGGGTCGTCATCAATTGGGCTGAGAGCGCAACAGCACTGATTTCCCAGACCTTATCAAGGTATTTGTTTTTGAAGTAGAGCAATCCATAAACAGGACGGTGCAACAGAACAATTCCGGCAACGGCAAGGTATGACAGCTGAAAACCAATATTGTAGAGCACAAAAGGATCAAAAATCAGGATGATAAATGCCGAAGCGAAAATTGAATTCATCACATAGCCTTTTCGTTTGAAAATGCGGGCAAGCAAAACAAACGACAGCATGATTGCTGCACGCTGCACCGAAGGGGAAAGACCTGTCAGCAATGCATAAAACCATATCGTTAACAGCAAAAGGAACGTCTTTAAGGTTTCTTTTTTTCTTCTTTTGAACAAGAGCCCAAAGAGAAAATTGAAAAACAGAAAAACAATGCCAACATGGAGCCCCGAAACACACAATACATGCATGGCGCCTGCCGCAGTGTATCCTTTGCGTAAATATGCAGGCAAGCTTTCATCGTACCCCAATAATATCGCGGCAGCAACACCATAGGTATCGCCTTCGATATGGTTTTGTTGCAGTGCCCTAAGCAAAAAGTCGCGTAGTCCGAAAGCTGTAGTATAGAGAGGGTTTCGGGCGCCCATTCCTTCAATATCCCACTCATCAGCTTTTAAATAAACCTGGTGAAAAATCCCCTTCCGGGCAAGATATGCACGGTAATCAAACTGATAAGGATTCAAAGGGCCTTCAATGGCCGAAGGAGCTTTCAGGAAACGTATGATTTGACCGTATTCAGGTAATTTTCGACTGTCTTCCCGCGCAAGATATACCATCACTTTCGCTTTCTTTTCAAGCAAACCGTCTTGACTGCGCACTGCAATCAGCTCAAGCTCCAGTTTAACAGATTTCTCTTTCACCACAGCAGGCTCTGTAATCCGGCCGTAGTAATAATCATAGGCCGTTGTATCGTGTGCGAGATGGCCGGCAACAAAATGAACAGAGCGGCTCCCTGTGTTGAAAAGTCCGACTGCAAAAAACAACATAAACACAATCAGTCCGGAAACCCATCTGAAATGGTAGGAGCGATTAAACAAATAGTTCAAAATCAACGCAAACGAAAAAAATACGGTTAGGCCGCCCACCCAATAGTGAAGCCCGTAAGGCTTAAAATTCTCCCACAAAACGATACCAACAGCATAGGGAATAAAAATACGAATGAATGGGTATTTTTGAGGGTTCATACCTTATCTAATTGGCGAATTAAAGGTATAAAATAATTGAATTCAAAATAAAAAAAGAAAAGCAGCCAGAAATGGCTGCTTTGTACTCCCTAGGGGATTCGAACCCCTGTTACCAGGATGAAAACCTGGCGTCCTGGGCCTGACTAGACGAAGGGAGCCTTTGGACAATAATTGTGGGTGCAAAAGTAATACTTTTTTTTATTCTGACAACACCTTTATGAAAAAAATCATTTTTTGTTATCCGTATCCTGCCTAAACTGAAAACCCATGCGTTTGGCTGTACGGAGGCTAATTGCATCTATGGTATTCATCATATCGTTAACAGTCACAAGTTTCACCTCATCATAGGGAGGTGTTAGCAGGTCGAAGTTTATGGTATAGAGCATGGCTGCTTCAACGATTTTACGAGCCGCATCTTCTGTCATCTCATTGGTGCCAAAATCGTTGTAAAGAAAACCCAGTTCTCGCTTTCCTTCAATAAAATAATGGTTGTCTTTATTGACAAACACCCTTCCGATGAGGTAACCCAAATCGTTTATCCGGTTGTACTTAAATGAATCAGCCAGAAAATTGTAGATATTGATCACGCCGCTGTAGGATCGGTTTTGGTCCTGCCGGATATAGCTGGTACGGCGCACCTCATGATCGCGTGAAAACTCAAAAATATTGGTGTGCATTAAAAAAAGGAGAATGTCACCGCCAAATTTTACTTCAATTTCAAAATCGCCGCGGTATTTGTTCTCGAAAGTGATCTCGCGCTGCGGAGCCAATTCGCTCAATGACGCCTTGTATGAGGCATCCAATCGCTCGATCGCCTGCTTAAAAAGCTTAAATGCCTGAAGTGTATTGTCATAGATATCGAGCTTCAGACTCGACTTTTGAATCAGGGTCTTAAATAAATCTTTGTGCGACCTGTTCTCTTCCATGTTTTACTCAAAGGTAAAAGATAGCTGAAACACTTTATTGTTTAGACGATCCAGGGCCTGGCTGTACATGAAATCATCACGTACCAGGATATTTTTAAACCCGTAGCTCATCTTTAATTCAGTTCCGAATTTAAAGTAAGGCGTATAGAAGTCGAAACCAACACCCGTTTCGGCGGCAAAGTCATTACGGTCAACCTTCACAGGCACATCGTTATTTGCCGAGCTCACCTTCTTTGTCGAAGCCATCTCGATGCTGTATTTTGCGCCAACAAGCATATAGGCGGCAAAATTGTTGAGTCTTTTCGAGCGGAATTTGAGATGTAACGGAATATCCACCGTTGTTGAAGGAATGCTTTTGCGCACACTCACCGTATCCAGGGGGAACATCGAAGCCGAAAGTGACTCAACCGTGAAGTCAATATAGCGTTCACCAAAAGCGAGCGAAGGCACCAAACGCAGATCGAGGTGATTGCCCAGGCGGAGGTTTCCAACAATTCCGACTGCAAATCCGGGAACAGGTTTTGCACTGATCTCGAGAATTCTGTAATAATCCGAATTGGGAAGGTTCAGGTCTTTACCCTGCTGCGGCAGCCACAACAGCGACTGGTAGTCGTCAACAGGATTCCATGTCAGGTTCATCTGGTTGCCTGCCAGAATAAACCCAAAGTGGTATGGATCGAGGTCATACTTAGGCTTATTAACAAGAACACGCCGCTGTGCATTCAATGAAACAGAAAATGAAAGCAATAATGAAAGGCAAAAAAAGAAAATAAACAGTTTTCTGGGGATCATTCTTCCAATAATTATTGTAAAGAAACGCAAATTAGCCTCAAAAAGTATAATTTCAAAATTAGTTCTTTTTGCCTGTATAAATAGATGCAATTCCAAACGTAAGTCGTCTTTCTGTAAGATTCGTGAAACCACATTTTTGCAGGTGGTTCAGAAAGTCTTTTCCATCGGGAAACACATTCACCGATTCGGGAAGGTAAGTGTAAGCTCCCTTGTCTTTCGACACCAGCCGACCCATCAACGGCAGGATATTCAGAAAGTAGAAATTATACAACTGTTTGACGGGGAAAGCCTTTGGCCTTGAGAATTCCAGAATAGCAATCATTCCTCCGGGCTTGAGCGTCCTGTGCATTTCTGACAACCCTTTGTCTAAATCTTCAAAATTTCTGACACCAAAAGCCACCATGCCGGCGTCGAAACTTGCTGTTTGAAAAGGAAGCTGCTCGGAGTCGCCCAACTCGAGGGTAATCTGCTTTTCGAGTCCTTTACGCCTGAGTTTTTTTATACCAACATCAAGCATTCCCTGCGAAATATCAACACCAGTGATCACAGCATCGCTCTTTAAGGCAAGTGTGATAGCCAGATCGGCTGTCCCGGTAGCCACGTCAAGCACCATTTGGGGTTGTGTTTCCAACACTAATTTCACCAGCTTTTTTCGCCAGCTTTTGTCAATGCCAACTGAAAGGAAATGGTTCAGGAAATCATACTTTCCGGCGATGCTGTTAAACATTGACCGCACCTGCTCCTTTTTTGCAATGGTTACATTCATTTATTGCTTATGTCCTAATGATGATTTTCAAAAACCTTAAACGCTTCAGTGATAAAATTGTTTTTATCAAGCGGAACAACTCCAATGTGTTCGCACACCAGCCCACCGGCCAGATTAGACAGCTCGGCCAACCAAACAGTATCAACCTGCTGTGCCAGACACAGCGAAGCAACGCTCACAACGGTGTCGCCTGCACCTGAAACATCGGCAATCCTTCGCAGATGCGCCGAAACATGATGGATTGTATCACTATTTTTTGGATTTTGATCGGTAATCAAAACACCGCGTTCGGAAAGTGTTACCATCACCTGTTTGGCATCCAAGCTGTTGCGCAACTCCAAAACAGCCTTTTTAACAGATTCCATATCTGATGAATCAAAAGCTGTTGCGACGCCTTCTTTCAACTCTTTAAGGTTGGGTTTAAACAAATCAACACCCTGGTATGCCATAAAATGCTTCTTCTTTGGATCAACAGCAACAGGGATGTGGTGCTGTTTTGCCAGGGCAATCACGCGTTTGATAACTTCCTCCGTCAACACACCTTTGTTATAATCCTGCAGGATCATCACATCAATTTTGTTAGACTGCAACAGGGAGGCAACGCGTTCAATCAAAGCCTGTTCCACGGCGCCACTGATATCCTCGAGTGTTTCATCGTCAACCCGCAGCATCTGCACCTTATTTCCAATGATTCTGAATTTTGTGGTTGTGATTCGTTCTTTGCTTCTGATTATCCCTTCGGTCGGGAGTTTTCGCTGCTCCAGCAAATGAATAAACTCCTCTCCCATCCTGTCATTTCCTATAACCGTAACCATCAGCGGTTCAGCACCTAACGCATGAATATTCAATGCCACGTTGGCAGCTCCACCCAACCTGTTGGCTCTATCTTTCACGGCAACAACCGGCACCGGAGCTTCAGGAGAAATGCGGTCAACATTGCCGAAAACATATGCATCAACCATCACATCGCCAACAATCATCACCCTGAGTTTGCCGAAACCACTCAACAGGGCATGTATATCTTCTTTGTTTGTGATGTTTAGCGACATAGGATAAGCTCTGATTTGTATTATCTCAATTTTTTAAGTGCTGCTGCCACCCTTTTCACCGCCTCCTCAATCAAATTCGTTGAAGTGGCATAAGAAAACCTTATACAGTTGTCCGATCCGAATGCATCGCCGCTCACCAAAGCCACATGGGCTTCAGAAAGCAGATACAGACAAAGGTCGTAACTACTGTTAATCACTGTTTTTCCATCTGTTTTTCCAAAGAAGTAGCTGATATCAGGGAACATATAAAAAGCACCCTGCGGTTTGTTGGGCAACACACCCTCAACATCAGAGAGCAGCCTGAATAGCAGATCGCGTCTTTCTTCGAACTGGGCAATCATATTCTGAAGTTCGGCTGAGGTGGCAGGATCGGTTTTCACAGCATTGAGTGCTGCTGCCTGCGATATGGTGCTGCTACCCGAGGTATATTGACCCTGAATGGTGTTACAAGCATCGCTAAGCCATTGTGGAGCAGCCATATAGCCAATCCTCCAACCTGTCATTGCAAAACCCTTTGACAGGCCGTTGATCAGGATCACTCGTTCAAAAACAGACTCAAACTGTGCGATGCTTTCATGTTTACGGCCAAACTGAATATATTCGTAAATTTCGTCGGAGAAGATCATCACATGAGGATGTTGTTCAAAAACGCCGGCGAGCTCACGCAGTTCTTCTCTGCTGTAAACCGAGCCGCTTGGATTGCAAGGCGAGCTGAAGATAAAGGCTTTAGTTTTTTCCGTTATCGCTTCGGCCAATTGCTTTGCGTTGATTTTAAAATCCTGCTCTACGGTGGCAGGTATCACCACCGGTGTTCCGCCGGCAAGCTTCACCATCTCGGGATAAGAAACCCAGAAAGGAGCCGGAATAATCACCTCATCGCCTGTATTGAGCAAGGCAAACATTGCATTCATGATGGACTGCTTGGCACCATTGCTGACAATGATTTGTGATGGTTTATAAATCAAGCCATTGTCCCTTAACAGTTTATCTGCGATTGCCTTTCGAAGCGGCATGATCCCCGGCACAGGTGGATAATGCGATTCGTTGTTGTGAATGGCTTCGATAGCAGCATTTTTTACTGCTTCGGGCGTATCAAAATCAGGCTCTCCGATGCTTAAAGTAATCACATCAATGCCTTGCTCCTTTAATTCACGGCTTCTGCGCGTCATCTCAAGGGTGGCAGACTCCGTAAGGGATTTAACCCGGCTGGAAAGTAATTGCTGATAGTCCACAGTATTATATTTTATCCGGCAAAGGTAGGGATTTTCGGATGATTTGTGAAAAAACAAACAATTGCAATCGTTATAGATCATCATTTATACCAGCATTGGTGCAACGAATTATTTTCATGCAGGCGTAAAGCCTATGAATGGGCAAATGGTTATCTTTGGATCAATAAAAGCTTAATGATTTTGTTTTATGGAAATCCAGTTAATTTTTGTTGTGCTGACAGTGGTTCTTGTAATGCTTTATCAATCATGGCAATGGACACGATTTGGAAATAATCTGTTAAAAAGTCAATCGCAGCAAACCGACCGCTTGATGCAAGCAATGGCTGAAGGCAATCAGAAGGAAGGCTTTAAAATGATGCTGCCCTTGCGCATTCAGGCCGGAGAGCGCGTGGTGCTGTTTCTTGAACGCCTCCAGCCCCAGCAACTTATCGGCAGACATATCAATGAAGGTATTGATGTTGAAATGTTTGTCATATCTATGCTCAGAAGCATCAAGGAAGAGTTTGAATACAATCTTTCGCAGCAGCTGTTTCTAACCGACGCGGCATGGCAGCTCACAAAAGCGGCAAGAGAGGAAGTGATACAACTGATACATCTCAGCAAAGCACAAATGGAAGAAAATTCAACAGTTACTGATCTGGCAACGACCATTATCAGTGCTGAGATAAAACTTATTGATGCAGCAATTCACCAAATCAAAGAAGATCTCAACAAATTAACGAGCTGATAAAGCCCGACAAACTAATGAAACCATGAACGTACTTTTTGTCTGTCTTGGAAATATCTGCCGCTCACCCATAGCGGAAGGAATTCTGAAGAAAATGTTTGACGAGAATGCTATTGACGGCATTGTCGAGTCAGCCGGATTTGAATCATTTCACATCAACGACCGTCCTGATGAACGTGCAATCAAAGTGTCGGCCCAACACGGTATTGACATAAGCCAAAAGCGCGCCAGACTTTTCAAAGAATCTGATTTTGATGCTTTTGATAAAATATTTGTGATGGATCTTCACAATATGAACGATGTGCTGCAAATGGCACGAAGCGAAAAAGATAAGGCCAAAACAGATTATCTGCTCAATCTTATCGAGCCAGGTAGCAACAAAGCCGTTCCCGATCCCTATTACAACGGCATTGATGCCTGCGAAAACACATTCCGCATGATGGAAAAAGCCTGTTCAATCCTGGTTGAAGGCCTAAAAAATAATTCAAAAAAATGAAGCTGAACGACATCCCCTCCATTGGTGATTTGATGGCTGCTCATGAAAGAATCAGGCCTTATATTGAGCAAACCCCTTTGTTACAATCAGGACAATTGAATGCCATCAGTGGCGCAACACTGTTTTTTAAATGTGAGAACTTTCAAAAAGCAGGTGCATTCAAAAGCAGAGGAGCCACCAATGCTTTGCTTCAATTGGATAAAGAAACCATGCGAAATGGTGTTGTGACACATTCGAGCGGTAACCATGCACAGGCCTTGGCCAGGGCAGCGGCCTTGTTTGGCATAAAAGCGTATATCGTGATGCCTGAGAATGCTCCTGCGGTAAAAGTTGCCGCAGTAAAGCAATATGGAGGCATCATAACTTTCTGCAAACCAACACTGGCCGCGAGAGAATCATCCACCGAAGAGATTGTAACAAAAACCGGCGCGCATATCGTGCATCCCTACAATGATTACGACATCATTGCCGGACAATCAACTGCCTGCATCGAGCTTTTGAGGCAGGGTCCGCTGCCTGATTATATTTTATGCCCTGTTGGTGGCGGAGGCTTGCTGAGTGGCACATTGCTGGCATCGCGCTATCTTTCGCCTGCAACAAAAGTCATTGCCTGTGAGCCTGAAGGAGCCAACGACGCCTTTCTATCGTTGCGTAGCGGACAGCTTATACCAAGCAATAATCCCCAAACAATAGCCGACGGCTTACTCACATCGCTTGGAAGTCGCACCTGGCCAATCATTAAAGACAATGTTCACGACATCATGACCGTTTCGGATGAAGCCATTGTTCATGCCATGCAATTGGTTTGGGAGCGGATGAAAATTGTGATAGAGCCAAGTTCGGCCATCCCGGTAGCTGTTGCCTTATCGGGGGGGAGTATATTTAAAAACAAAAGTATTGCCATCATCTTGTCAGGCGGCAATGTTGATCTTGAAAAATTGCCATGGAACAAAAACCTATAGCCGCAAAAGGCACACTTTATCTCATTCCCACACCATTAGGCGAAGTGCCGCCGGCATTGGTGATGCCTGCAGAAGTGCTGCAGCGGATACCCTTGCTCAGGCATATCATTGTTGAACAGCTGCGCACCGCACGTCGTTTGCTCAAAGCCATTGATCCAGGCATTGATGTGAATGAGATACAATTCAATGAGCTCAATAAACACACCGACCTTTCGTTGATACGAAGTTTTTTACAGCCTGCCTTTGATGGCAACGACATTGGCCTGATGAGTGAAGCAGGCAGTCCGTGTGTTGCCGACCCCGGTGCGCTCGTGGTGGAACAAGCCCATAGCATGGGGATAAAAGTGCAGCCGCTTTCTGGTCCAAGTGCTATCATTCAGGCTCTGATGGCGTCGGGATTCAACGGTCAATCCTTCGTTTTTCATGGCTATCTGCCAATTGCAGCCGAAGAAAGGACGAAAATGATAAGACAGATGGAAAAAGACAGCAGCGCGCGAAACCAAACACAAATCTTCATTGAAACGCCTTTCAGAAACCAGCAAATGCTTGAGGCGCTGCTAAAAAGCTGCCGGGCTGAAACACGTTTGTGCGTTTCGAGCAACATAAGCATGCCCGATGAATGGATAGCCTCCGGGAGCATCGCCTCATGGCAAAAAAAACGGCCAAACTTCCATAAGAAGCCGACCGTTTTTTTACTTTGGGCTGCCGATAAGTCATAGTGACTACGTCAGCAACGCATTTCTTTTAATGGTGATGATGGTCGTGAGGGCCGTGCGCATGGCCGTGAGACAGTTCATCGGCTGAAGCCTGACGCACCTCAAGAATCTCGCCTGAGAAATGCAGATCAAGACCTGCAAGCGGATGATTGAAGTCCATTTTCACTGTATCGTCAGTCACTTCGAGAACGATTCCTTCGAGCGGGTTGCCGTGATTGTCCTGCATGGTGATTTGGTTTCCGATGGTTAAAAGGTCTTCATCAATTTCACCATCCATCTCAAAGATTTTTTTATCAAGGTCAATGATGGCTTCATCGGTGTGTTCGCCATAGGATTCTTCAGCAGACATTCCAAAGCTAAAGCGATCGCCTGCTGCAAGGCCTTCGAGGTTTTGTTCGAACTTAGGCAACAAACCACCAACACCAAAGAGGTAAACAAACGGCCGATCGGCATCAACTTTCTGGATCAATTCACCCCGCTCATTTTCTTCGCGCAACTCATAAGTGAGTGTCACAACTTTCTGATTTCCAACTTTCATATGATTAATTTTGGGCTTACAGCAATTCAAACAGCAGGCGGATCGGATTCAGGATCGAAAACAAGTGGATGAATGAAGTAAACAGATTTTTAATGTAGTTTTTCCGGTCGTGCCGGATTTGGCGGCAAAATTAGGAAATTCTCTCCGAATACAGAAACAATCGCCCGCTTTCGCAATAATTCATTCATGTGATATACAACGGAAAGTTCCATTGTGCACCGTTTGTTATCCTGATATTTGATTCCTATATAAGCATTCATAGCTTTTTTCTTTTGAAAGCATGGTTATTTTAATGGAATGTTTAATTTTGCTTTAACAACAATGCTTTGCACCTTAAAAGCCGCCCAATGAGCAAGACTTTTAAACAGGATCAGACTGAATCATTTCAATCTTTCAGAATTGGAAGGGGTAAACGGATTTTCGACCTCCTGTTCAGCAGCTTAGCCTTGCTTATTTCTTCGCCGGTGATGCTGATAATAGGTATTTTAATAAAGCTCGAATCAAAAGGGCCGGTCATCTATGCTTCCAACCGCGTGGGCACGGGCTATGACATTTTCCGTTTCTATAAATTCAGGTCAATGCGTAAAGGGTCGGAAGAGGAGTTTTCCAGAATCTCGGACCTCAATTTATACCTGATCAACAAAAAACACAAGAGCGAAGGCCTTCATGAGGAGAATCAATGTCCTGAATGCAAGCACCTTGGCACAAATTGCTCGCCATTGCTTTTCATTGACGGGACAACGATCTGCGAAAACTGGTACATGGAACTTAAAAGGCGCAATGTGGCTCAGCCAACTTTTTTCAAGGCAGAAAATGATCCAAGGGTAACAAAAATTGGTCGTTTTATTCGCAAAACCAATCTGGATGAGCTGCCTCAGTTTTTCAATGTCCTTCGCGGGGATATGTCAATTGTTGGCAACAGACCACTGCCGCTTTATGAAGCTGAAAAACTCACAACTGATCAGATGTCTTACCGGTTTCTCGCGCCGGCAGGCATCACCGGACTTTGGCAAATAAAAAAAGACCGTTTTCAGTCGGAGGAGGAACGTATGGCTTTAGACAATCAATATTCGATGGTGGCCGGGCCCTGGACCGATTTCAAAATCTTGTTCAAAACAATTCCTACATTTTTCAGAAATAGCAATTACTAAAACAGGCCGGCACCGGCTCAGTATTGCCCGTTGTATTTGCGCAGAAACCACTCCAGCCCAAGCAGGAGCAGGATAAGTAAAAGCAGCAATGGCAGGTTCACCAATTTTTCATAGGAGTCAGAGTGATATGATACCGAAGTGATTGCCGGGTTATTGCTGATGGCTTCAGCAAGTTTTGCTTCCTGGCCCGGGAAAAACATTTTTCCGCCTGTTTCGTTCGAAAGCTTCGAGAGCATGGCATGATCTGCTTCTAGCGAGAGCCCTTCAAGCGAGAAAGCCTCTATCAAAAAGCTACCCGAAGCTGATAGTTTTGCGTCACCCTCTGTCAGCTCGGCTTGATAACGATAGTTCCCGGCAGGTAAACGGCCGGCATTGAGCATATATTCATCTCCGCCTGGAGCAAAAGCATAATTGTAAATATTCCCGGTCTCTTCATGTTTAAACTCGATTTTGAGGGGAACACCATTTATTTTTTGCATGCTTTGGTTATAATACTCAGCCCTGAACACAAGTTCATCGCTCAACATGAAAACATCTTCATGAAAAATCCTGAGGCGTTTATCGTCTCTGACTACAAGCATATATTGAACCAATTTCCCGATCAAATCATTAAACGCCTGATGGTTGTTGTTCATCTGGAAATCGGCCAGACGCCAGCGCCAGATCCCTGTTCCAAAAATATAAGCTTGCATTCGGTCAGGACTGCCCGCAAACCCGATGAGCGGATAAGTGGTTTTCACACCTTTGATCTGCTGATCCAAAAAAGGATAGAAATTAGCAGCCGGTTGATATTCGGCCAACGGCACATTGATTGCCGGAAAACCGATCAAACGATCGAGGAATACCTTATCCATGCTAAAGAGTGTGAAGCCGGGATTTGTAACCGCTGTGGCAGGCACCCACAAGGATTTCTCGGCAGAGAGCAGTTTTACCCCACTTTGAATCGCGTTAAAAACACTAAACTCTGTTTGCTGATCCAGGATAAATAGTACAGGCGTATGAAGTTGTTGCTGAAGCAATTGTTTAAGCTGTTGGTGATCAGTATTTTTCGATGGCAAACCATGAAGAATAATCAGGCTATAGTTCTCATTGATGTTCACAGCTGCCGGAACGATGTTCATATTCACATCGAAATGAGGGCTTAGCACTGTCTGTATTACACCAAGGTCGGGATGCGGTGCATGGGCCAGAAGCAACACCTTTCGCTTTTGGTTTACCACATCCAGGTAAAAAGTAGTTTCATTATTGCGGGTCAGCCTTTCATCATCAAGGGCTTTAACCCGCGCTGTGAGTCTTATCCGACCTTCGGCAGGCGCTTTCACCACAAAGTGTTGTGTGATAATATGCTTTCGGGAGCCGGATTTTTGTTCGGCCGAGGCGAGCACCTTCCCTTCGTGCAATAACTCAATCTGCACGCTTTTGCCCTGAGCACCTTGACATTTCACACTGATCTCGACCGGAAAATCAGACTGCTGGTAAACCATTTTATTGTACCTGACATCAGCCACAGCCAAATCAGGATATTGCAGTGTATCGCCCAGGGCGAGGGTATAAACCGGGAAAGGATAATCGCCAGCCAGCAATGCAGCAGGAATGCCGCTATTGGCAATCCCATCAGAGAGAACCACAAGAGCACCAACATTTCTGTTAAAGTAATCAGTGGCAGTGGTTTTCAGCAATGCTGAAAAATCGGTTCTTTGTCCGCTAAAGTCAACAGCTCCGTCGTAAATTACATTGGCATCGAAGGTCAGGGATTGCACTGCAAGTTTTTCTGCCAGCAACTGTTTGATATTCTCAAATACAGAAGGAGTATCTTTTTGATAAAGAATCGAATCCCTTCCCAAACGCACCGAAGCAGAGTTGTCCTGAGCAAGCAACACAATAGGTTGTTCAATGACTTTTTGTTTTTGTTTCAGGTAGGGAGTAAGCAGCAAAAAAGCAATCAAACTCACTGCTGTTAACCTGAGAAAAAACAGTCCTGCGACAAGGGGTTTTGAAAAAGGAAGCTGTTTGTTTCGGAAATAAAGTAATGAAGCATAGATGATTCCAGCCGCCAACACCGGGATCAACCACCATCCGCTTACACCAAAAACAACATCCACGCTAAAAGCAATATTTTCCGGCAAAATAAAAATACCGGTTCAGTTTAAGGAATTACATACTCATTCCGCCACAAACACTGATAACCTGTCCGGTCACGTAAGCCGAAAGATCGCTTGCCAGGAAAACAGCCACATCAGCCACATCTTCAGGTTTGCCGCTCCGTCTGAGTGGTATTGTGCTGATCCATTGCGTTCTGACGTCGTCAGGCAGTTTGTGTGTCATTTCGGTTTCAATAAAGCCCGGAGCAATGGCATTGCAGCGCACATTGCGGCTTCCGAGTTCTTGAGCTATTGATTTGGTGAAGCCAATCATACCCGCTTTTGAAGCCGAATAGTTGGACTGGCCAGCGTTACCATTCACTCCAACCACCGAGCTCATATTGATGATGGCACCTGAGCGTTGCTTGATCATGGTGCGTTGAACGGCTTTTGTGAGGTTGAAGGCTGATTTCAGGTTTACGTTGATAACCAAATCCCAATCTTGCTCGGTCATTCGCATGAGCAGGTTGTCGCGGGTGATACCGGCATTGTTAACCAGGATATCAATCCTGCCAAAATGGGCAACAACATCCTCGGCCAGCTTTTCGCTATCGGCCAGAGAGGCGGCGTTCGAAGCAAACCCTTTGGCCTGCACCCCGAGTGCCTGTATTTCTTTTTCTGTTGCCTCCATGTTTTCGTCATATTTCAGATCAGAAAATGCGATAGTTGCACCTTCTGCGGCAAAACGCAATGCCAAAGCTTTTCCAATTCCGCGTGCTGCTCCGGTGATGAGCGCTACTTTACCTTCCAAAAGTTTCATTTTCAGTGATTTAGTTTTTCAATTAAAATATAAATCTTTTATTCTGATTGTTAGATCGGCCAAAGATATAAAAAACCTGTCCAGCTTTTGATAATACGGATTTGTTTGCCGCTACAAAAAACTGCCGGAACACCGCAAGAACTTTGTTATTTGTGTGTCAAAAGCATGTACCTAACAAATATTATCATGCTAAGAAAAGGAATTATCATCGCAGGAGCAATGGGATTGCTGCTTGTTGGAGGGACGCTTCAGGCGCAAAACGCCGCAACTGAAAACACAAAAACAGCTCCACCGAGAGTTCAGTATGTGGATACTAACAAAGACGGCGTTTGCGACAACAGGTCTGCTGCAAACAATCAGCGCAGAAACAGGCAGTTTAAAGACGAAAACGGCGACGGTGTTTGCGATCAGTATGCAATCAGAAACGGCAAAAACAATGCCTTTGGCAAAGGACGGAAAGATGGCAAACGCCAGGGCCGGGGCAACGGGCAATGCAGGCGAGGAAATGGTCAGGGACCCAATGCACAATAATCTGACAACATTTTAATAGTAAGTGAAATTGGCTACACCTATCTTTGTGTGCCAATTTCATTTTTTGATCTACCCGCTGATGATGGAAGAGCGCGAACTTATTGATGCAATCCGCAAGAAGGACGAAAAAGCTTTCCGCACATTGATGCAACAATATGATACAATGGCAGGGAGAGTCATACTTAGAATCACCAGTGATAAAGACGAAACACNNAGGGAAGATGCTTCTGTGTCAACATGGATTTACCGATTGAGTGTGAACAAGGCCCTTAACCATTTGCGCTGGAAAAAATTAAGAAACAGCCTTCGGTTGACCGACCGGAAAACAGAAGAAAAGTTGAAATCGAGTCCTATTCGAACCAATAATGACGCTCCCGGAAAAATGGAAAGAGAAGAAGACGAAAATGTTTTATCAAAAGCTTTATCGCTGATTCCGGCAAACCAAAGGGCCGCTTTCATTCTTTCAAAGGGCGAAGGACTCTCAAATCCTGAGATTGCTGCCATTTTGCACATCAGCATCTCCGCCGTTGAGTCGCTTAATTTCAGGGCGAAACAAAGCCTTTCGAAAATTCTATTCTCCTACTATAACGATAAATTTAACTAAAATGAGCACTGCAAACAACTGTCAGCAAACACCAAAACTCCTGGAGAAACTGCTTTCTGCCGATGCGGAACAACGCCTCAGTATGCAGGATGATCCGCATTTGAAACAATGTGCTGTTTGCAATAAAACCTTTCAGGCATTTGTTGCCGACTTTGGTACCTGGCAAAAAACCGGGATTGAATTACCCGCTGATTTAGCCGAAAAAATCATTGGCAGGCAAGTGGAACATCACAATGGCAATAAGTCCAATATTGTGAAAGGAATGGCCGTTGCAGCTGCAGCAGTCGTTGCCGGCCTTTTCATAAGTCACACCTTTCCTCAACGACCCGAAATTTCCGAACAGGCAATTGCAGTTGATTATGATTTGCTTTTTTCGGCAGACGACACTTTTCCTGTTGAATTTTTTAATGAGTAAGCATTATGAAAGAGTCATTGTTTTACAAAAACGCATTCTTTGTCAGCCTGTTTCTTTTTCTCACAACGCTAACAATTCTGCTTTCGGATTTTGCACGGAAAAGTGAGGCTGCCTCAGCACAAAACCAACAGGCCGGGGGAATGGGATTTAAGCACTTTCGCAACAATCTCGGATTCGACAGTAGCCAAAGCCGGCTCTACGACTCATTGCTTGCTGACTACCAAATGCAAACAACTGCCCTGAGAGAAGCTTTGCAGGTGGAACAAGACCAATTGTTTCAAATTCTTTCAGAAGGAGCCGCCGATAGTCTTGTTTTGTCGGGCATCTCACTGAAAGCCAGCAAGCTTCAGCATGAAATAAGGATGGCAACTTTCCGGCATCTGCAAAAGGTGAATAGTTTGGCTGATCCCGACCAAAAAGTGCAACTGCTAAGGCTCTACAAGAACCTTATGAATGAAAACAAAGCAACCGATAACACAAAGGGTAACGGCCGCAACAGATATCGTCACGGACAAAGGAGTCAATGAGCTTTATCAGCAACATCAGCATAAAATGGCTCGATATGAACCCCAACATGGGTTTGGTCGCCAAAACGTTTGCGTAAAGCATCCTCCACCGAGCTGGCAATCTGATGCGATGCTTCCACAGTTAGCTCCTTATCAACTTTTACATGCACTTCGATGGCCATATCCATGCCAATTTTACGCGTCCGAAGTCGGTGAAAATACCTTACTCCCTGCTGCGCGGCAATTATAGAACCAATCTCGCGAATGGTTTCGGCAGGAAGTGCCGATTCAAGAAGCTCTCTAACGCTTGGCAAACCGAGCTCCACGGCCATCTTTACAATAAAAACACTAACCACCATACCGGCCAGCGGGTCGAGCAAGCGCCATGGCTCACCTAAAAAGATTGCGCCGGCAATTCCGAGGGCTGTGCCAATAGACGAGAAGGAGTCAGACCGATGATGCCATGCGTTTGCTTTCAAAGCTTCACTTTCGGTTTGTTTGGCAATGATTATGGTATAACGAAAAAGCAATTCTTTGAGCACGATCGAAACCAGGGCCGCCCACAAGGCTATAAGGCCCGGCTCCGGCAGCAATTGACCCATAAAATGACCATACAATGCCGACAAGCCTTCCCAGAAGATACCTATTCCAACCACAAGCAACACAAGGCTTATGAGCATGGTAGCAAAGGTTTCATACTTTCCATGTCCGTAAGGATGGTCGTGATCGCTCTTTTTTCCGGCAACGCCAACAAATGCAATAACAACAACATCGGTAATAATATCCGAAAGCGAATGAACACCATCGGCAAGCATGGCCGATGACTTACCAAGTATTCCGGCTGTCAGCTTTCCAAATGTGAGCAAAACATTCACCAACATTCCGGCGTAGGTAACACTCTTTACTTTGGCAGTACGATCACTGTTGTTCATATTTCATACAGTTATTGGAAAAAATACCCTAATACAAGTGCTAAAGATACAAATCAATACACATATACTTAAGCAAGGATCCGGAAAATTTATTCCTGGGTCATTTCTTTTTCAAGCGCATTAAACAATGTCGTGATGATTGAAATCAAAAGAAAGCTTACCGAAGGGCATTTTGCTTTTGAATATTCTCATAAAAGATCAGCAACCGCCTTACAATCTGCTTTTTATCATACACTTCCTCAATAAGTTTCCGGGCATTTGCACCGATTTCATGATACAGTCCCGGTTTGTTAATGATGCGTGATACTGCATTTACAAAATCTAGCTTAGTGTTGGCTATCAATATATTATGATTGTTTTGGTATAAAATACCTTCGGCACCAATTTCGGTGGTAATAACCGTTTTTCCGGCAGCCATGGCTTCGATAATTTTGATTCGGATGCCGCTCCCCGAAAGCAAGGGAACAATGGCAACATCGTGTTGTGCCACAAAAGCAGCTGCGTCATCTACCTCACCTACTACAACGAGCTGCGGCTTAATTCCCGTTTTTAGCCATGCCGGCATATAGCGGCCGGCAAGGTTGTACACCAGTTCGGGATGTTTACTGATGATCTGCGGCCACACCTCCTGAACAAACCATTTGATTCCTTCTTCGTTTGGCATCCAGTTCATTGAACCGATATGAAAAAAGGAGGGATTTCGTTTGACAACATTTTCCGGAAGTAAAGGCGGCAACAGGATACCAAAAGGTATATCAACGACAGGAGTTGCCGTGAGGCCTCTGAAAAAAGCAGCATCTTTTCTGGTGATAGCCGCAATGCCGTCAACCATTCCGAGTGTTTTGAGTTCATAGCGTTTCAGGGTGCGGGTGAGGTGAGCAAGGTACCATTTTTTCAGCGGATTACGCGCTTGCTGGCTGAGGCGTTTCCAGATAAGATGCTCGATATTGTGGGCACGAAGCACAATCCTTGCCTTGGAATATTCCCGGATGGTAGCAATATAAGGCGCCATGAACAGCGTTTCGAGCTGAACAACATCAAACTTTTGGCGTTGCAAGACCTCACGGACTTTTATCGTGAAGTCGGCAGAGATAAATCGCTCAATATGATAAGATTGCGTGGTAAACAGATTCAGAAACGCATCCAAAGGTTTGATACGTAAATCTATATCCACCAATTCGATACCCGTTTCTTTGCGGTAGGATTCGGGTATTTCATCTTCACGCACATTGTATTTTTCTGAGTTTACGGCCAGCACCTTCACCTGATGTCCCGCTTGTATCAAACCTTCTATCAGACTGTTCATGGCCATTGGGCCACCTTCGCGCGCCGGAAAAGGCGACTTATTGCACAAAAACAACACCCTCATGCCAGTTTCTTGTTTTGTTGTCCGCTTCGTTTGAAAATGCGATTAAAGAATTTCTTCCAACTTTCGGCATCGAGCAACGGTGCATCGGTGGTAGATTTAAAGGTGAGAAACAATCCCAGCGGGAAGAGCATCACCGACGAAAACCACACGCCAAGCATCACATCTATATCACCTGTTTTGGCCGATTTCTCTCCGGTTATACTGGCAATATGGTAGATCACAAAAAAGAATACGGCAATCACAACAGGCAAGCCAAGACCTCCCTTTCTGATGATGGCCCCCATCGGCGCACCTACAAAAAACAAGATCAAACATGCTATGGACAAAGTGAACTTCTTGTGCCAAACGATCTCATGCTTGCGGATTGATTCAGTTTGAAAATCGAAATCCTTCTTATTGAAAAGCACGTTGTCTTTGTTGTTACGAGAGGCACTTATTGCCATTTCAAGAATATTAAACTTATCTCCGTCGCTAAAAGTTGAAAGCAAAGGATAGCTTAGGTTAAGCTGATGCAAACTGTCTTCAATTGCTTGTGCCGGAACCAGTTTGTTGGCTTGATGTTTCGCCTTTTTCTGTTTATTTGTGGTATCTATGGTTGACAAATACTGAAAACGATTATAAAAACCCTGCGTGAAACGTTCTTTACGTTCGTTGTATCGCAAATTCAATGAATCAATATACTGTGTCAGCTGCTTGGTATTCAACATCGTGTAATGATTCTTGAACATATCTTCCTGTGTGCGGGTGAGGTCAAACTCGGTAAGGTCGAATTTCAAACGCTGTTCGCTGAAATAGCTGCGGTCGAAAGGTCTGTTTTCGCGAAAATTACGTGTGGTGATGATGTCTTTGTAATTATAGCCGTCAAAAAGCGTAAAAATCACGAATTTCTGATCGGGGCTGAGCGCCATTATGCCCGAAGATGCTGTAGTCACCTTGATATTTCCCATCCTGTCGGTATGGTCGTATATTTTTACATCGTAAATGGTACTGCCATCTTTTCCTTTTTCTCCAACGCGGATGATGTAGTTGTCAATGCCGTTGTAAAACTCACCCGGTTTGATGTTGAAAGCCAGTTTCTGCTGCCTGATATCGTAGAGCAAAGATTGAAATTTCAGATTTGCAACAGGCAAAACATTGTTCGAAAATAGAAAGGCAAGAATACTGATAATCACCGATAAAACTACAAGCGGGCGCATCACTTTCCAAACAGATATGCCGGAGGCTTTCATGGCTACCAATTCATAATGCTCACCAAGATTTCCGAAAGTCATGAGCGACGACAACAGAATTGCCAAAGGCAACGCAAGTGGCACAAAAGTGGCACTGGCATAAAACAACAACTGTGCTAAAACGCCACCTTCCAGCCCTTTGCCCACCAAATCGTCAATGTATTTCCACAGAAACTGCATCAAGAGGATAAACAAAGCGATGAAAAAGGTAAGAACAAAGGGTCCCAAATAGGACTTTAATACATAGAGGTTTATCTTTTTCACGTATTGCAATTCGGATTCACGTGCAAAGGTAATACAATTGGGTTGAACAGCCGTTTTTAGTTGACGGCAAAGCTTTCTGCGATTGTGCCAATTTCTTTCTGAATCCCCTCATTCAGGATATTTAACACCTTCTGCCTTTTAAAAACCGGGACAGCTTTATACCTACATAAGAAAGGCGTCCGTTTTGACGGACGCCTTTAATTAGTCTGTCCATAATGTCTGGTACTCGAGCTTTAATTTTGTGGGCGAGGCATGTACGGAATGAGTGTCAGCTTTTACTAGTGTAAATGACTGACATGAACAACCTACATAACAAAGCCATCGGGCTTCAAAGACAAGCGCAATTGGTTTTACCAATTCAGCTTTTCGGCAAACTCATCGTTGATCTTCTTCAACAGCACATCGCATCCGTGATGGAATTGCAGATTGAAGTTATCCTTTTCTTTATAGACAAAATGCAAGTCCTTGTATTCTCCGCGTTTTGGCAGCAGACTTACAGCCTCATCAAGGGCTTCGGCTGGTGTTTCAATGCCATTGAGGTTCATCAGCTTATGTATTTTAGTCAACTGTAAGAACGAATTCTGAGCTACAGGCCCTTGCAGTTGTTGCGACACAAGCTGAATCTTGCGCTGCGAATTGGTGAAACTCCCTCCCATTTCCCATGCAAAAGAAGCAGGCAGCACCAGATCGGCCATTTTTGCTGTTTCGGTCATAAACAAATCCTGAACCATCAAAAAGTCAAAACCCTTTACAAGCTGTTTCATCTGAACCTGATCAATGGCACAACCCACAGGATCTTCTCCAAAGATGAACGCATTTTTGAGTTTTCCGCTTATAAATAGCTGATATACACTGTTTATGGCAAAAGGAAGTTCGGCAACACCCCATTTGAAAGCCATCCTGTACTGAAGGTCATCGTCTAAAATGGATTCGGCACCCACGCCAATTTTATGGCAAACGCCCATATCAATCACGCCATGGCTGTTGTTTCGCTCCTTGAGCGCGATGAGGCCACTGGCTGTTTTGCCAAGTTTTCCGGTTATCATTGCCAGGTTGTGCGCAGCCATACTGGCATTGGCCGAGAACTCTTTTTCCTGAAATACCAGGATACCATTCATCTCATCATTGAACTCCACTGCAAAACTGGCAACTGTTTCGGCATCTGTACCAGCCATTTGCAGCAGCTTATCAAAATCGCATTTCAGCAGTTCCTTCTTGTAAGTTTCAAACTTTCCGGTTCGGTCTTTGATGAACAGCGCATTGTGCAAGCCATTGCTCACAAGGTAATGATTCACTGCTTTCAGAAAGTAAAAGTAGTTTCCGATGCTGATGACCCTGTCGGCTTTATTACTGAACTTGCTGTCTGGATTTGTTGTAATCAACACAATTTCAATATTTTCCTTGTGTTTTGTATTGAAAGCAATGTGATTGATTACCGGATGATCAAGATGCACTTCGTTGCCGGCAAAGAATATTTTTCCGGCACCTCTCAGGTCGCAATAGGATGCGTTTTCATTGGAATTGAAGAAATAACCATCTCCCCTGCCCATGTAGTGAAAACTGCTGACGTTATTGGTTTTGGCACCAGCTCTGGCCAGTTTTTGGATCATATACAGCTCTTCGTTGGTCAAACGTGCACCCCCGAAAAAAGCATTCTGATCGGCATCAACCTTACCAATTTTCTCAGCTATAATTTGATATGCCTCTTCAAAAGAAATCTCGACAAATTGTCCGTCCTTTTTCAGTAATGGTTTTTTAACGCGATCCTTAGAGTTAAACAATTTATAACCAAACAATTGGCGCCGGTTGATCAAATCCATACGGTTGATTTCGCCCATACGCGATGAAGCTCCGTAAAACTGACCTCTGTAGTGATGCAGATTGATTTCGTAGCCTTCCGAGCCAAACATATCAACAGCCTGAATGGTTTCGAGCGGGAGTGGTCCGGGTTTGAAATCAAAATTTTCGCTGATAGCACCTGTCGGGCAAGCCGTGATGCAAAGGCCGCAGCTCTCGCAACTTGTTTCGTTGAGCGGAAGCTCCATTGCAGGAGCCACATAGCTTTTAAAGCCCCGGTTTACAAGGCCAAGTGCCCCGGCACCAACCACATCGCGACAGATTCTGATGCAGCGCGAGCAAAGAATACATTTATTGCTGTCAATTTCAATAAATGGATGTCTGAAATCAATTTTGTATTCAGTAAATTCGCCGGCAAAAGCCTTTTGATCGGCTTCATATTCAGTTGAATACTTTTTCAGATCGCAGGTATAGATGGCGTTGCAACCACATTCCAAACAACGGCTCGCTTCCATCTGTGCCACAAATTCACCGGCATAGCCAAGCTCAACTTCGTTGAAATTATTTCGATCGCAGGCCTCAAGCACAGGCATCTCCTGGCGCAACTGATGTGGATAGCGATTTTTATAATCTGTCGGCTCCTGTTTTTTAAAATTATCCTTCTTACTCAAGAATTCCTTCGGCATAGGTTCAATTTTCGCCCCTGTCAGGAATTGATGACAGGACAAAGCAGCCACTTTTGCCTGTGCAATGGCTTCGATGATGGTGGCAGGCCCAGTCACGCCATCGCCTGCAGCAAACACAGACGGGATGCCGGTTTGCAAGGTTTTCTTATCGGCTTCAATGTCTCCCCAGCGCGTTAGCTTTAAGCTTCCGCCGGTGCTACCGGCATTGATGTCGTCAATAAAATTGACGTCCGTTTTTTGCCCGATGGCAGCAAGAACGTAATCAGCAGCCAGATCAAACTCAGAGCCGACAACAGGTACCGGACGGCGACGTCCTGAGGCATCAGGCTCTCCCAAATCCATGCGGATCAAACGTAAGGCTTTCAGCTTTCCATCGTCATCTTTTAGAATCTCTGTCGGGTTGGTAAGAAACAGGTATTCAACACATTCCAGTTTAGATTCATGAATTTCAATGGGGTTGGCAGGCATTTCTTTTTCGGTACGCCTATATACCACATACACCTTTTCGGCTTTACAGCGCTTAGCCGTCCGGCAACAGTCCATGGCTGTATTGCCACCGCCGACCACAACAACGGTCTTGCCTGAAAAATCGTAGCGCTGACCGGTAACTTCCATATTTTTCAGGAAATCAATACCGCTGAAAACATTCCCGGCATCATCACCGGGGCAGCC
Organism: Bacteroidales bacterium UBA6207; assembly: GCA_002421995.1. Lineage (GTDB taxonomy): Bacteria > Bacteroidota > Bacteroidia > Bacteroidales > F082 > JALNZU01. The sequence continues at coordinate 10,096 of DISP01000237.1, read as the reverse complement.
AACACTTGTTCCTTTCTGCGAACCAATTGTCAGCACAGTGGCATCGAACTGATTTTGCAAAGAGCTGTAGCTCAGCCCGTCACCAAGCCGTTGGTGGTAATGAATTTTCACGCCCAGATCGGTTATATTCTTCACCTCACTGTCGAGCAGGTCGTTAGGAAGACGATATTCCGGTATTCCATAGCGCAGCCAGCCACCCGGTTGAGAAGCTGCTTCGAATATTTCGACCTGATGGCCTTCGAGGCGCAGAAACCACGCTGTTGACAGACCACCCGGACCGGCACCAATCACAGCAACTTTTTTTCCGGTTTCGGGTTTGATTTGCGGAACAAACTTCTCAGGTGATTGCAGGTCAAAATCAGCAGCAAAGCGTTTCAGGTAATCAATGCCCACTGCCGCTCCTTCTTCCATCAATCCTCTGCGGCAAGCAGCTTCGCACGGGCGAACGCAAACGCGGCCACAGATGGCCGGCAAGGGATTGGTTTCTTTGATCAGTGCAACGGCATCGCTATAACGGCCTTTGTCAATCAGCGAGATATACCCTTGCACATCAACACCGGCAGGACAGGTTTGTTTGCATGGCCCCATGCAATCGGCATAATGGTTGCTCAGCAACAGGTCGAGTGCCGTTTTGCGCGCTGCTTTCACTGTTTCGGTTTCGGTTTGAATCTCCATTCCTTCGGCAATAGCGGTGGAGCATGAAGGCTGATGTCCGCGCATTCCGGCTACCTCAACCACACACACATAGCATGACGAATAAGGATCAACACGTGGATCGTGACACAAGGTTGGTATCTCGATACCATGGCGTGAGGCGCACTCATAGATGGTTTCGCCCTGAAAGCCTTTGACTTCTTTTCCGTTTAGTTTTATATTGATATACTGGCTCATAAATCGTTTTTTCAAAAAATTAATCAACTGTCACCGCATCGAACTTACACACTGTGAAGCATTCTCCACACTGGATGCAAATTTCCTGATTGATCAGATGAGGCTGTTTGCGATCGCCGTCAATGGCGTTAACAGGGCATTTTTTTGCACATACTGTACAGCCGGTGCATGCTTCCTGATCAATGTGATAATGAAGCAGCGGTTTGCACACTTTTGCCGGGCATTTCTTATCGAAAATATGGGCTTCATATTCATGTCGGAAATAGCGAAGTGTTGTCAACACAGGGTTTGGAGCCGTTTGGCCCAGTCCGCATAAGGAGTTGTTTTTGATCTGATAGGCCAGGGCTTCCAACTTTTGAATGTCTTCGGGTTCGCCTTTACCTTCGGTGATGCGTTCCAAAATCTCAAGCATTCGCTTTGTCCCGATCCGGCAAAAAGTGCATTTTCCGCAGCTTTCATCCTGGGTGAAGTGCAGAAAAAACTTGGCCAGATCAATCATACAGGTAGATTCGTCCATGACAACCATGCCGCCCGATCCCATGATAGCACCGGTGGCGTTCACCGAGTCATAATCCACAATCGTGTTTCCAAGCTCGGCGGGGATGCAACCTCCCGACGGGCCGCCAAGTTGCACAGCCTTAAACTTTTTACCGTTTTGAATGCCGCCACCCAGTTTGAAGATGATGTCGTTGATGGTGATGCCCATCGGCACTTCGACAAGGCCACCGTTTTTGATTTTTCCGGTGAGCGCAAACACTTTTGTTCCCTTGCTTTTTTCGGTGCCATAAGCAGCATAAGCAGCAGGGCCGTTGTTGATAATCCAGGGAATATTGGCCCAGGTTTCAACGTTGTTGATATTGGTAGGTTTTTGCCAAAGACCCGATACAGCCGGGAAAGGAGGTCTTTTCCTTGGCATTCCTCTTTGTCCCTCGATGGAGGCGATGAGGGCGGTTTCTTCGCCGCAAACAAAGGCACCGGCGCCTTCTTTTACATAAATATCGAATGAAAAGCCTTCGCGACCGAAGACATTATTACCGAGATATCCTTTTGCTTTGGCCTGGCCAATGGCAATATTCAGGCGTTTGATGGCCAGCGGATATTCAGCGCGGCAATAGATCACCCCTGCGGAAGCACCAATGGCAAAACCACCAATCATCATACCTTCGAGCACAGCATGCGGATCGCCTTCGAGCAGAGAGCGATCCATGAAAGCACCCGGGTCGCCCTCATCAGCATTGCAGATGATGTATTTTTCATCGCCCTTGCTTTGCGCTGCGAAGCGCCATTTCAGGCCTGTAGGAAAACCGCCGCCCCCACGGCCACGCAGCCCGGAATCCAGCACTTTTTGTATGAGGGTTGGAGCGTCCATACCGGTTTCGAGAATGCTGCGGATGGCTTTGTAGGCGTCATGTTTTTCGGCTTCTTCGAGCGATTCGGGATTGATGTGACCACAATTGCGCAAAGCGATGCGAACCTGTCCTTCAAAAAAAGCGTCTTCTGTTCCTTTGTGCAGTTCACTTCTGACCGCCATATCAGCAACAATCTCATTATCAATGATATGACGCTTCAATATTTCTTCCACTTTGTCTTCGGTCATATCGCCATACATCACCCAACCGTTTTGGTCGTGTACTTCAACGAGAGGCTCTTTATAGCACATGCCAACGCAGCTTGTTTTCGAAAGCTCGCAATCGAGCAAACCGGCTGTCATTAATGCTTCAATTTTATTGTAGGTTTTGGAAGCTCCGGCCGCAATGCCACAACTGCCCAATCCCACTATTACCTTAGGTTTCATTGTCGTTTCCATAAATTTTTATTTGTTGGCCGAAGCGGATTGGTTTTTCACATCGCGAATGATCCTAACAGCAGCTTTTCCATTGAGTTTGCCATATGTATTTTCGCCAATCATCATCACGGGAGCCAACGAACAGCAGCCAAGGCATGCCACCGATTCGAGCGTAAAAAGCCCATCGGGTGTTGTTTCGCCGTCTTTCACCAGCAACTCATCTTTGAGTGCATCCGTTAAGGCGTTGGCATTTTGAACGTGGCAAGCAGTGCCATGACAGACTTTGACAATATTTTTTCCAACCGGTTTCAACCTGAATTGCGCATAAAAGGTGGCAACACCGTAAATATCGGCCACAGGCACGCCTGTTTCAGAAGAAATCAGCTGAAAGGATTTTTCGGGCAAAAAACCATACAGCTCTTGCGTGGCTTGTAAAAGCGGGATAAGGCTCCCATGCTTGTTTTTGTATTTCTCGAAATAGGGTTGCAACGCAAGCAGATCGGGCTCTTCGTTCTGTTGAAGCAGTGGGGTTGAAGCAATACGGTTAATTCGCATAATCTCTTTAATTTTTCCGGTTTTGGGTGAACTAAAGTAGAGATTATTTCAAGGTCAGGAATTGTTTATACGCTGATTAGCAGCAATTTATATTCAATCTAAATAAGTTTTTAGGCTTAACCTATTGAGAATGTTTCAGTAAGAAAATAGTGAGTAATTGAAATGTTTAAACGCTTTGCAAAACATTCAGTGAAACACTTAGGGCAAATGATATTGGGATTTCACACAAACTTATTGATATATGTATATTTGTGTTTTTTGAAGCGATTTTCGTCAACGTGACCAGAAAAACCAGGATGCAGGGATTTTTTCTTCTTGCTGATGTATTGACGAATAACCCAGCTCCAGAAATTGTCCTCCCGTTCCATTAAAATAGCAGATTTTAACTGAGTGAAATCCTTGCTCAAGAGCAGTTACCGACTCAACTTTTTTATGGCCATGAAGCCCGTCATTGTCAACTAGCTTTTCGTCATCAATCCAAAGTGTTGAGCCATCATCCGAGCTTGTATAAAACCTGTACAAGCCTGTGGCAGGAATGTGAATGAATCCTTCAAAAACATATCCAAAATTGCTTTTTTCGCGTATTTGGTTCACTTCCGGCGCCTCAATCAGGCCGGTTTTCAAGGGTTCCAAACGCTGAAAATCCTCAACAGACTTAAAAGAGCCTTCATAGTACCGGAATTTGAGTCCCTGAACAGCATCGTTGATTTCCATGCTTTTTCTGAAGGTAAAGCCATCGTTTTTGAAGCTTTGACCAAAGGGATAATTGTAATGGTATGATTCTCCGTCATACGTTCTGATCCAGGTATTAAAGCTGCGTTTTCCCTCGAAAAGTTGAATAATCCGTGCACCCTGCGGGAGGTCTCCGTATGAATTAAAGCCTGTCTTTTGCCCATAGGCCAATGCAAGCCCATGATAAATACCTATATAATTATTCACATGATCGTGACCAACAAAAGTTGCCATCACATCACCAGCTTCGATAAATGCTGCCGTCATACCGGGGTTTATTGCGGCCGAGGCCACATCTTCGTTCTTTAAACCGACGCTTGTGGAAAGGTTGTAAACCTCGTTGTATTCCCGTGTAGGAATATGGAAAAAAGCAAGTGCAGGCAATGGCACTTTGTTGTTTTCTGCAGTAAAAAGGGCACTTTGCTGCCTGTACCACTGAATTTGGTCAAACTTGATCCAGTCGTAATATCCAACTCCCTCCATATCGGTATATGCATGTGAATCAATGAAATAAAGCAAGGAAGAATTTGCTTTCTCATCAGATGACAAAACAGGTTTTATGTAATTTCCAACGCCAGAAACTGTTCCCACTTCGCCAATAAAACCGGGTAGTTCAGCGAGATAAGAAAATATCTCGCTCCGCGTCATATCTGTTTCATCATCATGGTTTCCCAAAACAACAGCCCAGGGTTTTCCATACAGGGCCAAAAGTTCGCCTATACGTCTCCATCCTTCGCGGGCAGGACTTACGGTAACAATATCACCGGTCAGGACAACCAAATCGGGTTGCTCAATATTGATGATCGTTTTCATAAGATCCAGCGTTTTTTCACATGATGCTGCAATGTTATTATCCCAATGAATATCGGTGAATTGGGCAATCTTGAAGGTTTTATCCTTGCCAAACTTCAGGGGCTGCTGATTGGGTTGCGCCCGGGAAACGGGGGAAGCAAGCACGATAATAATAACTGCTATCAGAGTGGCGGTAATGGGGTATTTTTGCATATTACGGTGTATAAAAACGATAAGACGATTCATTAACAGAAAACCCCGTCCGGCAAGCGAACGTCCCTTCGAAAGTAAGCCGGCTGCATAGCTCAGGCTACTTGATAGATGCGCTTAGTTGAATTGCAGCTCAACCAGGATTGGGTTGTGGTCGGAATGAAAAGTGTTGCCAATTTGAGCGAAAATGTTTTCGTAGCTCATGACCTCAAAGTGATCCGTTACGAAAATAAAATCTATCAGAGGGCGCTGTTCGACTGCCAATCGCCCAAAATCATGAAAGCTCCACTGCGGACCAGTGCTAAGCCTTGCTAATTTACCTGCATCGGCCAGCCATCCGCTGTTGATGATCAACTTAACAGGTTCTGAGTCGGGAGTACCATTAAAGTCACCGGTAAGAATCACCGGCAATTCACCGGCAATCATCTTTGCCTTTGCTAACAATAAAAGCGCGCTTTTCTTTCTGGCTTCAACACCAATGTGATCGAAATGGGTATTCAAAAAAACAAACTGTTTTCCACTTTTTAAATCCTTGAATTTTGCCCAGCTCACAACCCGTTCGCAGGCAGCATCCCAACCTTTTGAACCGGCTACATCCGGTCGTTCACTCAACCAGAAATTGCCCGATTCAAGCACTTCGAAGCGTTCGCGCCTATACAAAATTGCACTGTACTCGCCAGCTTCTTTGCCATCAAAACGTCCTACGCCGACAGAGGCATAACTGCTGCATCCTGTCAATAAATCATCTAACTGATTTTTTAAAACTTCCTGTGTGCCAACAATGTCCACTTGCTTTTGATTAATCAATTCCGAAGCTTCGCTCTTTCTGAATTGCCAGTTATGTTCTCCATCACCGGCATGGTCGAGACGGATGTTAAAGGTCATTACCTTGATTTGTCCCTGCACCTGGTCCGGTTTGAAAATCAATCCCAAAACGATTGCATACAACAGATAAGCAAGAAATTTATTAAAAGCGTACATCTTCATTTGAATAGGTCTTTTTTGGCGGAAAGCCTGGTTTAGATGATTTCGGTTTTTATGACACAAAACTAAGAGAATTTATACCATTATAACACGATTCGAAAAAAACGAAAAAACGTTTAGAAGTACTGAAAAAAAAAGCCCCGAAAACGGGGCTTTTGGTTTTATACATGTTTGATTAATTCACGAGAATTTTTGTATTCTTTTCAAAATCAATACCTTTAACAGATACAACATAAACCCCGGGGGTTAGGTTCAGCGTCTTTTGGAATTTTTCCTGATTGCGCATTGAAACCGATTCAATTGATTGTCCGGCAGCGTTTAATACTGTCAAAGACAATTTACCCAGGTCGGCTTTAACATCAACAACCAGAACACCTTTTGAATAATTGACACTTATCTGTTTCTCCGGACTCTCGGCAATTCCCACAGCGCCCCAGTCTTCCAATTTAACTGCATCAATAAACTGACCCATTCCACTTGGTGTATAGGCATGCCAGCCCACAAAGATATGATCATCCACGCCTGGAACAATAAGATGATTGTTCACCGCCCAGTTTTGATCGCTTATCGTCTGGCTGTCGAACAAAACATTCGAAAGATTTGCATCATCAGCATCTGTTCCCCAAGCCACTTTCAATGATTCAGGTGTTGTTGGGAAGAAACATCTGTAAGCATAAGTAAGCTTGTATTCTTTGGCAGCACTAACCTGAAATGGAGGTGAAATCAACCAGTTGTTAAGTGCTTGTGCCTGACCATTTTGCGAGTAGCAAGCAAAGGCTTTGGAACTGTTGTAACCGATCAATGAAGTTGTTGTCCAACTTAATAATCCATTATCAATCGAAGTCCAAAACTCAGGCAAGGCAGGTGTTGTTGCTCCTTCAACAGTCATCTCATAAGGATATTGCGAAATCACATCCATGGTTGTAAAGCTATAGATGTTCTGACATTCGGCCACTCCAAAGGTATTGCGCGGTTTCACAAGGAGGTAATAAGTGGTAAGAGGCTCAAGATTTTGACGGAAGAAATTATCCGTAACAGTAGCGCCGTTCAGGATGTTGGTTGGGGTTGTAACTCCACCTCCGTCAGTACCAAAATACACATCATATCCTGTGGCAAACAGGGCAGGTTGCCAGGTTACTTTATGATTCAGGTAAGCACCGCTTCCGCCATTGACCGGACTAACGAGGCC
>DISP01000237.1:0-2859 GCA_002421995.1 Bacteroidales bacterium UBA6207 | reverse complement strand
ACGAAGGTCCAGATCGTGAACAATAGAGGGTGTGCGGTTATTAAGTGCCGAAGCCTGCACATTGCCCTGCTTGTCAGTCCAGCTGATTGTAACACGCAGTGATTCAGCACCATCTATTTCAAGATCACGCGTATAGGTTTGTGTGTTTGCCAGTGTAATTTCATCAATAACTGTCTGCACCTGGTCTTCGATAATAATCTCAGCAGCGCGGGCAGTGTTCATAAGTCCCCAACCGAATTTATAATCAGGGCCCGGATTTGGACCAGCCTCATCAGCGGTGTGGATCACAAGTCCTTTGAGTGTTGATGCCCTCATAGGAGTGCCGCCATGGGTTTGCTGGTAAAGCTGCTGCAAAAGAACCATACTTCCAACCACATTGGGCGACGACATACTTGTTCCGCTCATGGTGGTATAAGCAGTGTTGCTGGTTGAGTTGAGTGAATAAACGTTCACTCCTTTTCCAACCACATCAGGTTTGATACGGCCGTCATCGGTTGGACCCCATCCCGAGAAACTGCTCATCACAACATTTGAAGGACCGGTATAATTAAGCACTTCGTTAACAGCACCAACCGTAAGGATGTTTTTGCTGTTGCCCGATCCGCCAATACAATCGTAGCCGTCAAGTCCGCCGTCTTTTTCAGGCTCACCATTCTGGCCGGCATTTGAAGGGCCGTCACCGCGATCATTACCTGCTGATTTGGTAATCAGGAAAAAGGGTGCATTGTAAGCAATCTGATCCCATGTTCTGGCCTGTGAGTTATAAAAACCAAATAAATAGTCTTCAGTAGGAGAAACACTTGTGGAGCCATTCCATGTCCAGGCACCTGTTGTCTCATCCTGATTCCACCCTCTGATCTGACCCCATGAGTGGTTCGAAATTTCCATCCCTGCGGTTGCTGCAGCTGTCATTTCTGTTTCAACACTGTTCCAGTCATACGCCTTGAGCTGTCCTTTATGCGCCATCCCTTTGGCATTCGCATTCACACCACCGGCCACAATTGTTCCGGCCACATGGGTTGAATGTGCAGACTGACTGGTCACATTGTCAGGCTGGGTAACACGTTGTGTACCGGTATTATTAAACTCCTGATGGGTTTTACGCACAGCGCCTCCATCCCAGATACCGACCTTGTTATACCCTTCGCCCTCAATCACAACACCCACACTTCCGCCTTGCCACAACTGGTTGGCTCGTGTTGTTATAGCAGCACCGGCATTGTCAGTTTTATAGTAAACTGGCTGACCATCAACCACATCAACCAATTCGATGATGGTTCCGTCAGCAAACTCCTGCCGTGCTTCAACATTATTTGCACGAACATAAGCTTCGACACGCTGTTTTTTCTGTTTCCACTCTTTTTCCTGCTCTCTGGCAATTTTTTTGAGGGCATTAACATTGGTTTCAACCTGAGCCATTGATGGCAAAACCATCACGATCAGCAGCAGTCCTAAAACCATTTTGTGTAATAAATACTTCATTTTCTGAATGTGTTGTAGTTAACAAGACAAAAGTAAAATAATTTCAGCAAGAAGTGAAGGCCTTTCTGTTGCATTATTGAAAAAACATCCATGAAGTCAAGGCAATTCACTATATATCATTGCTTTAAGAATTAATAAGAAATCTACCTTCGGCACCTATTCTTCGCAACTCAAACAAAAGTTCTTGATGCGCGCAAAAGTGAAACATGTATCTTTGCCCAAATTTTTTAAAAATGAAATCTTCTATCGTAATATTGGCAGGAGGAGGTCCTGCCCCGGGCATCAATACTGTTGTGAGTACGGTTGCCAAAGTTTTTCTCCAAAGCGGATACCGCGTTATTGGTTTACACGGTGGTTACAAGGGATTGTTTACCGAAAACCCCGAAATGATTGAATTTGATTTTGCTTATGCAGACGACATTCAAAAACAGGGAGGTTCGGCCATCCACATGAGCCGTCATAAACCAAAAGACAGTGAGTTTAACACCCGATTCTTTGTTAAGAACAATGTAAAACTCCTTGTCACAATCGGTGGTGATGACACTGCTTCAACAGCAAACCGCATTTCTAAATTCCTCACCGAGAATAACTTCAAAATTCAGAACCTGCACGTTCCTAAAACCATTGACAACGACCTTCCGTTGCCTGAGGGCTCACCCACTTTCGGCTATTATTCCGCCAAGGATGAAGGTGTTCGTATCGCTCAAACCGTTTATGAAGATGCACGCACCAGCGGCAATTGGTTCGTTGTTTCGGCCATGGGTCGCGAGGCCGGACATCTGGCATTCGGAATTGGCGCTGCCTGTCATTATCCCATGATTATCATCCCCGAGATGTTTGACAGCACCCCGGTGACATTTGACAAAATTGTTCGCTTGATTATCTCTTCTATGGTTAAGCGCAAATTGCTCGGCATTGAATACGGAGCAGCAGTTGTGAGCGAAGGTGTGTTTCATTTCATGACAGATGAAGAGATTGTGAGCTCCGGTGTGAACTTCACTTTTGACGACCACGGACATCCTGAGCTCGGAAATGTCAGCAAGGCACACATCTACAATATGTTATTGCAGTATAAGCTTAAAGAACTGAAGCTGAACATTAAAAGCCGTCCGGTTGAGCTTGGATATGAATTGCGTTGCGTTCAACCCACTGCCTTCGACCTTATGTATTGCGGATTGCTGGGTTATGCCGTGAAAGCCTTGTACGACCAGGGCATCACAGGCGCCATGGTCACTTCTGATCCTGCCGGAAACGCTGCACCCTTGTACCTGAAAGATGTCGAAGACGAAAAAGGCAAGGTGAAGCCAAGACTGGTCAATATTAAAGGCGAAAAAGCAAGGCTCGTTTTCGAAAACGGGATGCAGTTCATCACCGAGG
>DISP01000103.1 GCA_002421995.1 Bacteroidales bacterium UBA6207 | reverse complement strand
CCCATCGCGCCTTTCTTCAGCGAACAGTTGTTTCGCGACCTCAACGGCGTGACAAACAAACTGGCTTTTGAATCGGTGCATCTTTCCGATTTTCCGCTTGCCGACAGCTCCTGTGTCAACAAAAAACTTGAAGAGCGAATGGAAATGGCACAACAATTCAGCTCGATGATTCTTTCATTGCGCAAGAAAGCCAACATACGCGTACGTCAACCTCTCCAGACGATCATGATTCCTGTGTCGGATGCAGAAATGGCACAGCAGATCAAGGATGTTGAAAACCTGATACTTTCGGAAGTTAATGTCAAAGAAATCAACTACCTCAGTGTTGACGCCGGCGTGCTGATCAAGAAAATCAAACCCAACTTCAAAACCCTTGGGCCGAAATACGGCAAGCTGATGAAAGACATCTCCATCCTGCTGGCAGGCTATTCGCAATACGATATCCGTCAGCTTGAGCTCAACGGAGTTCAACAGCTTGAGGTTGACGGTCAGCAAATTACGCTCACAATTGAGGATGTGGAGATCACCACCGAAGACATTCCGGGCTGGACAGTAGCCACGCAGGACAAACTCACGGTGGCCCTCGACATGACACTCACCGAAGCACTGTTGCAGGAGGGATTGGTAAGAGAACTCGTCAACCGCGTTCAGAACCAGCGCAAAGACCAGGGATTCGAAGTCACTGACAATATCCTGCTCGAAATAAAAGCCGAAGGAGACCTGAAAGCTGCAATTGACAGTTTCAAAGAATATATCGAAACCGAAACGCTTGGCAACATACGTTTGGACAACGAATTGTCAGGTTCTGATATCATTGATAATGAGCTTATTGAAAATGTTGCTGTACAATTCAGGATTTCCAAACTTAAATAATGCGGATTTTTAACATTCAATTCACGCATATATCAGCAAAAAGGACTACATTTATACCGGATTCATGCAATGAATCGTTGGTAGAATATAAAAATTGAAGGCCATGAAAGAAATTGAAAAAACCCAGGAAGCCGAGCTGAAGAAATCGCGCTACTCTGACGAAGAGCTTGACGAATTCAGACAAATCATTCTTAACAAACTCGACAAAGCCCGGTCAGATTTGAAATTGCTTACAGAGGCCCTATCCAATGAAGACGAAAATGGCACCAACGACACCTCTCCCACCTTTAAGGTGCTGGAAGAAGGATATCAGGTGTTGTCGAAAGAGGAGAATGGCCGACTTGCAACCCGTCAGCAAAAGTTTATAGTCAACCTCGAAAACGCCTTGATACGTATCGAGAACAAGACTTACGGGATCTGCCGTGCAACAGGAAAACTGATTGCCAAAGAAAGGTTGCGTATAGTGCCACATGCCACTTTGAGTATCGAAGCAAAATTGCAACAGGGAGGCAATGCCCAGTAGTTTTTATCAGATGAAAATAATATCAACCCTGACCTGCTCAACCCGGGTCAGGGTTGTGGTTTTTTAACCTCAACACCACATTCAAGCGTGAAACGACCTCTTCTGATTATTTTTACAGTGCTGCTGCTCGATCAGCTGCTGAAATTCTACATCAAACTCACCATGACCATTGGTCAGGAAATTCCGTTGTTTGGCAATTGGGCCATCATTCATTTCACCGAAAACAACGGGATGGCCTTTGGTTTCCAGTTTGCCGGAGAGTGGGGCAAGCTGGCCTTAAGCCTGTTTCGTATCCTTGCTGTTACGGCCATGGGCATCTATCTTTATCTGTTAACAAAGCGCAAATCTGATTTCGGTCCTGTTTTCGGCATTTCGATGGTGCTTGCCGGCGCATTGGGAAACATACTCGACAGCGCATTCTACGGCCTCATTTTCAGCAGCAGCAGCTATCACACCGTGGCCACCTTACTGCCCGAAGCAGGCGGATATGCCTCATTCCTTCATGGCAAGGTAGTGGATATGTTTTACTTTCCGCTCATCATGATTCAACAGGCCGAAGCACCCGGATGGATGCCTGATTTTTTGTTTTCTGCCGACGGATATTTCGTGTTTTTTCGCCCAGTCTTTAACATTGCCGACTCAGCCATTACCATCGGGGTGGCCTGGTTGTTGCTTTTTGAGCGCAAATTTTTGAAAGGATTGTAAATTTTACCACATTCAACGCATTATTTTCGACTTGGTGTTGGCAAAATCATTCAAAATCTTACCTTTGTAAATTCATTTACTGTATTAAAACAAATTCGCTCCAATGAATAAAACTGTCACAGGACACATCGCACAAATCATTGGCCCAGTCATTGACGTGGCCTTCGACCAGGAGAACAACCTTCCTGATTTGCTCGACGCGCTTGAAATCACAAGAGATAATGGCGAGAAGCTCATTCTTGAAGCCCAGCAGGCTATCGGCGAAAACACCATTCGCACCATCGCCATGGATTCCACCGACGGGCTGCGTCGCGGAATGGAAGTGAGAGCACTCGGAAAACCCATCGCAATGCCTACCGGCGATGCCATCAAAGGCCGCCTTTTCAATGTGATCGGCAATGCCATTGACGGCCTGAAACCTGTCGAAACAACAACTTCATACGACATCCACCGCGATCCCCCAAAGTATGAAAACCTGACCACCCAATCCGAAGTGCTCTACACCGGAATCAAGGTTATTGACCTCATCGAGCCTTATGCCAAAGGGGGTAAAATCGGTCTTTTCGGTGGTGCAGGCGTTGGAAAAACGGTTATCATCATGGAGCTGATCAACAATATTGCCAAATCATACAGCGGCTTGTCAGTTTTTGCCGGTGTGGGCGAACGCACCCGCGAAGGCAACGACCTGCTGCGCGAAATGATCGAATCCGGCGTTATCAAATACGGCGATGCCTTCCTCGAAAGCATGGAAAAAGGCAGCTGGGACCTCGACAAGGTGGACTATGATGAGCTTGGAAAGTCACAGGCAACACTGGTGTTCGGTCAGATGAACGAACCTCCGGGAGCACGTGCCCGCGTGGCTTTGAGCGGTCTCACCCTGGCCGAGTATTTCCGCGATGGAGATGAGAAATCAGGCGGACGCGATATCCTTTTCTTTATTGACAACATCTTCCGTTTCACACAGGCAGGCTCCGAAGTTTCAGCTTTGCTTGGTCGTATGCCGTCAGCCGTAGGTTATCAGCCTACCTTAGCCACCGAAATGGGACTGATGCAGGAACGTATCACCTCAACCAAAAGAGGCTCCATCACATCAGTGCAGGCGGTTTATGTTCCGGCTGATGACTTGACCGACCCCGCTCCTGCTACCACTTTTGCCCACCTTGATGCTACAACAGTACTCAACCGCAAAATCTCTGAGCTGGGGATTTATCCTGCCGTTGACCCGCTCGACTCCACAAGCCGCATCCTGAGTCCGGATGTCGTGGGCGATGCACACTACAACACCGCTCAACGCGTGAAAGGTATTCTGCAACGCTACAAAGAGCTGCAGGACATCATCGCCATCCTTGGTATGGATGAGCTCTCGGAAGAAGATAAGCTTATTGTGCACCGCGCCCGCCGCGTGCAACGCTTCCTGAGCCAGCCTTTCCATGTGGCCGAACAGTTTACGGGTATTCCCGGCACCATCGTCTCCATCGAAGACACCATCAAAGGTTTTAATATGATCATGGACGGCGAAGTGGACGAATATCCCGAATCGGCTTTCAACCTGGTGGGAACCATCGAAGAAGCCATCGAAAAAGGAAAAAAACTGCTTGCTGAAAGCAAAGCCTAACAACATAGCACGATGAACCTCGAAATCATCACTCCCGACAAAACCATCTTTACCGGCGAGGTGCAACTTGTGCAACTGCCCGGTGTTGATGGCTTGTTCGAAATCCTCAACAACCACGCTCCCATGATTGCTGCACTTGGAAAAGGCCGCATCAAGACCATGGACAACGACAAGAAACTCCAGTTTTTCGAAATCACCGGAGGAATGCTCGAAGTGCTGCACAACAAGGTGTTGGTGTTGGCTGAATAATCGCTTTAGAATAAAGAAAAAGTCCGTCCTCCTCTAAGAAGACGGACTTTTTTTATGTCCTGTGTAATGTAAAAAACGCCTATTCGGCAGCAGGTGCCGGTGCAGCAGCTGCCATAGCACCCAGTTCCTTGTCAATATGGAACATGCCGCCTTTTTCAGCACCAATCAGGTTGATCTTGTCTAAGATGGTGGCCATGGTGCTTTCTTCTTCAATCTGTTCGTTGATATACCATTGCAAAAAGTTGCCGGTGGTATAGTCTTTTTCGCTCAGGGTCACCTCATACAGGTCGTTGATCGAGGCAGTGATATATTGTTCGTGTTCCATCACCTGCTTGAACACATGGCTCAGGCTCTCGAAATGATTTTCAGGAGCTGTAAGGGCCATCAGCGCGGCTTTGCCACCTCTGTCATTGACATAGTGAACAAATTTGAGCTGGTGCATACGTTCTTCGTCGGCCTGTCTGTAAAGAAAGGCTGCAGCACCCGGATAGCCGTTGGACTCGCACCAGATAGCCATCGAAAGATAAAGGCGTGATGAAAACTCTTCGCGCTTGATTTGTTCATTAATAGCTGCTTCAACAGTTTTTTTGATCATGGTTTGTATTTTTATGATTGTTCTATACTAACAACTTAGTCTTTTAATGGTTCAAAAAAATTACCCAAGTGCGTTGGCTCCACCAACAATTTCAAGGATTTCCTTGGTAATAGCTGCCTGGCGCGCTTTGTTATAGCTAAGCTTGAGTTCTTTCAACATCTCCGAAGCATTGTCGGTGGCTTTGTGCATGGCAATCATACGTGCACCGTGTTCAGCAGCAAAACTATCGAGCAGCATTTTGTACACCTGCATTTTGAGGATGCGCGGAACAAGCACATCAATGATGGCCTGTTTGCCCGGTTCAAAGATGTATTCAACTTCGTTGAAACGTTCATCTTCATCCACTGCAGGCAGCGCGATGGGCAAAAACTGCTCTTCGGTCAACACCTGGTTTCCGGCATTGCGGAACTGGTTATATACGAAGATGATTTTATCATAACGCGCTTCTTCAAACATTCCCATCAATTGCTCGGCAATAGGCGAAACAGTTCCAAAGTTCAACTGGTCAAACACATGAATGTTTGAGCCTGTCACATTGTATTTTCTGTTTCTGAAAAACTCTTCACCTTTTTTGCCGATAGGATACACCGAAACTTTTCCGGCTGCAAGCTGTGACGGATAGTTTTCAGCAATCATCTTGGCCGTATAACGCATAACATTGGTGTTGAATGCGCCACAGAGCCCCCTGTTTGAGGTGACAGGAATCACGAGGATACTTTCTTCGGGCCTGACAACGGTGTATTTATCCTGGTTTGTATTGCTAAGGCTTCCCGACAGATTTTGAAGCAGCTCACGAAGCTTTGCAGCATAAGGGCGCATGGTGGTAATGGCATTTTGTGCCTTGCGCAGCTTTGATGCAGCCACCATTTTCATGGCGCTGGTAATCTGCCTTGTTGAGTTAACCGACTCGATACGGGTCCTTACTTCTTTTAGATTTGGCATGTCTCAGCTTGTTGTTAGAGAAAATCAGGATTCGTAGGTAGAAGCAACAGATTGTGCCACTTCTTTTAGTTTTGCCACGATCTGATCGTCATATTTTCCGGCTTTGAGTGCTTTCAGCAGGTCGGCATGTTTCTCATCGAGTTCATGCAGAAACGATGTCTGGAATTTATTTACTGATTTGATTGGGATATTCCTGAGCAGGTTATTTGTTCCGCAGAAGATGATAGCGATCTGATGTTCAACAGTTAGCGGGTTATACTGTGCTTGTTTGAGGATTTCGAGGTTGCGTTTTCCTTTTTCAAGTACGGCCATTGTAGCAGCATCAAGGTCTGAACCAAACTTTGAGAACGCTTCGAGCTCACGAAACTGTGCCTGGTCGAGTTTGAGTGTTCCGGCCACCTTTTTCATTGATTTGATTTGGGCATTACCTCCCACACGTGATACAGAGATACCCACGTTGATAGCCGGTCTGATACCCGAGTTAAACAGATTGGTTTCCAGGAAGATCTGTCCGTCGGTGATCGAGATCACATTGGTGGGGATATACGCAGAAACGTCGCCGGCCTGTGTTTCGATGATGGGCAAAGCTGTAAGCGAGCCGCCACCTTTGACCAATGGACGAAGGCTTTCGGGCAGGTCGTTCATATTGGCAGCAATTTCATCCGAGTTGATGACCTTGGCAGCTCTTTCAAGCAAGCGTGAGTGCAAATAAAACACATCGCCCGGATAAGCTTCCCTTCCCGGAGGACGGCGCAACAGCAATGACACTTCGCGATAGGCCACAGCCTGTTTTGAAAGGTCATCGTAGATTACCAAAGCCGGACGACCCGAATCGCGGAAAAACTCACCGATGGCAGCACCGGCAAAAGGCGCGTAGAACTGCATGGCAGCAGGGTCGGAAGCCGTGGCCGAAATGATCACGGTATAGGGCATGGCGCCGTTGTCCTCGAGGGTTTTCTGGATATTGGCAACCGTCGAACCTTTTTGGCCGATGGCAACATAGATACAGAAAACAGGCTCTCCTTTTTCGAAGAACTCTTTCTGGTTGATGATGGTATCAATGGCAATGGCAGTTTTTCCGGTCTGCCTGTCGCCAATGATCAACTCACGTTGTCCGCGGCCAATCGGAATCATGGCGTCAATGGCTTTGATGCCGGTTTGAAGCGGTTCGTTCACGGGTTGCCTGAAAATAACACCGGGAGCTTTGCGCTCGAGTGGCATTTCATAGGTTGGCCCAACGATTTCGCCCTTGCCGTCGATAGGATGCCCGAGTGTGTTGATGACGCGTCCGAGCATGCCTTCGCCCACATTGATGGAGGCAATTCTACGGGTACGTTTCACTGTGTCACCTTCGTGGATGCCGCTGCTGCTTCCAAGAAGCACGATCCCCACATTGTCTTCTTCGAGGTTCAGAACGATGCCCTGCAGGCCGGTTTTTTCAAACTCGACCAGCTCGCCGGATTCTGCATTGCCCAATCCGTAAACACGGGCAATACCGTCGCCAATTTGCAAAACAGAGCCTACTTCTTCGAGCACGGCGTCAGTTTTGAAACCGGCTAATTCTTTACGCAATATTGCTGATACTTCAGCGGGTTTAATTGCTGCCATATGTATTGTTGTCGTTAGAAACGTTTAATATACAAATTTTTATCAAACTCTTTATGTAAGTTACTGATTATCTTGCTTATGCTGGCATCAAACAGATAATCACCGATTTTCAGTCTGAAGCCGCCGATGATTTCAGGATCGGTGGTTAGGCTGAATTGTAAGGTTTTGTCAGTGTTGTGACGGACAAGACCTGTTATTGTGTTTTTGATGGATTCGTTCGCCGCAAAAGCAGTTGTGAGTTCAGCAACGGCGATGTTGTTGTGATCGAGGTAGAGCGCCGCGTATTGTTTGGCAATCTCTTCGATCTGTTGCTCGCGTCCTTTACGGATAAGAATATCGAAAAACCTGAGGCTGAGAGGGCTGATTAAGGAGCCGAAAAGCGCATTCATCAAACCGCTTTTTCTGGCAGGTGTGATGAGCGGATTGGCCATCACGCGACGCAGCTCACGGTTTTCGCTGATGACAGTGGCCACCGTTTCCATGTCGTGAAACACCTTCTCTGTGGCTTTTTCCTGCAGAGCGAGTTCGAAGAGGGCTTTCGCGTAACGTTTTGCTAAGAGTATCTGCTTCATTTTTTGCAGGTTAACGATTTTGGTTAATGTTTTCCGTCAATAACCCTTTGGATATACTGTTCGTGATCCTGTGGGGTTTGCAGTTTTTCGCGCAGGATTTTTTCGGCCACTTCGATGGAAAATTCTGCAATCTGGTTTTTGATGTCAACGAGGGCTGCTTTGCGTTCGTTCTCGATCTGAACTCTTGCGCTTTCAACAATGCGGTCGGCTTCGGCATTGGCTTTTGTGCGGGCATCGTCGAGCATTTTTTCCCTGATTTTCCGGGCCTCGTTCATGATTGCTTCACGCTCTTCCTTGGCTTCTTTGAGCAGTGCTTCGTTGTCGAGCTTGAGCTTTTTCATCTCTTCGCGGGTCACATCGGCCTGATGAAGAGCTTCTTCAATGTGGTGCTCCCTGTCTTTGAGCGATTGAAGGATGGGTGGCCAAACAAATTTCTTCAGGATGAACAAAACGATCGCGAAGACCAGGAGCATCCAGAAAAACAGCCCTATTCCGGGGTTTACTAATTCCATAAATCAGCTTCTTATAATGTATTCCAAAAATTTCTTAAAAACCCGTGTTGTAAATCCGGAAGGATCTACAACACAGGAAATGCTGCATTTATACAAACACGATAAGCAAACAAACAACGATCGCGAAGAAGGCAACACCTTCGATGAGCGCTGCTGATACGATCATGCTTGAACGAAGATCGCTGGTTGCTTCAGGCTGACGGGCGATGGATTCCAAAGCGGCACGACCGATCTGGCTGATACCCATGCTGGCTCCGATAACTGAAATGCTGGCTCCCAAACCGGCAGCCATTTTAGCGATTGGTGTCAGGTCTGTTGCAACTTGCAACAAGATGGCTAATAATTCCATGATTTTAAGGTATTTGGGTTGATAATTCGAATTATTTATTGTTTAAGAATTCTTAATGATGGGCTTCTTCTCCATGTGCTTCGTGGTGGTGTTCTTCAACAGCCATACCAAGGAAAATGGATGAAAGCAGGGTGAAAACATAGGCCTGGATGAAAGCAACAAGCAACTCAAGGAAGTTCATGAAAACCGACATAAGCACCGATAATACCGACATGCCATAACCGGCTACCAGACTTGTTTGTCCGAAAACAAAGATGAGGCTGATGAAACCAAGGATGATGATGTGGCCGGCAGTGATGTTGGCAAACAAACGGATCATCAACACAAAAGGTTTGGTGAACACACCAACCAATTCGATGATCGGCATCAGCGGCAGAGGAAGCTTAAGCCACCATGGCACGCCGGGCGTATTGAAAATGTGTGCCCAGTAGTTTTTGTTGCCCGAAAACAGGATCATTCCAAAGGTGAACAACGACAATGCCGCTGTTACAGCAATATTTCCGGTGATGTTGGCGCCAAATGGAAACACCGGAATCAATCCCAGGAGGTTGTTGAAAAAGATGAAAAAGAAAACAGTGAGCAGGTAGGGCGCAAAACGCTCATAGTTTTTCTTTCCGATGGTGGCAATGGCAATTTCGTCACGCACGAAAAGAATTATCGGTTCGAGCAGCGACTGGAGGCCTTTTGGTGCGTTTTTGCTTGTGCGCTGATAGGCTTTTGAGACACTGAATAAGATCACCAGCAAGAGGATTGTTGAAACAAAAACACCAAAGACTGTTTTTGTGATCGAAAAATCCCAGGGACGTATAACTGTTCCGTCGGCGGCATATCTGATGATCTTTCCCTTGATGGCACCTTCCTTTGCCAGCTCATAGCCTTTGTATGAAGCATGACCGTGTTCGAAACGGCTCGAAAGGAAAAAATGCCATTGTCCTTCATCATACAGGATCACCGGGAGGGGCAATGAGATGTGTGTATGCCCGATGGTGGCAATATGCCAGTCATACGCATCAACGATGTGACTGATGATCATATCGCCGGGGCGGAATTCTTCTTTGCCGTGCGCTTCGTGGGAGTCATGCGTTTCGTGGGAATCATGACCTGAATCTGAGGCGGTTAATGGCAGGAAAGCCAGGGAAAAGAACAAAAGCAATCCGGTTGTGATGTATGCAAACGTGGAGAGTCTCATGATGGCCTTTAATATCGTGTGTTGTGCTGAAATTTGCTGCAATTTTACGAAACAATCCGCAGATAGGAAAACTTTTTGTTAAAAATTTGATTGATACACTGTTTGTTCACTGCTTTTTGCGATGATAGCCCCTGCTTTAATTAAAAAGATTCTAAATTGACCGGCTTTTATGGGCATTAAAGGCAGTTTGTTGTATTTTCATAGCATGAAAATCATACGTACAAATTAATTGAATTCGCTATGAAAAAGTTTAACCTTGTTTTGATCCTTTTTATCCCGGTTTTTTTTGGTTGCACGCAGTGTCCAAAGCCAAAATCATTGGCTGACGAAAAGGAAAAAATCGAAAACGTGCTCGAAAAATTCATGATCGCTGTTGAAAATGAAGATTATCTTGCTATCGAAAACATCTGGGAGCCGGGCGACAGCACCATGATGCTCGGCACCGACTCGCACGAAAGGCTTATGGGCTGGCAAAAAATTCAAAACGCTTACAAAAACCAATTCAACCTCATCAGCGAAACCTTTGTCTCTGTCCAGGATCAGTACATCAGGGTCAACTGCAGCGGAAACACGGCCTGGTTCTCGCAGCGGATGAACTACAACTTCATCTATGACAGCGTGGCCCGCAGCTTCGAAGGCATCAGGTTTACCGGTGTTTTGCAGAAAAACGACAGCGGCGACTGGAAAATGGTGCAGGGTCATCTGTCATTGCCTGCTCATGTGAACATCGGAAAATGACACACTCTTGCGTAAATGAAGCTAAAGCACTGATCAGCACCTGAATCGTGCATTCTGTCGGGCAAACTAAAAGCTGCCGTCGCAGCGGCAGGCTGTAAGCATCACCGCACGAGCCGGCCGGGATGATGGCCGTTCAAATATTTTGAAGCTTCCGTTCATAAGCCTGTAAAATGGCGTATTTTTGCCGCGATAAAAACTGAATTATCAATCAACAATAAGGAATTTATGTCAAAGATCATGGACCCCATCGGCCGGCTGATGGGCTTGCGCTATAAATCACATCCCTGGCACGGCGTCGAAATCGGACCCGAGGCTCCCGAAGTGCTGGTTTGTTTTATCGAAATGGTGCCGACAGATACCGTTAAGTATGAGGTGGACAAGGTGACAGGCTACCTGAAACTCGACAGACCACAAAAATACTCCAATGTGGTTCCGGCGCTGTATGGTTTCATCCCGCAAACATTTTGTTCAACGCGTGTGGCTGCCTTTTGCAATGAGAAAACCGGAAGAACTGATATCACTGGCGACCGCGACCCTTTGGATATCTGCGTATTGACCGAAAAAGACATCACACACGGTGATATCCTTGTCAAGGTGCGGCCTATCGGAGGATTCAGGATGATTGACGGAAACGAGGCCGATGATAAAATTGTTGCAGTACTCAACAATGATGCTGTTTACGGCGCTTACAAAGATATCAGCGACGTGCCGGATATGGTCGTAACCCGTTTGAA
>DISP01000039.1 GCA_002421995.1 Bacteroidales bacterium UBA6207 | reverse complement strand
TGAAAAGCAATGCGTCAAAAATTCCATCAAGCACATGTTTCTTCTCGTCAGCCAATTCGCCGTTTACAAACGTGAATTCGAGATTTTCACCGGATTCAAACTTGCCTGCAAACCACCCGGTTTGGTCCAGTACTGCCACTTTTTTTTTGCCAACATCCTGCATTGTTGCAAGAACTACCGGAACAATCATCATTGCGGCCATCAATAGCGGGCCGAGAAAGGTCATTACGATGAAGCTTTTTTTCTTTACCCTGCTCAGGTATTCCCTTTCAAGAATTAGAAATGTCTTGTTCATGGAGAGGTAAATTATTGTATGACAGTATGTTGATCAGGTTTATCCAGTCTAACTTTTTCAATAAAAATATCGTTCATGCTTGGCAGAACTTCTTGAAATGAAACGATCCCGGCAAATGGCATGATGGCCGAAATCAAATGATTGGCATCTGCTGCCACCGGACTTTTAATGCGAATACTCGTTTCGCCGAAACGATTGGAGCTTGAAGAAATCAAATCAAAACCCTCCGGCAAGATAGATCTTGCATTTTGTGTCAAATCGGACAGAACTATGTCAAAGGTGTGGGAGCGATAGCTTCTTTTGATTTCCTCAACAGTACCGTCAAGGATTTTTTCGCTGGCATTGATCAGGGTGATGTGGTCGCAAAGCTCCTCCACCGATTCCATATTGTGCGTTGAAAAGAGAATGGTTGCCCCGTTGTCGCGCAGGCGCAGGATTTCGGCTTTGAGCAGGCTCACGTTGACAGGGTCGAAACCGCTGAAAGGCTCATCAAAAATCAGAAAAGAAGGTTCGTGAATGATTGTAACAATAAACTGAATTTTCTGCTGCATTCCTTTGCTCAGCTCTTCAACTTTTCTGTTCCACCAGCTGCTTATTTCAAACTTTTCGAACCATTCGTCCAGTCTTTTTTTCGCAGTGGTTTTATCAACACCTTTAAGTTGAGCAAGATACATGGCCTGTTCGCCCACTTTCATCTTTTTGTAAAGTCCCCGTTCTTCAGGAAGATAACCAATCATGCCGCTGTGTTCAGGTGCTAATACCTGTCCATTGAGTTTCACAAAACCTTCGTCCGGTGCTGTGATCTGATTGATGATACGGATCAGAGAGGTTTTGCCGGCACCATTCGGGCCAAGCAAGCCAAAGATACTTTGTTGCGGTACACTGATACTTACCTTGTTGAGGGCGAGGTGGTTGGCATATCGTTTGACAACATCAGAAGCTTCAAGAGCAACCATACTCATTATTAATTAAAATATTCACGCATTCTGTCGAAGAAACGTTTTTCGCTTGCAGACGGGTTTGGGACAAAGTTTGGAGCGTTTTGAAGTTTTTCCAGAATTTGTCTTTCCTCTTTGTTGAGTTCTTTTGGAATCCAGACGTTTACGTTCACAAGCAGGTCGCCACTGCCATAGCTGTTTACAGCAGGTAAGCCTTTTCCTTTAAGTCGTAATACTTTTCCGGGTTGTGTGCCCGGGGCGATTTTAAGCCGGGCTTTACCATCAACGGTGGGCACTTCGACCTGAGCACCCAGGGCAGCCTCTGAAACGCTAATAAACAGATTGTGAATCAGGTTGTTGCCATCGCGTTCGAGCTCAGGATGCTTTTCTTCTTCAATAAGAACGATCAAATCGCCCGGTATGCCACCTCTGGCACCGGCATTGCCTTTTCCGCTCAGGGAGAGTTGCATTCCTTCTGCCACTCCTGCAGGTATGTTGATAGAGATCACTTCTTCGTCTCTTACAACACCATTGCCCTGGCAGTGATTACATTTTTTGGTGATGATTCTGCCTTCGCCACCACAGGTAGGGCAGGTGGAGGTTGTTTGCATCTGTCCCAAAAAGGTGTTTGTAACACGGGTTACATGGCCTGAACCATGACATGTGGAACAAGAGGCATAAGAACCGCCATTTTCGGCACCTGTTCCGCTGCAGTGTTTGCATGAGACATATTTGCTCACTTTGATTTTTTTCTCCACTCCCGTAGCTATTTCCTGCAGGTTAAGTTTTACCTTGACACGCAGGTTGGAGCCTTTGTTGACGCGTCGTCCGCGCGAAGAAGAACCTCCCCCAAAAGCACCTCCAAAAGCACCTCCAAAAATATCGCCAAAATTGCTGAAAATATCGTCCATGCTCATACCACCGCCGTAGCCTCCGCCACCGGAAGCTCCGCCCAAACCAGCATGACCATAACGGTCATATTTGGCCTTTTTGTCAGGATTGCTCAAAACCTCATAGGCTTCGGCGGCTTCCTTGAATTTATCTTCGGCTGTGTGGTCGTCGGGGTTTTTGTCGGGGTGATATTTGATTGCCAGCTTACGATAAGCTTTTTTTATATCGGCTTCGTTGGCATTACGGTCAACTTCCAACACTTCATAATAGTCTCTTTTGGCCATTGGGTTTGGTATTTCTTTGTTAGCTGCCTATGACAACTTTGGCAAAACGAATCACTTTGCCGTTGAGTGTATAACCATTTTGAACCACATCAATCACTTTTCCAACCAATGATGGATCGGGTGCGGGAATGTTTGTCAAAGCTTCATGAAAATCGGTGTCGAAGTCGAGGCCTTTGGCTTCGATAGGAGCCAATCCCTTCTGTTCGAGTGTTCTATGTAATTTGCTTT
>DISP01000267.1 GCA_002421995.1 Bacteroidales bacterium UBA6207 | reverse complement strand
AAACCTTTGTTTCTGACTTAGCTATAATCGGCATTTATTATTTTAAAGACGGCGAATATCTCCGGCAGGAACTTCAATACCTTCTTGATCAGAAAATTACGACCGGAGGAGAATATGGAATCACCGACGGATTGCAGAATATGATGAAAAAGGGAACACGTTTTCACACCGAAAGTGTTGATGCCTGGCTCGACTGCGGAAACAAGGATGCCACGGTTGACACCAATAAGCAGGTGTTGGCTTTTGCCATGGAAGACGGCCTGCTTGATGATTTGATTTCGCCTGAAGCCGATGTGGATGACGCGCTGATTATCGAGCCATGTTTCATCGCTAAAGGCGCCGTAATTACCCATTCAATCATTGGCCCTTATGTTTCGGTGGGCGAAAATGCCGTGATTCACCGTAGTATCATCAGCGACAGCATCATTCAGGCAAACGCCCGAATCGAAGGCAAGCAGCTGCAAAACAGCATGATCGGACAATTTGCCCGCCTCACCGGACGTTTTGAGGAGCAGAGCCTGGGCGATTACAACGAATTAAATAACTAATGCCCTACATCACTAAATACACTAAATAATTGATAACGAAGTTTCCAAAATTCATTTCCTTTTTTGTCTTTTTGCTTCTTCTGGCGACTCTGGCAGCACCAACTGAAGCCATGGCTCAAAAAAAGAAAGATAAAAAAAAGAGCAATGCCACAGCTGATAGTTTGCTGATCATTGCAAAGCGGAATAATGCTGCGTTGTTTTCGGACGGACTGAAAGAGAAGCTGGCCGGTAACGACAGCAAAGCACTCGAAAAATTTGAAGAAGCATTGGTTGTTTTTTCGGATGATGCAGCTTCGATGTATGAAATCACTGAGCTTTTAGCCAAACAAGGCAGGATTGACGAAGGAATTGTGTTGATGAAGAAAGCCACACTTGTTGATCCTAACAATGAATGGTATCTGATCAGGCTTGCACAATTATACAAGGCAGCGGGAAAACCGGAGGAGTATGCCCAGGTTTATCGTAACCTGTTAAAAATCAGCCCGGAAAACATTGAATATATTGGTGAGCTTTCATCGGCCCTGGTCTTGACCGGTAATTATAAGGAAGCAATTGAGTTGTACGATGCAATAGAGAAGCAAATTGGTGTTAACGAAACGCTTTCGATACAAAAGCAGTCTATCTACTACATGCTCGAAAAACCGGAAAAAGCCGGAATGGAGATCGAAAAACTCTCAGCAACATTCCCTTATGAATCCCGTTACCTTGCCATGCTGGCCGAACATTATAAGAAATATGGCCCTGCGGAAAAATCGCTCGAGGTTTATAGGAAAATAATTGCCAACGATCCTGATGATCCCTACGCCTATATTACGCTGGCCGAGAATTTGCGTGATCAAGGGCATGAAAATGAAGCTTTTGATAATTTGCTAAAGGCTTTTGAATCTCCGGCTTTGGAGCCCGACAACAAAGTTCAGATCATGTTTTTATGGTTTGAAGGCAAAGATTATACCGATACGCTCAACCAACAGATTGGTCGTGTTGCTGAGATTCTTGTCAGGGTTCATCCTGAAAACCCGCGCGGATACCAGCTCTACGCAGATGTTTATTTTCGGAATCAGGAATGGAAACAGGCCAGAAACTATCTGCTGCAGGCACTTTCTTTCGACAAAAACAATTACCAAATGTGGGAAAGCCTGCTATATGCTGATATTCAGTTGCTTGAATTTGACTTACTTGACAAGCATGCAACTGAGACAATAAGCTTGTTTCCGGAGCAGGCCCTGCCTTATCTTTTCAAAGGAATTGCCGCCTACCAATCGAAAGACTACGAAGGGGCTTTGAAACAATTTGAAGCCGGAAAGCGCTTTGTGGTGCGAAACGACCAGCTTTTAGCCGAATTCTACAGCAATACGGCTGACACTTATCATCGTTTGAAAAACAATAAGGCATCGGATGCAGCCTACGAAAAAGCCTTGACGATAAATCCTGATAACGCACTGGTACTCAATAATTACGCCTATTATCTATCTATTCGCGGCGAAAACCTGGAACGTGCAAAACAAATGTCGGAAAAGTCGCTTCAGCTGCAACCCGAAAACCCGTCATATCTCGATACCTATGCCTGGATTTTGTTTAAACTGGCAGATTATCAAAACGCACTTCCATGGATTGAAAAGGCGCTTGAGAAAACCGAAGACAAAAACGCAACCCTGTTCGAGCATTGCGGAGATATTTTATTTCATCTCGGACGAACAGAAGAGGCAATACAATATTGGATGAAAGCCGCCGAAGCAGGCGATGCCTCCGAACTTATTCAGAAAAAAATCAAAGATGGACGCTATTATGAATAGGATTGTTGCAAAATATCCGAGGTTTTTGGTATTTATAATGATGGTTTTTGTTTTGGTTCAAGCCTGCAAACCGGCCCATAAGCTCATCAAAGCACCTCTGCGATCAGCAGACGAAATGTATCTGCTTGAGAAAATGGCTGCTGCAGAAACAAAATATGCGTATTTCAGTGCCAAAACGGCAATCACACTCATTGATGAAAAGAAAAGCAAAACCGAGCTTAAAGGACAGATCAGAATAAAAAAAGACAGCATTATCTGGATTTCGCTCTCGCTAGCTCTGGGCATCGAAGCAGCAAGACTTGTGCTGACAGCAGATTCCATAAAGTTTATAAACAGGCTTGACAAAACATTCTTTATCGGAGATTATAAATTTATACTTCAGCAGTTTGGAACCACCATTGATTATGACATGGTGCAGGCCCTTATCACCGGGAACGATCTGGAAAGCTACGAAGACGAAAACCTGCGTGCATCGGTTGACAATATGGAGTATAAATTAAGCGCTACTCATCGCTATAAGGCCAAAAAAAATCTAAAACAAAAAGATACACCCAACGTTTTGGTTCAGAACATCTGGCTCAATGCCGAAACATTTAAAATAGTGGGTATCAATATGAAAGAATACAACGATGAGAATAAGAAGCTTCAGGCGCGTTACAGCGACTTTTTCGAAGTTGGCAATCAGAAAGTGCCCGGCCTGATTCATTTTGAACTTCAGGGAGGAAAAAAACTTGAGCTTAAAATAGTGTTCAATAAAACAGAACTTGATACAGAGCAACAGTTCCCCTTTAAAATTCCGGAAAACTTCACAAAAATGAAGTGATGAAGAAAACGATTTCTTTTCGCAAGAATTGCCTAAGTGTTTGTGCAGCAGCATTTTTTATTCTGTTGCAATCCGAACTGAGCGCCCAGGATCGAAAGGCTGAATTGGAGCAAACCAAACAAAAACTTGAAAAGGAAATCAGTCTTTCGAACCAGCTTTTGGAAGAAACAAAAAAATCAAAGAATCTCAGTCTTAACGAATTATCTATCCTTCAGTCCAGAATCCGGCAACGTGAAAACCTTATAGCAACACTCCGTAAACAACTCGAAATAACCGAAAACAAATTGCAGCGCACATCGCGCGAATTAGAGAAAACAGAAGGCACCCTGGCCGGGTTAAAAAAAGAATATGCCCAAATGATTTCATTCGCATATAAAAACCGTAACGGACTCAACCAATTGATGTTTGTTTTTGCTGCCGACGATTTCAATCAAGCATATCGCCGCTTGAAATACCTGCAGCAATACAGTGCTTTGCGCCAGAACCAGATCGCGCGCATGAACGAAACACAGGACAAGCTCAGTAAGCAGAAATTGCAACTCGAAGCAGAAAAAAGCGAAAAGATCGGTCTTTTGGATGCAGAACGTAAGCAGCAGCTCATCTTGGCTGCCGAAAAAGCGCAGATTGACCAAACAGTTAAAAAAATTAGCCAGCAGGAAAAAAATCTCCAGGCCGAAATACGTGACAAAGAGCAGGCTGCATTGAGACTGAAAAGGCAGATTGAGGCAATCATCGCTGAAGAAATTGCCAAAAATCAAAGCAATAAAAACGCGAAACCCGGCATTTCAAAGGATAAACTCATGACACTCACTCCCGAAGAACAGCTTCTGAGCAATAGTTTCACGCAAAACCGGGGCAGACTTCCATGGCCGGTTGAGAGAGGCGTTGTGTCATCCTATTTCGGGAAGCAAAATCACCCGGTGCTTAAAAAGGTGATTATCAACAATAACGGCATTGATATTGCCTGTCCGGCGGGAAGCAAAGCCAGGGCAGTATTGGAGGGAGTGGTGGTAAGTGTGAATAAGATTACGCCTACAAACAATGCAGTTATCATTCGGCACGGAGACTATTTTACTGTTTATTCGAACCTTGACCATGTTTCGGTTCAGCGTGGCGATAAGGTGAACACGCGCCAAGACATTGGTAAGGTTCACTCAGACAAATCGGAAGGTAAAACAGAGCTGCATTTTGAGATTTGGCAAGGTAAAACGCTCCTTAACCCATCGCTATGGCTGGCAGAATAGCCTAATGCTGAACGTGTTGAATACACTCGTTTACAAGCCGAAGTATCTTTTCCATCTTTTCAGGATCTGTTTGCTCTTTTGTATCGCGGGGTGTATGATAATCGCTGTGAAAACCCGAAAAAAATGTCATCACAGGAATGTTATTATCCTTAAAACCTGCATAATCACTGCCCGAGTGTCCGTTAACATCCCAGATATCCAGGTCAAATGCACTGTTTGTTAATGTGTTGCATTGTTGCGCCATCAGTATCAAACCGGTGTCCTGCGCACGAATACCGACACTCACCACACGCCTCAGGCTGTCTTCCTCAGCGCTGCGCGAAATCATATCCATATTGAAGTATAGCTTTGTGGAAAGCTTTTGCTGTTCTGTTAAATGATTTACGAAGTAGCGACTTCCAAAAAGTCCTTTCTCCTCACCGTCCCAGCAGGCAAACACCAGATTACATTGAGGAGCTGTGTTGTTTTCAGCCCATTTTCCAGCTAAAGCAACCACTCCGGAGGCTCCGGATGCATTATCATCGGCTCCATAGTAAATATGCTCGCCACGCATACCCAAATGGTCGTAGTGCCCTCCAATGACAATAGTTCGGGTTGTGTCAATTCCCTTTATAACGCCGATTACATTGCGCGCCATGGTTTGTTCACGCTTTAGCTTTGCCCAAAGTTGTGTTATTAAAGGCTTTTGTTCTGCAAAACCTGCTTTTGTGGATTGTGTCAAAGCTGAAATAGCAGACTCAAGGTTAATCTGAAGCAGATTAGCAATATTACGGCTGTTGTTGTAATTGCATAGTGCCACCGGAACACACGCATTTTGACGGTTATCATCAAACCAATAGTCGCTGTCGGGATAGTTTACCCAGTCATCACCTGTGATGTCGGACACCCACTGAACGAAAGAGTCGGTTTTTTGTGAAGTTCGAAGCACAACAAGCGCTGTGGCGCCAAAGTTTTTGGCTGTGTTTCTTTTCATTTTCAACAAATTGCCTTCATTGGCAAAGGCTCTGCCAAAAGTTTGCCATACTTTTCCGGTGGTATCGGCCTCGCCCGGAACTCCCTCAAGCACCACCACAACTTTGTTTTTAGCATCTAAATTTGCAAAACTATTGTAAGTGCTGTCGGCACTCAACAGCCCGTAGCCGGCGAAAACCAGTGATGAAGAAACATTAAAATCATCGGCACATGAAAGTAAAAAGAGCTCTTCTCCCGGAAAATCGGCAATGCTTTTTAACCCTTCTTCCGCACTTTCAACAGCAAGACCGGCCGAAGACACAGAAGTTTTTATCAGCCCGAACGATTGATAATAGCTTTCGTAAAAGCTTTGAATTCCTGCTTCAGCAAACTTAGTGGCAATAAGCGCAGCGGCTTTTCTGCCGCCTTCTGTCCCTGTTTCTCTGCCTTGCATCGAAGCATCGGCCAGCTGATAAAGCAGTGGCACAAAGTCGTTTCTGGAAGGTGGTTCAACAGCATATTTCGTTTGCGCTGTTATACTTCCCGAAAAAGGCAAACAAATCAGTAGAAGAGCGATGAGGAGCTTTTTCATAAATGATTATAGATCAATATTATCCTACAAACAATCCGTTTGCCATTACTTTAACTATAGTAAGCTCCCGGTCAAGCAAAACCAGATCGGCATCATAACCAACCTTGATATAGCCTTTTCCCTTCAATTGAAGGATGTCTGAAGGGTTTGAAGTAGCTACCTGCAAAGCGGTTTCCAGGGGTAGTTTTTCCTCAATAACAGCTTCTTTTATCTCGCGAAGCACAGACGAAGGCAGCCCCATTTCGATTTTGACAAGCTTGCCTGTTACAGGGTCGAAACCGGGCAATGAACCACAAGAATCTGAAGTAAAAGTGATATGCCCGATCGGCACGCCGCTTTCAAGCAGAAGACGCAAGGCTGTTGCCGGCTTAATCTCTTCGTCCGCATAGTATGGATAAGAGCTTGTTGTTATATCCACATAACCTTTTTTGCCATATTCTTTCGCGTCTTCGAAAATGTAAGCATTTCTATTGCAGTGTGTCGGAACAAATTGCTTATATCCTAACTCACTATTTTCAACCACTTTATGTATTGGACGAAACGGATCCACGGCATCACCCATGTGTACGTTAACAATTCCGGCTTTTCCCCCGATCATTCCGGCCACGCGCGCGTGTGCGGCTAGTTTGGCAAGTTCGTCAGTGGTTGGAACAGAGGACCTATGATCGGAAACTGCGATTTCGCCCAGGCCAACAACTTCTTCGATCAGCGCGATATCCCGTTTAATATCTCCCGTAATACTTGGTGGAGGTACCTGATAAGCTCCGGTGTACATCCATGCCGACATGCCTTTGGCGCGAAGTGATTTCACTTTCATCAGTACGCTGTCAACACTACGGGTTATTCCATCGGTGCCAAGGCAGCCCACTACTGTTGTCACACCACCCTCAACCATCATCGAAACTTCAAGCTCAGGCATGCGCGAGCCGGGACCGCCTTCGCCTCCTCCTCCAGTGATGTGCACATGTGCATCAACCAAACCCGGAATCAGAATTTTTCCTTCACAGTCAATCACTTCCACTTCAAGGCCTTCGGGAACAGGAATGGCTTCATGTATTGCAACAATGGTTTTTCCGGCAACAAGAACATCCTTTTTGCCAAGAGAAAAAGGCGAATAAACATCAGCGTTTTTAAACAATTTGATCATCAGTGTTCTATTTATTTGTCTCAAAATTATTGATTTTTTTGGCTTGCGAAAAAATTCTCTAATTTCGCCTGTTACTTCAAACGATTGCATGAAACGGACGCTTATTACATTCGTGGTTTTTTTAGTTTTTGCCACGTTTGCTAAACCACAGACAGGCAGATTTTTACTCGTAGGCGGAGGCTCTGAAAAGAACGGAGCCAACAGCTGGAATGTGCCCGCTTACAAATGGGCAGTTCAGGGAAAACGGGTGGCCGTCATCGGGGCATCAACAGGCAGTCTGGCTCCGTATCTGAAACAGTATTGTGGTGCTTCGTTTGCACGTGAGTTTGGTGTTTCATCAAGGGATAGTGCCGATAGCCAGATATTATACGATACACTCAAAACCTATGACGTAATTTTTTTCAGAGGCGGAGACCAATACGATTATTATCGGTTTTACAAAGACACCAAACTGCAACAGGCAGCTCAGGAACTTTTTGCGAAAGGGGGAACACTTGCCGGCACTTCGGCCGGAATGCACATCCTTTCTTCGGTTGTTTTCACGGCAAAAAACGGAACGGTTTACCCTTACGAAGCCATTGAGAATCCACAAAACGGATATATGACCCTTGCGGATGACTTTTTCGATTTTTTCCCCGGTTTTATTTTCGACACCCATTTTTCCGAGAGAGCACGATTCGGTCGTCTTGCCGGTTTTTTGGCCAAATATCATCTGGATCATCAGCTTATGCTTACCGGTTTGGGGATGGACGATATGACCTGTATGACGGTGGATGAGAACCGAATTGGAACAGTTTATGGCACTGGTTGCGCCAACATCTTCAATTTCACTGATCCGTTTTCGCTCAACGGCACCAAATTGCTTCACCCCGGTTTGCAGGTGAAACAGCTGATACAAGGATGTACTTATAACTTCAACACAGCTGAAGTAACAATTCCGACGCTTGATCGGCTTCTTCCGACAAACGAAATGGAAGAAACCGGCAACTTTACTTTGCTTGCCAGCGGAGGCAATACACTTTCGAACAATACGGCAATGCTCAACGACCTTGTCAATCTAAGCGGAAACCTGTCCGATCAGGTTTTGTTGATGACAGGAAACGAGAACACCGCACAAACATTTAAAAACCAATTGATTACACTTGGTTTGCCGGATGTTGATGTTTTTTTAATGAACAACACCAATGGAAGCAACACGGCTTTGGCTGACAAAATCAATGCTGCCGGAAAGTTGTTGTTTGTTGCAAACACAACAGAAGCGTTAATTGATTTTTTAACTACTCCAAATGGAGAGCTTCTAAAAAGCAGGCTTCACAGCCCTGGAATTATTGCTGCCTTTGCAGGGGATGATGCACGTTTTGCAGGTAAAATAGTTGTTGATAATTACTATACCGAGCTTGCTTCCTGGTATGGCGAACTTACATTCAGTCCGGGATTTGGAATGCTCCGCAACAGTATGATAATGCCCAACACCTATTTCCACGCGGATTTTTATGAAAACACTGCGACTGCCATTCCGTATGGCATGGCAACAGATACCCTCCGATACGGCATTTGGCTCACTGCCAAAAACTACCTGAAAGTGCAACCAATTGATGGCAAAACAACGCTGTTTGGCTACGGACAACACCCGATTATGATACTTCGCAATGAAGGTGGAGCAGCTGCTTTGGTCACACAAACAGGCAGTGGAAGCAGCAGTGCCACACCCAGGATGGAAGCTGGTTTTGAGCAACTCACACTGTCATTTGTTGATGAAACACTGCCTTATATATTGGGAACAACAGATGCCTCAGCTTTGGACGAAAATGCCAACAAAGTCTTTTTCAAGCTATCAGGAAATCCGGTATCCGATGTTTTGCTGGTTGAAACAAATTTCAGTTCATATGATTGGAAAATTGTTGACAGCATGGGCAGGTTTATAAAAGGCGGCCATGCGCAGAATAGTATAATGCCGCTTTCGTTATCTTATCTTTCTTCCGGCATTTATAGTATTCAGCTTAAGGAAACAGCGACAGGAAAAATCGTTTCTTCAAAATTTATAAAATTATAAATCAAATACTTATGGTCAGACTGTTTTTTCTGGTTTGTCTTTATTGCGGTAGTCTGATGCTTCCTCATTCTGCCTTTTCACAAGGAAATCTGATGATCGTTGGCGGTGGTCTTGAGGCAGATAACCAGGAAATTTTCGATGAAATCCTACGCTTGTCGGGTGGCGCTGAAAAGGCAGTGATCTCGGTGATTCCTGCTGCAAGCGGTGTTGCAGCACAAACGTTTGCCTATTTTAGCAAAGGCCTGATCCGGCACGGCGCCAAAGCTGAAAATATTCACCTGATTCCAATTGCCATGGAAGACGACGACAGCACCCTCGATGTGAATGAAGCAACATGGCTCAACAATGGCAATGACGAGCTGTTGGCCAACCTGGTTAGAAAAAGCAATTGTGTTTGGTTTTCGGGCGGCGATCAGCTGCGCATCATCAAAACACTTCATTTGCCTGATGGAAGCCGAACCGCAGTGCTTGACGCTGTTTGGGATGTTTTTGAAAAAGGCGGTCTTATCGGTGGCACAAGTGCCGGAGCTGCAATTATGAGCGATCCGATGATAGGCAACGGAAGCAGCCTCGAGGCACTTATGTATGGCACAGAGACAAGCCCGCCTGGCGAAGAATTACCCGGCCATCAAGGTGTTTTATTGACAAAAGGACTTGGTTTCTTTCCGCATGGGCTGGTTGATCAGCATTTTCATGCACGCTCGCGCACCGGACGCCTTTTGGTTGCAATGGCCTACACCGCTCAGCCTATGGCCTATGGGATTGACGAAAACACGGCCCTCGTTTATTATGGAAAAGAAAACCTGATGAAAGTGGCAGGTGCTGCTGCTGTTACAATATTTGATGCTTCGCATGCAAAGATCGAGTCTTCTGAAACCTTGTCATCAATAGAAAATCTAAAAATCCATTACCTTGAATCCGGTGACAGTTATAATTTCAACACCGGATTGATAGTACCTTCGGCAGAGAAGATTTTGCTTTCAGGAAATGAAGAATATGAGGAATCATATCCTTTTCCAGGGGGCATGTTTGCAGCTGCACCCACTTTTCAGAGGCTCATTACTAAGTATTTGATGAACAATAAAACCAATCAATCCGTGAGCAGTCTGAATTTTACGAAAAAAGATATTGCCTATCAGATAACCCTTTCAAAAACGGACGATAGCCAAGCGTTTATTCTCAATAGAGAAAACAGCTCACCATCCTACACCTTGGTGAGTGTAAACCTTAGCCTTTCGAAAATGTATATTGAATTAAAAAAAATTGAATAATTGATTTACTAACCACAAAAAACCAAAAAATGAAAAAAAATGTACTGTTGACTTTTGTCCTGACATTGTTCATTGGTTCATTGTTTGCCCAATCCATTCACATCACCGGAACTGTGACTTCGGCAGCCGACAGGCAGCCTATCCCCGGAGTTACCGTTCAGGTGAAGGGAACAACCCAGGGCACAACAACGGATCTGGACGGTGTTTACAAACTCGAAGCCCCTGCTGATGCAACCCTGCTGTTCAGCTATGTGGGCATGCAAGCTGTTGAAGTTCCTGTCAACAAAAGGATGCTTATCAATGTTTCGCTTCAGGAAAACAAAGTTGACCTTGGCGAAATTGTTGTTGTGGGATATTCCACATCCAGCAAAAAACTCATTTCCAACGCGGTGAGTGTTGTTAATGAAAATGATTTAAAAAACGCCCCCGTCCGAACCATTGATGGAGTGCTTCAGGGCAAGGTGGCAGGTGTGAGCGTCAACATCAACTCAGGAACACCCGGTGGCCAAAACTCAATTAAGATGAGGGGAGGAAGCTCTATCACTGCCAGCAACCAGCCACTTGTGATTGTGGATGGTATGCCGGTAATCTCGGGCAGTTATGGCCAGATTGGATACAGCGGACAAGAAATTGATGCGCTTTCGGATATCAATCCGAATGACATAGAATCAGTTACTTTCCTTAAAGACGCCTCTGCCACAGCCATTTATGGTGCAAGAGCATCCAATGGCGTAATGCTGATCACTACAAAAAAAGGAAATTTTCAAAAATCCAGTGTCAATCTCAACACATCCTACGGTTGGCAAACCCTTCCGGCAGAGCGACTCCCGAAATTGATGAACGCAGCACAATGGAACGAATATAAAGGCACCAATGTGCTAGGTGTTGACACCGATTGGATGAAAGAAATCCTGCAAACAGCTCCAACCTCAAACACCGAGCTCTCGGTCAGCAGTGGCAATGACAAAACAAGGATGTTCATTTCAGGAAATTATTTCAGTCAGGATGGAACGGTTAAATCAACCCGTTTTAACCGATACACCGGACGCTTGAATGTTGATCATAAATTATTGGACAACCTCACCATCGGCGGTAGCATCATGATGAGTTATTCCAAAAACGACCGTGTGGAAGGCGATCAAACGCTTTATGGCCCACTACCCAACGCCCTTTCCATTCCGGCCATTTATCCCGTTTTAAACCCTGATGGCAGCTACAACGAAGATGGTCCGTATGCCAACCCCGTAGCAATCATTGACCACACTATCAACGAGGCTTTTACCAATCGCAACAACGGAAATGTGTATCTTGAATACAAATTCCTGAATGGTTTCATTTTTACAAGCAAGTGGGGTGCAGATCAGTACCTTTTGCGCGAGCATGAATACGACCCCATCACTGTTGCTCAGGGTGCAAAATACAATGGTTTGGGCATCGAAGGCACAACCTATGTGAGCAACCTTGTCAGCAGCAATGTGTTACAATACATTAAATCCGTCGAAAAAACACATCATTTTGAAGCTTTGGCAGGATACAGCCTTGAAAAGTATGCGCGCAGAAACACCTATATTGAAGCCGTGGACTTCCCGAATGAAAACCTTGAATTTATCACTTCGGCCGGCTCAATCAGATCCGCCTCGGCTTATGGCCTTGAACGTGGAATGAATTCATATTTCGGTCAGTTTAAGTACAATTATAAATACAAATACATCATTACGCTGACAGCACGTGCCGACGGCTCATCAAAGTTTGGGAAAAACAACCGCTATGGATATTTTCCCGCAGCCTCTGTTGCATGGCGTGTTAAGGAAGAGTCGTTCATGAATTCCGTTAAAGCGGTAAGCGAGCTTAAATTGCGCGCCAGCGTTGGTTTGACAGGAAACGACGGCATTGGCGATTTTTCCTCTCTTGGCCTCTATGGAGGAGGTTTCAACTATGGCCAGCGTCCGGGTATTGCACCTACACAGTTGCCTAATCCTGACCTGAAATGGGAAACGACAATGCAAACCGGTCTTGGTTTCGATCTCGGAATGTTTGATGACCGCATTAGTCTTGTGGCTGATGTTTATCTCAACCACACCCGCGATCTGTTGCTCGAAAGGCCGCTGCCACCTTCAACAGGTTATACCTCCATTTCTTCGAATAT
This sequence comes from Bacteroidales bacterium UBA6207, assembly GCA_002421995.1. Lineage (GTDB taxonomy): Bacteria > Bacteroidota > Bacteroidia > Bacteroidales > F082 > JALNZU01. The sequence goes on along the minus strand of DISP01000267.1, from coordinate 2,371 downwards.
CGGTGAACTCGAAAACAAAGGCATTGAGTTGTTGCTCAATACGCAAAATATCAGAGGAGATTTTACGTGGAATACCTCCATCAATTTTGCTGCCAACCGTAACAAGGTTGTAAAGCTATATGAAGGCCAACCTATTGATGATCAGGGACGTGGTGGAAACAGGGTGCAGGAAGGCGAGCCAACCGGCATTTTCTTTGGTTATGTGTGCCTTGGTGTTGATCCGACAACCGGGAAATTAGTTTATGAAGACCTCAACAAAGATGGTGCTATAACAGCTGATGACCGTCAAAAAATCGGTGATCCCAACCCGGATTTCACATATGGAATAACTAATACATTTGCGTATAAAAATGTTGATTTTTCGGTATTCCTTCAGGGCGTTTATGGAAATGACATTTTCAACGGAACCAATATTTACCTGGCATCAGGCATTGGCGAGGACAATCAATTGGCTTTTATGGCTGATCGTTGGAAAAATCCCGGTGATATCACCGACATTCCCAAAGAAGGCGACCAGCTGAAATCGTCCCGTTTTATCGAAAACGGCTCGTTTATGCGTATTAAAAACGTGACATTTGGTTACAACTTCTCACAAAAGCTTTTGAAACCCATAAAACTGAAATCAGCCAGAATTTATGTTTCAGGCCAAAACCTCTACACCTTTACTGCCTACACCGGCATGGACCCCGAAGTGAACTATTACAGCAATGACAATGTGGTGATGGGTACTGATTTCTTCACCTACCCGCAGTCACGCACAATCATGGTTGGTATTAACCTTGGTCTTTAACCTTTAAAAATTCGAGACATGAAAAAAATACTTTTTTTGATACTGGCTTCTGCTATTTTGACGACCTCTTGCAATAAAGTGCTGGACGTCGAACCATCAGCGTCTATTTCAAGTGATATTGCGCTTAAAGACAGCACTGGTGTTGAGGGTGCGATGCTTGGCGCTTACAGCGGCCTGCAGGCAGTGGGTCTTTATGGCCGCAATGCCGCGATTATTGCCGACCTTGCTGCCGACAACCTCGTATGGACCGGCACAACACAGGATTATGGCCAGATTATGAACAAGCCTATTCCGGCAGAGAATGCAATCGCTGATGGAATGTGGACAGCTGCTTACGATGTTATTAACAGGGTAAACAATATCCTTTATAAACTTCCTGATATCCCCTACGGCTCTGTTACCGGGAAAAACCAGATGCAGGGCGAGGCATTGTTTATCAGAGCATTGATGCAGCACTATCTGGCCGGCTTTTTTGGAGGAGTGCCTTTGCGCATACAGCCAACCCTTGATCTGAGCAATCTGGAATTGGAAAAAAGCAGTCAAACAGATGTTTATGCAAGCGCAATCAGTGATTTGGAAACAGCTATTGATTTACTGTCACACACAGCCACTGTAGGCAGGGCAAACAGTTCGAGCGCAAAAGCATTGCTGGCCCGTGTTTATCTGTCGCAATTCCATGCCACCAATGATGCTGCTTATGCTACAAAGGCCATGCAAATGTCGTCGGACCTCATTGCTTTCCTGCCCGGTCTTGCGACAACCTATGCCGAACTTTTTGATCCGGCAGCCAACAGCACCGAATCCATTTTGGAAATCACTTACGATCTTCAAAACTTCAACCGTCTGGCTCAGTATTACTACACCCGCGACCTCAACGGCAGGTATGAAATAGCCCCTTCAGCAGGCCTTATAGCCGCTTTTGACACCGCTGATGTCCGTTTGGATGTCGGCATTCGTTTTGATGAAAAAAACAACCCCTATGGGGCTAAATACAACGATGTGGCAGGTGGTGTGGACAGGGTGTATGTGTTGCGCCTTGCCGAAATGTATCTGATCCATGCCGAAGCACTAGCCTACACCAATGGCGATGTGGCAGCTATTCAAGACGACATTAATGTTATTAGACACCGCGCAGGATTGCCCGATACGGAAGCATCTGACATTGCTTCGCTCAAACTGGCCATTGAAAACGAAAGAAGATTTGAGTTTGCTTTCGAAGGCCACCGCTGGCACGATTTGGTACGCACAGGCCGTGCTGCCGAAGTGTTAGGTATAGATCAGAAATACACCCTGTTTCCTATCCCGCTGAGCGAAATGCAAACGAATAAAAAAATGCAACAGAACCCTGGTTATTGATTAAAAAATGAAAACAATGAAAAATAAAATGCTGTATTTGCTGATCCTGATACCTTTGGTTTTAGGCATCGGCGCTTGCGAAAAATACGAACTCGGCAATCCGCCTGCCAGCACACAAGCCGATTTCACTTTTACATTGTCAAACAATGGCAATGCTCCTTGTGTGATGACTGTTACCAACAAATCGTTGAATGCCAATGGGTATTTATGGGATTTTGGCAACGG
>DISP01000138.1 GCA_002421995.1 Bacteroidales bacterium UBA6207 | reverse complement strand
TCGTCCATTACATCAGCTTTCATCATAACAAGCTCATTTACACCATTTAACATGATTGCATAATTGAGTGCAGGCATATCCAGCCAACCGCAACGACGTGGGCGACCGGTGGTTGATCCAAATTCGTTTCCCCTTGCCCGAAGCAAATCACCGGTTGAATCGAGGAGCTCGGTTGGAAATGGGCCGCTACCAACTCTGGTGCAATATGCCTTAAAAATTCCAATAACTTTGCCAATTGCGGAGGGTGATATTCCTAAACCTGAGCAAACACCGGCAATTGTTGTGTTTGATGATGTTACGAAAGGATAGCTCCCAAAGTCAATATCAAGCAGTGAACCTTGTGCTCCTTCAGCAAGGATATGTTTTCCTTTTTTTATAAGATCATTAATAAAGTATTCACCATCAACAAGTTGCATTTCGCCAAGTTGATGTGCACATTCAAGCCATTTTGACTCATAGGCTTCGAATGAGAGTCCGTCAATCAAGTGCTCGCTGTAATTAAACTGGTGCATATCAATCAATTGCATATGCTTCTTCTTCAATTCCTGAAAGTTCCTTTCAAAATCAGGTGAAGATAAATCACCAACCCTCAGACCATTTCGGCTGATTTTATCGGTGTAAGTTGGTCCGATCCCTTTGAGTGTTGATCCGATTTTAGCAGCCCCTTTCGCTTTTTCATATGCAGCATCAAGTAAGCGGTGTGTTGGGAGAATGAGATGAGCTTTTCGGCTGATATACAAATTCTTATCAGCCTGTGGATTGGTGTCTTTAAGCTTTGAAAGCTCTCTCTGCATGATCAATGGATCAATAATTACTCCATTGCCTATCAGGTTGATTGTGTTTGGGTTAAAAATTCCTGAAGGAATGGTATGCAGAACAAATTTTTTTCCTTCGAATTCGATTGTATGGCCTGCATTCGGCCCTCCCTGAAACCTGGCAACTACATCATATTCAGGTGTTAATACATCCACAATTTTACCTTTGCCTTCATCTCCCCATTGAAGGCCCAATAATACATCTACAGCCATAACTAATAATTATTTGATGAAAAGCAGCACGGCAAATCACCCTCCGACTGCACAACGGTTGGCAAAGTTAAGCGAAAAGAACTTCACATTACCTTCCTAAGGAAGAAAAAGCTTATGTCACAGTAATTCTGTTAGTTAACTAAGCTTCCAGAACTTGTTCGTTTTTGATACGGCCATAGAAAGTCAGGGCATGGTGGGTCACCTCAACACCAAGAAGCTCTTCGACAGATTTTTGTATCTCCTGAATTCGCGGATCACAAAACTCCAAAACAAGCCCATTATCAATACTAACAAAGTGATCGTGCTGCTTGAACTTAAAGGAACGTTCAAATTGGGCGCAATTATTACCGAACTGATGCTTCGTCACCAAAGAACAATCAAGCAGCAACTCAATTGTATTATAAAGTGTGGCACGACTCACACGGTACTTATTGTTTTTCATCCTGATATAGAGCGTTTCGATGTCGAAGTGACCCTCGGTTGCATAAATCTCTTTCAGGATGGTGTACCTTTCAGGTGTTTTGCGATGACCTCTTTGTTCAAGATAATCAGTAAAAATCTTTTTAACTGTTTCAAAAGTATCTTTCTTACCTTCACTCATATAGTTTCGCTTTTTAAGCAAACAGGCCCGCAAGCAGCAGAACCAGTACGAAATTGGGATGATATTTTAAATAACTTTGCCTCAGCAATTGCTTCGGTTCACTGCGTAAAATTAGCAATTTGTTTTAAATTAGAATGAATAAAAATAAAATAAAGCATTAGATATTTAAATCTTTGTATATCTGACAATTACGTTTTGTTACTTAATTTTTTCACCGTAATTCTATCAATATGACCTTTTCAGATGCACTTAAAGCGGTGTGTGAACATTTCTCACTGAATCAATCATCAACTAACCCAAGGCAACAGATTGACAAAATATCAGGGCTTGATGAAAGGCTCGCAGAACTTCTAAGCGCGATTAAGAATGCTGAGGAAGTGTATAATTTTGTGTATTCAGATTATGAGATGAGACATAAAATCAAAGAAGTTTGGGAGCAAAATTGTGCTCAATTGAAAGGACTGGTTGATAAATCGCAACTCGAATTGCAGAAATATTGCCTTCAGGCAGGTATTAATCTGGGTTTAGAATGAAAAGGTGGCGTTTTGGCTGAAAAATCAGGTAAAAACCGAAAGTTAAAATGTTTTTATATTTACCTCAAATTCAATGTATTAACTGATCGGTTAATGACGTTAAATGCGTTGAAAGTAAACAATAAGTTTAAATAACTAACAAAAAGAAAATGAATAGGTTGTCAGTTTCAAAAAAAATGCGAAATTTGCAGTCCATTTTATTAACATTTAAGCATTAAAATTAAGTATTATGCCAGCAAAAATGAGATTACAACGTCATGGTAAAAAGGGTAAACCATTTTATCATATTGTAATTGCGGATGGTCGTGCACCACGGGACGGAAGATTTATCGAGAAGATTGGCACCTACAACCCAATTACTAATCCAGCCGAGATCAATATTGACCTCGAAAAAGCAGTGAAGTGGCTTCAAAATGGAGCTCAGCCCACTGACACTGTGAAAGCTATTCTTTCTTACAAAGGCGTTCTTTACAGACTACACCTTTTAAAGGGTGTTAAAAAAGGAGCATTAACAGAAGAACAAGCTGAAGTGAAGTTCCAAAATTGGCTAAACGAAAAAATGGCCAAGATTGAAGCGAAGAAAAAAGGATTGAGTGATGCGGAACGCACCGAAAGAAAAAAGGCGCTTGAAGCTGAAAACAAAGTGAAAGAAGCTAAAGCAGTTGAACTTGCCAAAAAAATGGCGGCTGCGCTGAAAATTGAGACTGAAGAAGCAACAGTTGAAACTGATACTGAAGCTGGTACAGAAGAATAGTTTCTTGAAAGTATGGAATTTGAAGCCGGTTTTTGCCGGCTTTTTTTATTTTTGTCAATAACGAATGAATGACGTGCGTCAATAGATGCCATAAGTGAAAGACTGATTACTTTATTAAATTATCGCAAATGCAAAAGGAAGATTGTTTTTATTTTGGGAAAGTGATTAAAACCCACGGGATAAAAGGCGAAATAAGCATCAGAATTGATGCCGACTCTCCGGATGCGTATAGAAATATTGCCTTTTTCTTTTTGGAAATCAGAAAAAGCCTTATTCCTTTTTTCGTTTCGAAGATGGGAGTCCAAAGTGACAAAGCCTACGTTAAACTTCAGGATGTTGACACGGTGGAAAAAGCTGCTGAATTGGCTGGCCTGGAGATTTACCTTCCGCTGGAAATGCTTCCCAAGCTGAGCGGTAATAAGTTCTATTTCCATGAAATGCCCGGATTTAAGGTTGTTGATGCTGCATTTGGTCCAATGGGAACAATTGAAAAGGTTTTGGAATATCCGGGGCAAGCCATCTTTCAAATCATGCTGAATGGCAAAGAAGTGCTGATTCCTATTCAAGATGAAGTGATCGAGCGCCTGGATCGTCGTTCCAAAACAATATACGTCAAAGCACCTGATGGTCTGATAGAGCTTTATCTTAATTCGTGAGCAGCAGGTGAACAAACCCTTTCATTTTCGCAGGTTTAGCATGGAGCATGATGCTTCGACCATGAAGGTAGGCACAGATGCTGTTGTACTCGGTGCGTGGGTGAAAGTCCCGGCCGAGGGCGCTGTTCTGGATGTAGGAACAGGGTCCGGAATATTGGCATTGATGATTGCCCAACGAACACAAAGTTGCCTGATCAATGCAATAGACATTGACAGTGAGTCAGTTAAACAAGCCACATCCAATTTCATGCGATCAAGATGGAGTTCCCGACTGAAAGCATTCTGTACTGATTTTTCACAGCTTGAACAGACCGACAATGATGGAACCTTTGATCTGGTAATTAGCAATCCACCATTTTTCACAAGTGTTTTTAAAACGAAACATATTAGGAAAAATCTGGCAAGGCATACAGATACTCTATCGCATAAAGATCTAATTAGCAATTCATTCAGAATATTGAAATCTACTGGCACGTTTGCAGTAGTGATTCCTGCTGACCAATCGCAGCAATTTGAAAAAATGGCTTTTGATGCAGGATATAGTTGTCAACGAAAATGCATGGTTGTTCCGGTTGAGGGTCGCGACTCAAACAGGGTAATGTATGAGTTTGTAAAGAAAACAATAGAAAAGCCGGAGCTTGAAACATTTACCATCAGATTACTTAATGGCAGTTTTACTCCGGCTTATTCAAAATTACTTGGTGATTTCTATCTTGGTCTGGGTTAATTATTTAACCACCATCTTGCTCCTGTAAACTTTTGATCCGTCATTCACTTCAACAACATATAAACCGGGTGTCAAACCATGGCTTTCCAGCGAATTTTGGCCTGAAACATTGAAAAACTGTGCTGCAACAAAGCCCTTGTTGTCAAAAATCTTAACATCAAAATTGCGGTTATCACTACTGATAATATAAAATTTACCGGCATTTGGGTTAGGTGAGATAAGGTATTGATTTGAAGTGAGCTTTTCGCCCAGGTCAATCATAGTAGTTGTACCGGGAAATGTTACCTTGTCAACCCAGGCACAATCGCTGCCACTTGCAACAGTAATATCTTTCACATATGACCAGCGCAAAACATGACTACCCTCATTTATCGGGTAACTTACTTCTTGCCAGGCAATTTCACCGGCCCACTTGTCAATTTCGTTATCATCAATAAAGAATTTCAGGTAATCGTAGCCAGCCTCCGACGAAACTTTACGTGCAAACTTGATTTGGTCATTGCCCATAACAATGAGGCTTATCCACAGGTCGGATTGCTGGCTGTGGTCAATGACACCTGACTTTGCAGCGAAACTACCCTCAAAGGCATTTCCCATCGAAATGGTCCAGTTTGCATTGCCGCCTTGGTGCCATTCATATGTTTCAAAGTTTCCACTTTCAAAGTCTTCGATTCTCAACCCAACCGAAAGCAACAGGTTCTCGCTTACTGAGTAGTCGCCGTCAATGGCATTTAGCGCTAAGGAAATGACTGTTCCATATGGTGTTGCGGTATTTACAGTCATTGTGAAGGCATGTTCAATCAGTTGACCCGGCTGGATATTATCAATAGTAAAAGTTCCGTTTTCGATGGTTAACCATGGGCTTTGGCTACTTAAAACGAAATCAACCGAACCGGCGCTGCTTCCGCTGTTGCTAAGCCGTGCCACGAACTGTACTGTTTCGCCTGCATCGAGCATACTATTGTTATTGCCAGCCTGGTCGTTGATGGTGTAGTTGCCAATTTGAAACTGTGGAGCGGCAACTGTAAAACCAAAACTACTCATCCATGTGTTAGTACCATCAGTGGTTGTGAGTTGGAAAGTGACCAATTGTTGATTCGGGATTCCATGTGCGATTGTAAGTCCGGCTGCGTTTACCGTCGAAACTGTATCGCCTGCATTGAGTTGATTGATCGTGAAGACGGAGTTTGTTATTGTGATATAAGGATTGTCGGTAGATAATGTAACCGTCAGGTTATTGGCAGTTTCAAGCCCAACATTGCGCATTGCCATCATAAGTTGAATTGTTTCGTTGTAATCAGGCAGGCCGTTGTTATTTCCACCGGTCTGATCATTTATTTCGTGATGGCTATAAACCACATAGGGCCCATTGGCCGGGATAAACGTCAAAGGAAGTGTTTGTGTGAGACAATTATTCCCAGAAACAATCAAACTGGCGTTACCAATCTCTGTGACTGGTATATCAAATTGAAGGTTTGCAATTCCGTTAATATCTGTCAATGCCCTTGCAATCAATTGATTATTATATAAGACGCTACAAACAGCATCTTTCATTGGCAAACCGCCAACAGAAACAGTTGCAGAGGTTTCAGACGTTCCAAGAATTAGTTCGGACGAGTAACTAACCTGCGGCACAACAGGTTCTGCCGACCAAACGCGCAATCCCGGATCGCCGAGGATGTTTAAATCATAGAAATTCCATCTTAAGGCTCCGTCTTCCCATTGTCCAGGAGCAGTAACCCAAGGTGCTGTCATGATCTTGGCATCGGAAAGCGCAGGTCCGAGTGCAGCAATTTTATCCGTAAAAATGGCATCCGTCATCTCGCGGTGAAGGTGTGCAGCAGGTCCTTCTGTTTGGCCTTCGTTGAACCAACCATAGCGTGAATTACCAATAACTGCGGCAGCAAAATTTTCGATCGTTACCATTTTTTCGAGGATACAATCATTGTAATCAAATGATCCACAATCACATCCATGTGTATGAAAAATTGAAAAGTTGCGAATAACTCCATTGGTCTGCGCAAAATTGGCATTGGTGATATCGGAGTTTGACATCTTTGCAACATAGGTCTGGCTGGCGTGGCCAACATGATGAACATATTGTTTACCCTGGTTGATGGCATTGCGCAAGTCGCTTGCTGACCAGTTTGAATTTGACTCATACATGGTTTGTATGGTGTAATTTGAAGGAATACCATTGGTAAAATATCCATTATCGCTACGGGGGCCAACCAATAACTCAAGGTAGTCGCTACCCCAGGTGATAGGGTCGTCATAGAGGTGCTCACCAACCAATAGTGGTTTGGTAAACTCACCGAGAACCGGCTGTGTCTGGTATTTCAGGCTTTTGTTGATCAAATTGTTAAGCTCTGTTGCATTGCTAAACGGAAAGCGTCCGACACCAATTTCAGGCAACAGGTCATCCTCGCCGGGTTCGCCCCATTTGGTATCGCCATCAGAGTTCCAGTTCCCGTCGAGACCTGCATAATAAAGGTCGGCCGGAATGGCGTTGTCGGTATAGCCACTGCCGGATTGTACATAGCAGTAAAACCCGCGATACGGAACAAGTTCAACATCGCCGCCAAGGAGCACGGTGTTGATTTGATTCTCCTGGTATTTCTGGATAATGAAATTTCTGATTTTCATCTGCAAATCAGTGCCGCTTACATTGCTGTTGATGTACTCAGTCGTAACCACCTGACTTCTGTCTCCCTTGGCCAGATACATTGAAACAAGAGGTTGAAACGAAGCAACATAGCTTTGCGGTGTGATAATTAACAACTCAAAGTCGCCGGCTGATCTTGATTTGTGCGGGTACATATTGATCATTTCAGGATTCTGGGCAAGTTTTTTAACCGTATTCAGAACTTCATCTGAGGTTTTCAGATTCGCCTCGGCTCTGGTTCTATCAGCCACGGTTTTGGTTTGGATAGTCACTTTAACATCAGTGAAATAGTAGAGTTTGCCCTCTGCAGGAATATATTCAACCGGGCTAAAAGATGCAAATGCAAAAGCGAATCCGTTGAGATACTGAGTGATAACCCGATTCTCTTCTTGATATGGATATGGGATACTGCTCTTGTATATAGCAAGATTTTTTTGAAAAGGGCTCGCCTTTGTCTCTGAGAGCGGTTTTGAAGATTGAGCAGGATATAGCTCGAATGTCCCGAGGATAGCAACTTTTCCACTTTTCTCAATTGTAACTGACACTGCTTCTTCACCCGGTGGTAACAGCAAGCTGACCGATTGATATGGCAACAACGGCTCCCCTACCCTGTTGGTTAGCATGGTTTGTTCAAAACTGATCACATCATGACCTAATCTTTTCTGCAAACCGGGATGTGAAAACTGATAAGTTTGGGTTATTTCGGAAGCGAGCGACGTGAACCCGACAATAACAACAACTAGAAGTGCTAAAACTCTTTTCATAATAAAAGGAATAATTGATAACTATCTGTATTATAATTAAATACAAAAATTAAGTAGTTTATTGAAGCCTCAAAATTAAGTTTTTAAAAGGTATAAACATCATTTTTTCCATATAATTTGAGTGATTTTCAGGACTTTGTTAATCTGCATTTATTGAGATATCAAAAAGTCTATTCCAGAAAGTGTTTGACATCATTAATTTGTCATTTCCATTTTTTGTTAAAATCTTGTCAAAATCATTCCTGAAAAACACATCGTTGGAGTTACTACAGAAGTCGTTGATATTCAGTCGTTCGTCAACTTTATAGTGTTTGATTATCAATTTTTTAGGCATAAGGTATTTTAATGATTGTTTTAAAAACATCCATTTCAGCTTCTCTTTTTGTACGATGGAAAAATGCCAGTTCGGATTAGGCAGCTCTGCCAGACTCCCCGGAAGAAGTTCGAAGAGTTGCGAAAACAGGCCTCCATGCTTTTTAAGATGCATTGGCAGACGCATTGCACTATCAAAAAAATCAGGATTATAGTATGGTGTTGTTGTCCAGATGAAGTGTCTGTTTCGGTCTTCGCCTTCAAAGAGCCAGTTCATTGCCCTTTCCTGCAACGTGAAGTTAAGATAGCGAGCTTCCAACGAAAGATCGCCGTAGGCTAATAAGCTCTCTTTTATTGAGTTAACAATTGCTGTTTTGTCTATACCCAATATTTCGGAAACTAGGGCAATGTCAACAGAACCATGTTTTTGCCACAGTACTTTTATTAGGTGGCCGATTCCGGTCAAAGGAATTGGCGGTCTGAGGTCGTCGAGGGTTTTGTCGCCACCGTCGCCGGTTAGCATAGTCAAGTTGTTGATTTGGTAGGTTCTGAGAAAAGGCATGATAAAAGCCATTTCAGCTCCATTCAAGCCATGTTTAATTTTTTTCAGACATAACACATCATTCCTATGAACTTCGGCTAACTCAATAATTTCGTGTTGAGTCGAACATCCTAATCTATTTGCAAGTTGTCTTGCAATTTTAACATCAGTTTGTGACGAAAGTGTATTATCGTCGTAGGTAACCATAGGAATTGTTATGTTCTTCTTC
>DISP01000216.1 GCA_002421995.1 Bacteroidales bacterium UBA6207 | reverse complement strand
TGCAGAAAATTTTCTTTGGCCAGCTGCCTGAAAAATGGCAGGGACCATGGGATCCAACCGGAAAATTATACAAAACCGACGATGTGAACACACGCGAAATCATCGCCCTTGTCCCACTCGGAATCTTAGTCATTTTCTTAGGTGTTTATCCAAGTCCGGTGCTCGACCTGATGACAGGTTCAGTGACACAGTTTATCGAGCTGATGAAACCTTTCATTCAATAAATCAACGCTTTCGGCAATTGCTTGTCATTAAAACGAATAGCTTATGACTGATATATCAAAATTTACCGGGGAACTCCTCCAAAGCATGGATCATTTTATGCCCGAAACGGCTTTGATCGTGACTTTTTTGGTTGCCCTTGCCGTTGACCTGATCAGAAAGGAAGGCCGACACCTCTCGGGCTATGTGGCGCTGGCAGGATTTGTCATCACCGGGCTGCTGCTTTTTCAGCAGGCAGGAATAGAAGAAATCACTTTTTCGGGACTGCTGGTCATTGACCAGTTCAGCCTTTTCATCCGCATGATCGTGCTTATCACGGCAATATTGGTGCTGTTGTTCTCTTTTCAATCCAGGGAGCTGCATGAGCAATACACAAAGTTGGGAGAGTACTACATTTTGATCATTGGGATGGTTTTTGGCATGTTTCTGCTTGCAGGAGCATCAAACCTTATCTTCATCTATCTCGCCATCGAAACCATGAGTATCAGCTCCTACATCCTGAGCGGTTATACGAAATTTGCTAAAAGAGCCTCAGAAGCTTCAATGAAATATGTGATTTATGGCGCTGTGTCGTCGGGAATCATGGTATATGGAATTTCGATTATTTTTGGTTTGACCGGTTCGTTGAATCTATCGGCTATCAATGCAATGATGCAGCAAAATCAGGTTGAAACAATTCCGATGTTATTAGCCGGGCTGATGATTCTGACCGGTTTTGGATACAAGATTTCGGCAGTACCTTTTCACTTCTGGACGCCCGATGTATATGAAGGAGCTCCAATCACCATCACTGCACTTCTGTCTGTTGCATCCAAGGCAGCAGGTTTTGCGGTGATGTTGCGCTTTTTTAGGATGGGTCTTTCAACAGGAGCAGGCAGTTGGGAGTTGATCGGCAGTATTGACTGGCATTTTGTGATTGCAGCACTGGCTGTGTTGACGATGACCCTGGGTAATCTGGTGGCGCTGTGGCAAAACAATATGAAGCGTATGCTGGCCTATTCAAGCATTGCACATGCCGGTTATATGCTCATGGCCGTTGCGGTGCTTAACGACACCGGTGTTGCAGCCATTCTCATCTATTTCTTCATGTATATGATCATGAACCTTGGGGCTTTTCTTGTTGTGCAAGTTGTGGCCGATAAGTCAGGTTCGGAAGATATTGAAACTTTCAGCGGGCTGGGTTACCGTAGTCCTTTGATTGGGGTGGTTATGACCATCTTTTTGATCTCGCTCACCGGTTTGCCACCCACAGCGGGTTTCATTGGCAAGCTCTATGTCTTCACCTCGGTGATGAACGCCGGCTATGTGTGGCTGGCTATCGTTGGGGTGCTGAACAGTGTGGTGTCGTTGTACTACTATGTGCGGGTGATCCGCAATATGTATCTGCGCGATGTGGAAAGCCAGCGTGAAAAGATAACTTTCAACAAAACGATTATCGTGCTTTTATTGGTTCTGGCTGTTCCAACACTAATTTTCGGAGTGTATTTCGGACCAATCGTTGACTGGGCCAATGCTTCCATGATTGCTTTGATGCGTTAACGCAAAATGAGTCCCGCGAGGGAAAAAGTTTTGAAAAATAGTAAGACCCTTCACAAAAGGGTCTTTTTGTTTTTCAGCAAAATACGTATCATTAACAATTTTAACTAAGCAAATCTTAAGTTTCGATTTAATTATCTGGAGGCTGAAGGCTTACCTTTGTTTAAATATATTGCTAGTATTTGGCAATCAATAATTTAGTATGTACTTAATTAGAAAACCGGAGAAAGTGCAGTGTCAATGTATTGCTATAGTTTCGTAAACGGCTTTCGCCCGGGCAGTTTTGGTAAAGGAAGCAGCAAAAGTAAAGTGATGCCTCAACAATAATAGTAAAAATGACTAAAACATTCCACAAGCTTTATATAGCTTCGCTAACACTTTTTGTTTTGTTTGTTGGTACATACTTGACATATACTGGAATAGCTTATTACAGCACAGGTTTGGAAGAACGTTTTTTCACGACAGCCATGAGAACCTAAAACCAAGCGGCCTGACAGGGCATGGATTAGGTATAGTTGGCACTTTTCTTATCATGCTCGGCGTGTTCGGATACATGGCTCGAAAGCGGTTCCGTTTTATGCATAGATGGGGGTTGTTGAAACACTGGCTTGAGTTTCATATTTTTCTGTGTACACTCGGGCCGTTGATGGTACTGTTTCATACAACCTTTAAGTTTGGCGGATTGGTTTCAATCAGTTTTTGGAGCATGGTTGCTGTTTTTTTTAGTGGTATTGCAGGTAGATTTATATACCTGCAGATTCCGCGCACGATTGAAGGCAGGG
>DISP01000007.1 GCA_002421995.1 Bacteroidales bacterium UBA6207 | reverse complement strand
ATGCGCAACCCGACGGAACAATCGCCATCAAGCGTTTCTGGAAAGGAAATTTTCTTTTTACAACACAAGAGGTTATTGGAGAGCCGGGCTTCAAAGCTTTCAGACCCATCGTTTTTGAAGATGGAAAACCCAGGCAGCTAAAAAACGCTGAACTCACAGATGAAGCAGGTTATGCACCATTCTCGCTGATGCAGCAAAAGATGGAGCAAGAAGTTTTTTACAGCAGTATCGAACGGTTGATTAATCCAAAACCACTGGATGCTGAGATGCAGCTCAATGAACTGATCAGCTCATTGCATGAGCAACTTTTGGTAAGGGTGAAATCTGTTGCCAATGGCGAAACATACCTGCAAAACCATCCCGGAGCTGTTATTCCGATGCCATCCAGTGCGAAGGGTGTGTTTCAAACCCTTGGATTGTGGGAAGATTATTCTACTCCCAACCGCGACCTGCGCTTGCTGATTGCCATGGATGCCGTGTTGGAGTTTCCTGCAAAAGTTGCCGCGAATCCGTCAGCTTACAAACTATCGTTTTTGGGCTCAGACTCAGCGATTGAAAAGAAGCTGCAAGCGCTGCTCGAGCAAAAAGCAGCGGCTCTTTCCATTACCTATACACGGTCAGACGGAAACCCTCAACAGCTCAGCCTTGCTGAATTGCTCAGCCGCCGCGATGCTTTTGAAATGGCATACAACCCCAATGATTGTCCTGAGATTCGCTGGGGAGCCCCCGAAAACAGCGGAGAAAGATCAGCTTGCAAGCGCAAAGCTCCACCATACCAGCAAAAAACCATGGAGAAGGTGAGAGAATGGTTCAACAAGCGGCTGCATCCGCCCACCTGAGGTAAATCAGTTTCAAAAGCTTCAGTTTGCTGCTGCAGGCAGTTCGAGCCGGACCCCGGCACCTCCGTCGGCCTTGTTTTCAACCGAAATCGTCCCATGATGGGCATCCATAATGCTTTTGACGGCCTTAAGGCTCAGACCCAGGTTTTGGTCGTAATGTTTTTCGCCTAAGCCAAACGAGCTGAAGAGATGGTCAAGCGCTTCCTTGGAAAAACCTTTGCCTTTGTCGCGGAAAACAGCAGTTATTTTGTTTCCGGTTTTTTCCACGTTGACACAGATGCAATGATCTGCTTCGGAGTACTTCACCGCATTGTCAATGATGTTTCTGACAGCCATTTCCAGCAACTCTTTCTGGCCATGAACGATGCATACCTCCTGCGGGAAGGCAGTTTGCAACTCAAGATTTTTGCTATTGATTTTATCCGTCATCTCTGCTATCACTTCTTTTACCAATGCAACGAGATCAATTTCCGATTTGGATATTTGATGATTGGTATTTAATTGTGTGATGAGCAGGGCAGTGGTTGAAAACTTCTCCAGTCGGTCAACGGAAGTTTTGAGCATATCCACAAATTCAGCCAATTCATTGTCGGCACTTAGCGAGTCGTCGAGGAAGTAGGTGGCGCCCACGATGCCATTGAGGGGAGTGCGGAGCTCGTGACTGATCATCATCAGAAAATCATTTTTTGCCTTATCCAAAACCTTCAGTTCCTCGTTGGCTTTGGCCAGTTGGGCTGTCCGCTCGCGGACTTTTTCTTCGAGGATGTGATTCATATCACGTAAAGCTTCGCGCTGTGATTTGAGTTCGAGTTGGGTTTTCACGCGTTCGGTGAGCTCGCGGGCGTCGAAGGGTTTGGTCAAATAGTCCTGACCTCCAGCCTCAAAAGCTTTGTAAACATCCTCTTTTTGGGTTTTAGCTGTGAGAAAAATCACCGGCACATCCTTTGTGCGCTCATCTGCTCTCAGATGACGACAAGCTTCATAACCATCCATTTCGGGCATCATGATGTCGAGCAGAATGAGGTCAGGCGCGGTATCCTCCCAGGCAGTTTCAAGAGCTTCTTTTCCGTTGATGGCAACTTTCAGATCAAAACCATCGAGCAGTTCTACGAGGATTTCGATGTTTTCGGGGGTGTCGTCCACCAGCAGGATGGTATTTTCATACAAAGTTTTCATGTCAATGGGTGCTTCTTTTTTATTTCAACTAATTGGATTTCAGCCTCTTTAAAATTATACGTCGTTAATGCGTGTTTCAGTTTCTGGAATGCAGAATCGTTCAATCCGGCTTGCTCCAGGGCTGGTAAAAGCTTTTTGGCCTGAGGGCTTTTCTTTTTAATCAGTTCCTCCAGTTCATTGATGAGTGGCTCGAGCTGTGCAGATGATACGGTGTCAGGTGCCTGTTTCGGGACTATAATTTTTACGTGAATTTCTTTTAACAAAACCTTCATTTTCTCCTCAAGTGCCTGCAGGCGGGATTGGAGTTTTTCAATTTGATCGCTTTCCACACATTGTTCCAACTCTTGTGCAAGTTGTTGGATTTCTGCAGCACCAATACTTCCACTCAGTCCTTTGAGGGTGTGAAATTGTCTCTTTAAAGTTTCGGAATCGCCGGCTGATATCAAAACGTTGATATCCTGTCTGAAGTTGAGGTTATTATGATAGTATTTCTCCAATATACTCAGGTACAGTTTTTTATTTCCATTCAATCGCTGCAGGGCAACTTCTGTTTCCAAACCCTCGATCTCAGGTATGAGCTGATCGGGTTGTGTAGCCTCACGTCTCAAAACCTCCTTGTTCGGAAGCTTCATTCCGCCTGCCCTTACCATCCATTTGAGGATTTTTCGATATACATCGTTGGGGTCAATGGGCTTGGTGAGCATATCCATCATACCGGCTTCGAGCACTTTTTCTTTCACTCCGGCCATGGCATCGGCTGTCATAGCCAGGATGGGCAGGGTGATATATTCACGCAATTTTCTTATTTTCCTGGTAGCGGTAATACCATCCATGACAGGCATTTGAAGATCCATGAGTACAAGTTTGTACTTTGAGGGATTTCCGGAGTTGCGTATCATTTCCACGGCTATTTCGCCATTAGAGGCAATTTCGACGATAAGCCCGGTTTCCTCAATAATTTCTTTGGCCACCTGTTGGTTGATTTCGTTGTCTTCGACGAGTAAAATGACTTTGCCGCTCTGTTCTTTCAGCTTCTGAATGAGCTCATCATTGGATTCTTCCAGTTTGGAAACACGTCGTGCATGCTGTCCGAAAACATTCATGATGCTATTGAAAAGGGTGGAATAGTTGAGCGGTTTATCAATAAAACCCTCAATCAGCGGTTGGTCGTTTTTCCCCTCGAGCATTTCTTTTCCATAAGCTGAGACCATAATGACCTTTGGTTTATGAGCAATAAGTGGATCGTTACTGATTAACGAAAGCGCCTCCAGTCCATTGATTTCCGGCATTTTAAAATCAAGCAAAAGGAGCTCATAGGCTTTATCGGATGCTTGCTGAAGTAGTTTGATAGCTTCTTTGGCACCGGATGTCACCGTAACTTCAAAGGTAAAGACCCGCAATGCCTCAGCGAGAATCTCCCGTGCTGTTTCATTGTCGTCGCAAACCATCACTTTCATGCCTCTTATGTCAATGGGAGCTTGATAAACGTCACGTTTTTCTTTTTTGGAGATGCCGCATGCGATGGTGAAATGAAAGTTACTGCCCTTACCCGGTTCGCTGTCAACAGCGATGTAGCCTTTCATCAATTTGACCAGGTTTTGCGAAATGGTGAGCCCGAGACCTGTTCCGCCATATTTTCGGGTGGTGGATGTATCAGCCTGAGAGAAGGCCTGAAACAGTTTTTGCTGCTGTTCGGCTGTGAGTCCGATGCCACTGTCTTTGACTTCCACTTTGAGGTTGATGGATGTGTCTGTTGTGCTATCTACCGATACATCCACAACTATTTCGCCCTCCTCGGTAAACTTCACTGCATTGGAACACAGGTTAGTGATCACCTGCCCGAGGCGAAGCGGATCACCCACAAGGAAGGAAGGCACAGCAGGATCAATTCTGACCAGAAATTCGAGGTTTTTCTGATGCGCCTTTTCGAGCACCAGATCAATCACGCCATCAAGCACTTCCTGAAGTTCAAAGTCAACATTTTCGATGGTCATTTTTCCGGCTTCAATCTTTGAAAAATCAAGAATATCGTTGATGATTCCAAGTAAAGCGTTGGCCGACCGACTGATTTTATTAACATAATCGGCTTGTTTTTCATCGAGTTGTGTTTTTTGCACCAGGTGAGTCATGCCAATGATGGCGTTCATAGGCGTGCGAATTTCGTGGCTCATATTGGCCAGAAAATCGCTTTTGGCTTTGGTGGCAGCTTCGGCAGCTTCGCGGGCTTTTTCGAGCTCCTGCTGAAGCCTTTTGGTGAGGGTAATATCTTGCGAAACACCGTATAAACTCACCGGGTTCCCCTTTTCATCTTTGTCCAAATAAGCTTTAGATTTGATCCACAAAGCTTCTCCTGATTGGGGATGCTGATATTCGTGTTCTACTTCAAAATGTCCGAGTTCGCCTTTTACTATTTTTTCCAGTTTTAATGCAATCAGATCAGCCATTTCCGGGTTAAGCACTTTGATTTGCTTTATTACTTCGGCTAATTCAGGAACATCGTTTTCCGACTTTCTGACAAGGCCAAAAATCTCCCGAACCCTGTCGGAAGCGACAAAATGCCTGAAATCGTTCATTTTTATCTGCCAAAAGCCTGACTTGGTGAGGTCGAGAGCACGGTCGGAGTTGATGTAAATTTCTTTAAACTGTTTTTCGGCTTCAATTTTTTCCGTGATATCAGCCGCCATGGAAAGCACACTGACCGGCTTTCCATATTCATCGTAAATGATAGCACTGTTCCACTCGCAATAGATGATTCTGCCGTCTTTGGTGATGTTTTCATGCTCGGCATGTTGCACCAGACTACCATCGAGTACCTGTTGCCAGATTTGCTTCGCCTCAAATTTTGAAGGGTCTGTGACATTGATGTCCAAAAAGCTGCGACCTATCACTTCATCACGTTTCCATCCAAACGTTTTTTCGGCATGGGCATTCCATTCGGTGATTTTCGTTTCATGATCCCAGGTGATAATGGAAACCGGAGCAACAGATGTGAGTTTCAAGTTGCGTTCTAAAGCCGCCTTTAGTTCGATCTCAGCGGTTTTAAGTTTTGTGATATCGAGAATTGTTCCGTTCAGCATGATGGGTTTACCCTGTTCATCATATTCGGCAATACCTTTGGCAAACACAAAAATCACCTCTCCTTTATCCCGTATAATTCTGTATTCCAGCACATAAGGCCTGTGTTCCCGGATAGCATCATTCACGAGTTTTGTAACTTCTTCACGATCCTCAGGATGGATCAAGTCGTTGAAAGGAATCTCTTTTGAGAGAAATTTCTGCTTTTCAATACCTGTAAGATTTACCACTTCATCGCTAAGAAACATCATCGTATAATCCTTATCGGGCAGGCAGCGGTAGATTGTGCCGGGTATAGACTGCACCAGGGACTGAAGGTGTTTCTCGTTTTCTGAAAGTTTGACGAGTAGTTTTTTCTGTTTACTTCGGCTACGGAAAATCACCGTAAGTCCAACGACCAATAATCCCAGTGATATGAGGGCAAAAATGGTAAAAATCCGCTCATTACGAAGTTCTCTGTTGAGCGCCTCAGACTCGGCTGACAATTGTTCAAGCCGTTGTTTTTCGAGACTTGCATGATGTTCCTGCTCCAATGCAACCAATGTGGCGCGTTTAAGTTGATCCATAATGGTATCGCGTATTGTCACAAATTTCTCCACGTATTCGCTGTACATAGGCATATTTGCCTGCAGCAGATACGCTTTCTGGAGCGTACGACTCAGTTTTTTTTGCAACTGAACATCACCCATCTGAAGTGCATATTCAAAGCCTTTTTCTCCATTTTCAACACTTTTTTGAAGCAAAACCTGTTTGTTGTTTTGTTTTTGCAAAGCCATCTCAAGCTGAAACTGTGCAAGACCAAAATGCACTTGCCCTTTCCAATAGTCTTCT
>DISP01000043.1 GCA_002421995.1 Bacteroidales bacterium UBA6207 | reverse complement strand
CCGATCATTCCGCTGAAAGCGCCGGCAAAAAGGCCGATGAGTATGAGTATAATCAAAGTTGATGATGCCATGTTATACATTTAAAAATCAAGACTAAAAGATAAATAAAACACAGGTTTGTTTATATGTGCGTCTTCAATGCCCCAGGCTACATCGCCCCGGACAAAATAGCCCAAAAGGGTGGTTCGTGCTCCGAATCCTATTCCGCCAACAAGGGGGTCTTTCTGTTGGGTAACGGAAATTGTGAGTGAGCCATTATATATGTAACTGGTGTATAAGGAGTTGGAGGGATCGTAAGGGTTTATTCCCGTCCAGGCTGTTCCAATATCGCCAAAGGCAATAAGCTGAAAATTACGGATGAATGCAGCACTTATCGGATTTGGAAGCAGGTAGCTGAACACTGGAAACCTGAATTCGGAGTTGGCTACCACAAAGCTGTTACCGTTTCTGATGTTTTGCTGAAAGCCGCGCATATTGGTTGCAAGGGTCTGATAGGCATAGTTTTGCCCATAATCAATGGGTGTTTCCTGTCCGAATTTTGGTATCATCCAGTTATCAACTCCACCCATATAGTAAATGAGTTTGTTTTTACCAAACGAGGTGCTTCCGGCAACGCGGTTTGCCCAGATGAAGTTTCGGTGGATACGTTGATAATGCCTGAAGTCGAACCCAAGCACAACGAAATTCGTGGCTTTGGAAGCTACAAGCTGATAGTATTCGCCAAAAATTTTCCATCTTTTACCGGTGAAAAGATTCATCCCAATTTGCCGGCTGTTGTCGAACACGAGCTCTCCGCGAAAACCGAGCCAGTTTGCATATTCGTTTTTGCGCTTTAGGTTGGTTTGGTCGGTTGAGAGAAACACTGTCATATCATTGCGGTAAATAGCCGTGCCTTTGAGTGCAAGAATTTCCTTCAGAGGCCAGCTTAACATATAAAATGCTTGATGTGAGTGTGTTCTGGTATAGGCAGTTTCGCCAAAATCCTCCACACTTTGCCTGTGGAGAACGATGGTCTTATCGAGCCTTTTTTTAAGATTGCTGAATGAGAGCGCATATTCGTTGTTACTCAGATTTGTGTTGAGCCGCACTCCGGCGTTGATACGGTAGTCTTCGAGCAGGTCGTTCAGACTCACTCCCATGAACACATTGAAACCGGGATTGAGGTAGATGGGCGAGCCTCCTCCCGTAAATGGCTGATAGCTGTAGTTGATATAGGTGAAATCAACCTGTGTTGTGAGTTCGTCATAAAAGTATTCAACAAGGTAGTTGCGTCGTTTTGGCGGTGTGCTTGCCTTGCTGATGTCGGCTTCTTTACCTTGGTTAAGCAGGTCGAGCCGGCGATTGCCACTTATTTTGAAAGCGCCCTGTCGGCTTGCTTTATTGTCTCGCACAGCACTGTCATTGAGAATCACCGGACGAAATACCGACCTAAAGCTTTTTCTGGACCCTTTTTCCAGCAAGGGTGTTGCTTTCGATTTCAGATAATCCTTGTAAACCTGTCGCATATACGCTGTTGAATCGCGGCTGTCGTGCGATGTTGTATGCAGATCGTTTATCTTAAAGAGTTTGCTGCGGTTGTTTTGTCTTGCTGCAACAAAGCTTTGATCTGACAATGCAGCAGCGGTGTAGTTCAGGATATTGGTTGTAAAATCGGTGCGCGGCGATGCCTCCATGAAGTAGTTGAAATGCACGGTTGTATCCACAAAGGCGATGATGCTGTCAAAGCGACCGTAGTAGAGATTGAAGTATCCGTTTTCATCACCCAGAAAACTAATTTCGCCGGGTTTAAGTTGCGAAGGCGCTCTTTCGTTTGCAACAGCAGTGTTGCTCAGCCTTTTCAGCAAAGGTTCTTTGGCGTTGTTATCGTATGCAAAAAGATCAAAATAAGGTAACTGATTTTCTGGTTTATCTTGTGGCTTTAGGGTGTCGGAAGGCCTGTTTGAGCTAAATATGATCAGGTTTTTTCCTTGTGCAAATGCAGGTTCCAAATCAGTGTAGTAATCATCAGTGATCTGCCTGTGGCTGTTGGAAGGGATGTCGAACACATAGATATCCGGTTTCCCTTTCCTGACAGCAGCAAGCGCAAGTTGTTTGCCGTCAGGTGAATAGCTGATATGTGTGATTTTTTGAAAATCAAACATATTTCTGCTTTCTGTTGTCTTGTCATTGAGGTTATAGAAATACAGATAGATTTTACCCTTCTCTTCAAGCACAAAGGCAAAGAGGTCTGATGACGGGTGCCAGGCTGTAAGCGGAAATGATTGGTCTATTTTTTCGTCGGTGCTGTAACCTGTTTTGAACATTCGCTGTTTTTTGCCGGTTTGCAGCTCAACAAGCCATAGTTTTATCAGGCCTTCATCGCTTGTTACATAGCTCATATAGCGTTCGTCGGGACTGATTTCAGGCCGGCTGAATGTTCTGTAGCTGCGGTATTTAAGTGGTAAAGCCTCTTGAGGATAGCGCGTTTCGCCGTTTTGATACAATTGTTTGTTCCAGCCAAGCCAGTCGCGCGAAAGCTGCTTAAATTTCACACCGGTTGCATAAAGAAAACCATTCTGAACGTTGCGTCCGGCCTGCGTGAGGTGAACGATTTCCGGAATGACTGCGGCACCGTATGTCTTTTCGAGGTAACGCCAAAACGAGTGTCCGGCAATTTTGGCCTCATCACCCTCGAGCCTGTTGATTTTATCAAAACGACGGCTTAATATGCCTTCGCGCATCCTGCCGTCGAGACTGGTGTTCCATTCTTCTGAAAGGTAGGAAAGCAATCCGTTTTTGTACCAATCCGGCAGGTTGAACAATGCTGCATCTCGCATCTGCGAACCAATACTTCCGCCACTCATCAACTGATTGACCAAAATATTTGCTATGCCTGCCCTGATTTGCTGTTCAAAATGGAGGTAATTGCCATCGAAATACAAAAAAACCTTGTTTCCGATGATATGCGTAACACCTCCGGTGTTGTATTTCTGGTCAGAAACCAAGCCTATATTACTCTGCTTGAGATCGCCCAGACTGTTGAAGACAATGAATTGTATTTTGTCGTCGAGCGCTTGCTGAAGTCGTTTTTCGAAAACAGGCAATTGTTCTGCAGCATATTTGGCAGTGTATTGCGAAAGCTCTTCGCCATTCAGATAAAAATAGGTGTCAAACTTATCGAAACGGTAATAAAACCAAATGGTGTTGGACCATTGCACCCTGCTTTTGCCAAAGGTCATGTTTGAGCCGTTGTAGAATTGAGCGAGCAAACCATTTGGGTTTATCATAAGCAATATCAAAATCGTCAGCAACCTCTGAAACAAAGGTAATGCTGATCTGGTTTCTGATATTGAATGGTTTACAGCTTGCACTATTAGCGTTTTTGCAAAGGCGAAAGTAATACAATTTTGCTCAACAGGGGATTGCGCTGTCGGCAAGCTGATGTATCTTTGCCCCTCACTAACCCGCTCAAATGCATGATTAAAGTTAAAAAATTCATTTTCAATCCTTTTCAGGTTAATACCTATCTGCTCTACGACGAAACAAATGAGTGCGTTATTGTAGATGCAGCCTGCAGCAATGGCGATGAGGAGTTGGCAATCAGTAATTTTATCGAGAAAAACGGACTTAACCCGGTGATGCTTCTCAGCACCCACACCCATATTGATCATATTCTCGGGAATACTTTCTTTAGCAACAACTACCATTTGAAACTTTCGGCCCATGCCGACAGTGCTTTTTATCTTGAACATGCAAAGGATTATGCCGCTGCCTACGGCTTACCGCTGACACACGTTGAGCCGGTTGGGATCTTTATAAATGATGGTCAAAAATTGCACTTCGGAAACTCTGTGCTTTCGGTGCTCCATACACCCGGCCACGCCCTTGGCAGTGTTTGTTTTCATGCAGCTGCCGAAAACTTCGTTATTTCAGGTGATGTTTTGTTTTATCAAAGCATCGGCCGCACCGACTTGCCCGGAGGCGACTATCCTACACTCAAAAAGAGTATCTGGTCTAAACTGTTTACCTTACCTGATGCTGTAATGGTTTTGCCCGGTCATGGTCCTGAAACAACAATTGGAACTGAGAAGATTTCGAATCCGTTTATAGCCCTTGATTAAGCCCGACCGGCACTCACCACTTTTTTGAGCGCATCAGCGATTTGCGTTTCGCTATGCTTCTCCATACAATTGAAGTGTTTCTCAGGACAGGTTTGGTATCCGATTTTACTGCACGGCCTGCACGAAAGTCCTTTTTGTTCGATGAGGGCAACCCTTTCGGGGTTTGTCACAATGTAGGGATACATCCCTAACTCCGGCACCGTATTCCCCCAAACCGACACCACAGGTTTGCGAAATGCAGCTGCAATGTGCATCAGTCCAGTGTCGTTGGTAATCACACCCAGGGCATGTTCGACCACCCATGCTGACTGCCCGAGCCGGAGTTTTCCGCAGCTGTTCCAGACCATGTGGTCTCCCGCAATGCTTAGAATTGCTGCCGCACGCTCCATATCCTCCTTGCCGCCAAGCAATACCACCGGCTTGTCGAGCTTCCCTATCACGACTGCTGCCTTGTGTGCCGGCAAAATCTTGGTGTTGTGATTGCCTCCGATTGCAAAAGCATAATAGCCGGCCTGAATGTGTTCGGGCAAATCACTGCGCTGCATGCGGTCGTTTTCAGGAATAAAATAATCTAGCCCTTTTCCGTCGTTTGAAACCCCGAGTGGCTTTACAGCGTCAAAATAACGATCCACAATATGTTTTTCAGGCATCAGGTTCCACTTAAAGTGTACGAGGAGATATTTTTGCAGATTTAGTTTCGGGAAACTGAAACCCTTGACACCCAATAAAATCCTGATGCGAAACGAACGCAGGTTTTTGTGAAGATCTACAACAAAATCAAACTTCTCTTTACGAAGGAGTGCAGCTGTTTCAGCGGGTTTTCCGGCCAGTGTATGCACCTTTGTTATATAAGGATTTTCGGAAAATATTGAGGCATATTGTGGTTTGGTCAGCGCATGCACTTCCATGCTTTTGTCCGATAGTTTTAGGCAACGGATGACCGGACTCGTAAGCACGATGTCGCCTATTGAGCTGAAACGGATAACCAGGACTTTCAATTTCGGTGATTTTGCGGCAAAGTTACATCAATAATCGGCCATATAAAATTTCTGTGCATTCAATGACCACCACCTGGAAAAGGATTCAACGAAAACAACTATTTTTGTCGCATGCACTTTGTTGATACCCATACACATCTTTACCTCGAACAGTTTGACAATGACCGCGATCAAATGATGGACCGTGCATTTGATGCAGGTGTGAAGCATTTGTTGCTGCCAAACATTGATATTGACAGCCTTGAACCTATGCTGGCACTGTGCAGACAATTTCCCGGTCAGTGTTTTCCAATGGCCGGTTTGCATCCCACCTCGGTTAAAGAAGACGTTTTGATGCAGCTTGATGTTTTGGAAAAAAAGCTTTCAGAAAACAACTTTTGCGCCATTGGTGAAATTGGTATTGATTTGTATTGGGACAAAACTTTCCTGGGCGAACAAATAATGGCCTTCAAAACACAGCTCGAATGGGCCAAAACTGCCGGCCTTCCGGTGGCTATTCACACACGTGAGGCTTTCCCGATGATACTGGATATCGTTGAAAAAGCTCAGGACGGACGATTGTCTGGTGTTTTTCATTGCTTCACTGCCGGCATCGAAGAGGCAAACCGGATCATGCAGCTCAATTTTATGATGGGTATCGGAGGTGTGCTCACTTACAAAAAATCGCATCTGCCAGCCGTTGTTCAGCAAATTCCTATGGATTTTATTGTTTTGGAAACCGATAGTCCTTATCTGCCACCGGTGCCATATCGCGGCAAACGCAACGAAAGCAGCTACCTGGTTGAAACAGCTGTTAAGCTGGCAGAAGTCAAAGGAATCAGCTTATCCGAAACAGCTGAAATAACCACAAGAAACGCAATTAATTTATTTAAGATCAATACTTTATGACAGAGGAAAGAACTTCGGTGCTTGTTATTTATACCGGAGGTACGATCGGAATGACCAAAGACCTTGCAACAGGCGCACTTGTTCCGTTTGATTTTGGAAATATCTATGAACAAATGCCTGTTTTGCGGAATTTTGATTATAAGATTGATTTCATCTCATTTGAAACACTTATTGACTCGTCTAATATGAAGCCTTCCTTTTGGATCAGGCTTGCACAAAT
Organism: Bacteroidales bacterium UBA6207; assembly: GCA_002421995.1. GTDB lineage: Bacteria > Bacteroidota > Bacteroidia > Bacteroidales > F082 > JALNZU01. The sequence goes on along the minus strand of DISP01000043.1, from coordinate 57,221 downwards.
CATCGAAAAGCAATACGAGCACTATGATGGGTTTGTTGTGCTACATGGCTCTGATACAATGGCTTATACTGCATCGGCTCTGAGTTTTATGCTCGAAAACCTTAACAAACCGGTTATCTTCACCGGATCGCAATTGCCAATGGGCGTGATACGTACGGATGGCCGCGAAAATTTTCTTAACGCAATTGAAATAGCAGCAGCCAAGGAAGACAATCAGGCCATTGTTCCGGAAGTGGCTATCTATTTCGAGAACCAACTCATGCGCGGCAACCGCACCACCAAGTTCAATGCAGAACGCTTCAATGCCTTCGTTTCAGGTAACTACCCATTGTTGGCTGAGGTGGGGGTGCATGTGCGATTCAACACGAACAATATTCTAAAACCAAACTTTAAAAAGCTCAAGGTACATACCAATCTTGATTTCAATGTGACGATACTTAAGCTCTTTCCAGGGATATCGGAAAATATTGTCCGCAGCACCTTGACCATTCCCGGTCTGAAAGCCCTTATCCTCGAAACTTTCGGTTCGGGAAATGCGCCAACTGACGAATGGTTTCTGGGCTGCCTCGAAGAAGCTATCAGCGCCGGATTGCTTATCTATAATGTGACCCAGTGTAAATCAGGTTCGGTAGAACTCGGAAAGTATGCTACCAGCCTGAGCCTCGAACGGATTGGTGTTATCGGAGGATTTGATATCACAACCGAATCGGCATTGTCAAAACTGATGTACCTTATTGGTGAAGGATACGCGAAAGAACGTGTCATCGAACTGCTGCAAACGCCAATCAGAGGCGAAATGACAGTGGATTGAACGATTTTCAAGTGAACACATTTTATTAAAACATATAATAATGATTAAGACGAAACTTATCCTGCTGGCCTTTGTGATTGTTCAGTTGACTGCTGCATTTAGCGCGTTTGGTGATGGCTTATACCTGATTCATTCAAAAGATGCTGAAGAACAAAAGCAATTGGCCGCTAATCCGGCTTTTAAAGTGCATTTTTTTGCTGACAATTGGATCATTGCCAGCGCTGCATCAACCCCAAAGCAAGCGCACAGTTTGCTCAGCACCAATGCATGGGCAACCTCAGAAGAATATTATGTGGTGTATGTTCCGGATAATGAAAAGCCCGGCTTTCTCGGTTCTCGGCCTGCTGCAATTCCATTGTACAATGGCGAAGGTTTCCTTGTGTTGTCGTGGGACAGCAACAACCCGCAACCGCTTCAGCCGTTCAAAAGCGATGGGATGCTGCGAATCAGTAAAAATGAAGCAAAACTTGCTCAGCCAAAAGGACTAAGCCCGGCGCGCAGCATAACTCCTGATCCTTTTGTTGAAGCGATGCTCGAACAGGTATCTGCAGGCAACATTACCACCACAGTGCAACATTTGCAGGACTACGGCACACGAAATGCCTACCATGCGCAAAGTGTCGCAGCACAAAACTGGATTAAAAGCCAGTTTCAAAATATGGGCCTGTCAGTTGAGGTTATGGATTTTAGTATGCCATCCGGAAGTGCCAGTGACAACGTCATTGCAACGCTCACCGGTACAAAATACCCACAGGAGTTTGTCGTAATTGGTGGACATTATGATTCATACAGCGGGGGTTCGTCGGCTCCGGGAGCAGACGATAATGCATCCGGTACAGCTGGTGTGCTCGAAATTGCACGCATCATGAGTCAGCATACTTTTGACAGGAGTGTTGTTTTTTGTGCTTTTTCGGGTGAAGAATATGGTCTCTATGGCAGCGATGCATATGCAAGCCGCGCCGCGCAGCTGGGTATGGATATTCATGGCTATTTCAACCTTGATATGATTGGCTATCTCAAACCGGGCAATACAACCATAAAATCCACATTAATCTATCCGGCTGCTGCTCAAGAGCTTGCTACTTTTTATGTGGATGTTGCTGCAGCCTACCTACCACAGTTTGTTGTCAGTCCGGGCTATCTGTCCGGAGGTGACAGCGATCACACTTCTTTCAATAACAATGGTTTCATGGGTATTTTTCCCTTCGAGGCAGTGCCAGATTACAGTCCGTATATCCATACAACAAATGATATAGTAGGTCCAAGTTATAACAACGAGAATCAGGCAGCAGTTTTCACCAAAGCCTCGCTGGCTGCTGCTGCCACACTTGCCAACCGACTCAACCCGCCAAGAGGATTGGTGGCACTGGCCGGCGATCAGATGGTTGAACTGGTGTGGACGACGCTGCCTGATGCAGCCTCTTTCAATATCTACCGCGACGGACAGTTGTATCAGAATGTTGCCGGCAACAGTTTTGTTGATGCCATGGTGACAAACGGAATTACCTACTCCTATTATATTACTGCTATTTATGCCGGTTCAAACCTTGAATCTGATCCGTCAAACACTGTTTCGGCAACACCAATGCCACCTTTGTCCCTGCCATTTGTAACTGATTTTGAGAACGGAGCCCCCTATTTTGAATTTGCAGGAGGCTGGGGGATTACAACAACGCAGGCTCATTCGCCAACGCATAGTATTACTGAAAGTCCTTCGGGACAATACCAGAATGATGTTACAAGCTATGCCTACCTTCGTCCGGTCAATCTTAGCACCGGTTTTACTTCGGCGGAGGTTTCCTTCTGGACACGATACGACCTTGAGTCCAACTACGATTACACCTGGTTTGAAGTTTCGACCAATGGATCCAACTGGGTTTCTCTTGCACAATTTAACGGGACACAAACTAGCTGGCAAAAGAAAACCTATAATCTAAGCAGCTTTTTAAACCATTCCTTTGTTCAATTCAGGTTTAAATTTGTGAGCGATGGTTCTGTCACCAAAGATGGCTTGTATGTGGATGATTTTGAGCTTGTAACAAGCGGTGGTTATCCAACCCAGACCGCAATGCTAACTACAGGTTGGAACACACTTTCGAGTCATATAGTCCCTGTTTCAACTTCACTGGAGGATATTTTTGCGCCTGTAGCACAAAATTTAATTGCAGTTCAAACGCTTACAGGAAGTTATATACCATCGCAAGGCCTCAATACGATTGGCAACTGGGACGCCTCAATGGGTTACAAAATTAAAATGAACGCCTCATCAAGCCTCACCATTGGCGGCCCGGGCAATGCGCCCACATCAATAAACTTACAGACAGGCTGGAATTTATTGCCTGTTCTGAGCGAATGTGCTGTGGATGTGGAGACGCTTTTCGAAAATCAGGCCAACAAAATTGTAATGATAAAAGAAATGGGCTCCGACCTGGTTTATTGGCCTTCAATTCAGCTCAACACATTGCAGCAGCTTACGCCAGTAAAAGCATATCTTGCAAAAATCACTGAAAACATTCAGATTGATTTTCCTGCCTGCAAACACAGTGAGCAACCCGAAAACCTGGTCAACACGTTAATGAGCAGTCCGGTTTTGCCAAACACGCACGTCTTTGGACTTTCAACCACTGCCTTGTCTGTTGGCGATGCGGGAAATCTGATAATGGCCTTTACTCCAGGTGGCAACCTGGTTGGGCAGATCGGAGCCGGAGCCTTCTTGTCGCCACAAGCTTTGGCTGTTTATGGTGATGACAGTTTATCTGTTGCGCTTGAAGGTCTGATACCGGGCGAAACAATCATCTGGAAGCTGAGAGATCAAACAACAGGCTATTATTACAATCTCACCCCTGTTTATGCAGGCAATATGCCTCAGCAGGGTTTATACGAACACGAAGGAATTTCGTATATTGAATCTTTCACAGCAGATGCCACAGGCGTTGAGGAAGAAGCCGAAGGATTGGTTTTTTATCCAAATCCTGTTCACGACAACTTGTTTATCTCATATAAGAATGCTGATAAACTGATTGTATCGGTTTCTGGTTCGGATGGCAAAGAACTGCTTAAAACTGAAATAATTCGTTCTGGTAACTTAAATCTCTCCGGGATTAAGCCCGGCCTGTATTTTTTGAAGGTCGAAACCGGAAGCCAAAGTTTTATCAGAAGAATAGTAATACAAGCGGGCTTGTAAAGACATCAGAATACTAATATGCAATAAGTGAGTTGATTTGGAGTTTAGATTCATTACAAACTATTTGAATCCGGGAAAAATCGAAAGAGATTAAAAAAAGTTGTAATTTTGGCAGCCATAATGTGCCGGTAGTCTTGGGCACAAAAGGAGAGATGGCCGAGTGGTTGAAGGCGCACGCCTGGAAAGTGTGTGTACCTCAAAAGGGTACCGCGGGTTCGAATCCCGCTCTCTCCGCAAAAAACTAATAACAATTTTAAGAAGGTTGTTATCAGAATATTTTTACATTTGTCGCGTTGTAAACCTTAACAAATTAATTAATAATCACACAAACGGAATTAATGTAGTAATCAACACTGTAAACTATGAAAAAATTAATTGCTCTTTTATTCATTGTTGTTAGCCTGACTGTTGGTGCAGGTTATGCTGCCTATGCTCAGGAATCTGGAACAGTTCAAACCGAAAAAGTTGATGCTGAACAAACAAAAACCTTCCATCAAGGTATGAAGGATAGGTTTATCGAGGGAGGTCCAGTATGGATGGCACCTGTTCTATTAACGTTGATTTTTGGTTTAGCAATCGCCATGGAACGAATTATTTACCTGACTTTGAGTGCTACCAATACCACAAAACTGATTAATGGTATTGAAAGTGCTTTGAACAAAGGCGGTGTTGAAGAAGCAAAGAAACTTTGTCGTGATACCAGAGGACCAGTGGCAAGCATCTTCTATCAAGGGTTAATGCGCTATGATTCTGGTATTGAAGAAGTGGAAAAAGCTGTTGTTTCATATGGTTCGGTTATTACCGGAAGGATGGAATCAGGAATTAGCTGGATTTCACTTTTCATTGCTCTAGCCCCAATGCTTGGCTTCTTGGGAACTGTTGTTGGTATGATTCAAGCTTTCGATGATATCGCAGCTGCTGGTGATATTAGCCCCCAAATTGTTGCAAATGGTATCAAGATCGCCCTTTTAACCACAGTATTTGGTCTTATTGTAGCCATCATTCTTCAAATCTTATACAATTACATCATCTCCAAAGTTGACTCCTTGATTAATAGTATGGAGGACACTTCAATTACCTTCATGGACATCATGTACAAATACACCAAAAAATAATAACCATGCAAGACAGTTTTGAAAAATATGTCAAATGGGGCTTTTACGCCATAATGGCGTTAGGTGCACTATTAGGTGTCTATTTCTTTTTAAGTGATTCATTTGAAGTTCTGATTCAGTTTTCATATGTTTTGATCATATTGACTGCAGCATTTTCACTTATTTCGCCAATTTTCACCTTCGTACAACACCCCAAGAACCTAAAGAACCTGCTTTATACCTTAGCCATTGTTGGTGTAATTGCATTGATTTCATTCTTTTTTGCAGGGAACAGTTATTCGGCCCTCGAACTTGAAAAGTATCAAATATCGGCTTCTGAGTCAACTTTGATCAGTTTTGGAATCGTCTTTACAACCGTTGTTAGTATTCTGACCTTGGTAACTGTAATGTTTTCGAGTGTTTACAAATTCTTTAAATAATCAAACATGAGAAGAGCCGCACCTGAAATCAATGCTGGATCAATGGCGGACATAGCCTTTCTTCTCTTGATCTTTTTTCTGGTTACAACAACTATGGATGTTGACTCGGGAATTACCCGACGCCTTCCTCCACCTGTTGATTCGCCCGATAATGTGAAGGTTAAAGAAAGGAATGTGCTAAATGTTTTGGTTAACAAAAACAACATGTTATTGGTTAATGGAGTCCCAGGTGACATCAGAACCTTGAAAGATGTTGCAAAAGAATTCATGACACCGCATTATCCTGACGATCCGAATTATCCTGAAGTTGAAGAACAAACGATTAAGTTTATTGGTAGCTTTCATTCATCAAAAGGAGTTATTTCTTTGAAAAATGACCGTGGAACTTCGTATGATACTTACATTCAAGTACAAAATGAACTTGCGCGGGCCTTTAATGAAATTAAGGAAGAACTTTCTGTGAATAAATTTGGTACAAAACTGAGTTCGTTAAGCAAAGAAAAACTTGAGGCAATAAACGAAGCCGTACCTGTTCGTATTTCGGAAGCAGAACCTGAAAATATTGGAGGGAATTAACATGTCAAAGTTTAAATCAAGTAAAACCAAAGGCACTCCAGCCATTAGTACATCCTCCTTGCCTGACATTATTTTTATGCTTTTGTTCTTTTTTATGGTAACAACCCAGATGAGAGAAACTTCATTACGTGTGAAGGTAAAATTACCTATTGCAACTGAAATTCAAAAGCTTGAGAAAAAGTCATTGGTAAGCTACATTTATATTGGACCACCTACAAATACAACTTTGTATGGAACAGAATCCCGTATACAATTGAATGATCAGTATGCCAGAGTGAGTGATGTTCCTGAGTTTGTTACTGCAGAAAGAGAAGCAAGAAACGAGGCAGACAGAAACCTTATTACTACTTCGCTAAAAGTGCATAAGGAAACAAAAATGGGAGTAGTGACTGATGTGAAGCAGGAATTGCGCAAAGCAAGTGCTTTCCGTATCAACTACTCTACACTGAAAGGCATCGCAAAATAGCTTTTATAATACTATCTGAGCCCGGCAGTTTTTAAGAAATTGCCGGGTTTTTTATTTCACTGAATTTGAAATCCTTCGTCCGAAGAGCACAAGAAACAGCGAAAACACAACGCTTAGCAGAATTGTTATGAAGGATGCACTCTCTCCAAACTCATCCATCGCAACAGCTGATACCTGATTGTGGTGCAGATAAAAAGCGATTACAGCCGCTCCATTGTTTGCTAAGTGCATCACCACCGGCACCAGTATGCTGCCAGACCAATAATAAAAATAGCCCAGAAAAAGTCCTAAAATGAACCTGGGAAGCAATCCATAAAACTGCATGTGTATAATGCTGAATACCAATGCGGTTGCTATTATTCCAATATGAGGGTTTTTTAGAATTCCAATAAATTTAGGCTGCAAAACCGAACGAAAAACCAACTCTTCACCCATTGCAGGCAAAAGGGCTATCATTATCAGATTGATCATCAACCCGCCAATTGTATCCACACTCAGGAAAAAGTTTGTCAACTTTTCTGCCTGTGCTTCTTTATCCTGCATCCATACTTCGAGGCTTGAAAGCCAGTCGGGGAGATGAACTGATTTGTTGATTTCTGAAAGGAAATGTACAGCTGGCAGGCTGATAAACATTAACAGTATAGCGGGTAAAAGTATGGCGGGGCGCGCTATTTTATTAATTCCCAAAAACGCTGAAGGCTTAAGGCTTAGTAGAAATGCATAGGCAAAGGGCGGAAAAAAGAACAATCCTATTTGCGAACATATTTGCATGATACGGGCAGCTCTGAGTGCTTCCGGACCTTCCGGATCTACAAGTGAAATAGTGCTCAATCCATCACTGAAGTGAAGAAAAAGCATTCCGGTTATCATACCAGCTAAAAGCCCGAACACAAGTAATCCCAGAAAAAGAAACAGTTGAAAGCCTGCCGGAGCATCTTTAAATAGGGGTTGCAATCGCATCATAACTAATGACTGTGGAAGTGAATGTGCAAAAGTAGTATTTTTGCCGTCGTCACTCGGTGCAAGAAGGCGCAGCGGACAATAAGAATTATAAATTTTCATATTTTGATTAAAATAGGTAATCTGACAATTGGAGAGTTTCCGATTTTGCTGGCTCCCATGGAGGATGTTAGCGATCCTCCCTTCAGGTATGTTTGCAAGATGTTTGGTGCTGATATTATGTACACCGAATTTATTTCTTCAGAAGGACTCATAAGAGATGCTTCGAAAAGCGTTAAAAAACTCGATTTCAGTGAGTTTGAACGACCAATTGGCATCCAGATATTCGGACATGACATTGACTCGATGGTGCAGGCGGCTTTGTATGCAGAAAGAGCCCAACCTGATATCATTGATATTAATTATGGTTGTCCTGTAAAAAAAGTTGCATCCAAAGGAGCAGGTTCGGGGATCATGAACAACATCCCGAAAATGGTGGCAATGACCGAAGCTGTTGTTAAAGCTGTGAAGCTTCCTGTAACCGTTAAAACACGACTTGGTTATGACGAAGATCGCAAAGACATAGTAGAAATTGCAGAAAGACTTCAGGATGTTGGAATACAAGCCATTACAATTCATGGGCGCTTGCGTACGACCCGTTCAAGTGTTCCGGCTGATTGGACCTTAATAGGCAAGGTAAAGGAAAATCAACGGATGCGTATCCCTGTTTTCGGAAACGGCGATGTGTTGGATGGTCCGTCGGCGAAGCGATTTAAAGAAAACTATGGTGTTGACGGTTTGATGATTGCGCGTGGCAGCTACGGAAACCCATGGATATTCAAAGAAGTGAAGCAGTTTTTGAAAGATGGAACCAATTCTGCCCCCCCTGATATTCACGAAAGAATAGAAATTTCGAGAATTCATCTGGAAAAGTCAATCGAATGGAAAGGGGAACGACAGGCGCTCATGGAGATGAGGAAGCACTGGGGGTATTATTTTAAAGGTTTTCCAAACTTCAAACCGTTTCGCATAAGAATTATGCAAGCGGTTGAATACGAAGATTTAAACCAGATTTTACTCGAAGTCGCTGCTTATTTTGACGGTGTTCAACCAGTCAGTCAGATGGATGGGTCTATTGAATATCCAGATCTGTCCTCAGGATGCCATCTGTAAACATATCGCGCACGCGGGTTGGTTTTTGGAGGTGAAAAGTTTTTAGCCCCAATGATTTTGCAGCTTCAATATGCAGAAGCGTATCATCAACAAAGAGAGTTTCCGAAGGTTTGAGTTTGTGTTGATACATCACAAACTCAAAAATTTCAGGATTCGGCTTGCTCATGTGAAGATCGAAACTGAAATATGCCTTTGTGAAAAGCTGGTCGAACTCGCGGTATCCGAATCTTAGCTGCAAGTCGCGCACATAAACATCATAATGTATCTCGTTGGAGTTGCTTAACAAGAATATAGGATAGTGTTTTTTTACATCTTCAAGCACCTTGATTCTTTCTTTTGGTATGTCAAGCAACAAAGCATTCCATGCATCATCAATGTCCTGATCGCTTAAAGGAATGCCGACGAAATCGCGAACTTTGTCACGAAACACTTCCGGTGTCAGAACCCCCCTTTCAAACTTTTCCATTACATCTTGTTGAAATTCACGTGATTGAAAGATGTCAAGGTTTTCAACACCGAGGGTTTTAAGTTCATTTAAAGTTAGTACCGGGTCAATATCGAGAATGACACCGCCGAAGTCGAATATGATGTTGCGTATAGGATGATGTGTTTTCATGAAGTGTGATTTTTTACTTGGATAATTCCGATACAAAGTTGTAACTTTGCGCTCTCATTCCAAAAGAGAATTGTTCTTTTTCTTGTTAAAAATTCCTAACTTTTTTTTGACAGGTTTTTCTGTCACGACTTTTGGAGTTACTACAAAAAAGAAGTTCAATATTTAAGGGCCTATAGCTCAGTTGGTTAGAGCAACTGACTCATAATCAGTAGGTCCCAGGTTCAAGCCCTGGTGGGCCCACCAACATGAAAGAGGCTGCGCGAGCAGTCTCTTTTTCATTTACCAACGATGGAATCGTATTGTTATATCATTTTCAGTCCAAAGCTTGGCAGGTTTTATACAGGCGCTGTCGCGAAGATTTGCCGGGTCGCATACTTCACCACAACGCGCATTTATATGGCAATCATCGTTTTACGGCAGCTGCCTCGGATTGGGAGTTGTTTTTGGCGATACCAGTAAAAGATTATTCTCACGCCATCAGGTTGGAGCGTTTGATAAAAGCGATGAAGAGTGCAAAATACATTCGGAATCTGAAAAAATATCCTGCGTTAGTAGAAAAAATCGTGAATGAAACGAGCAAAGACTCTCCTGAAGGAACTTTGTCCAGATATCTAATCATGTGATTGTTGTTTGACGAACTGAATGCGGTGAAACTGATGTTATTTTTTCTTCCCGTAAACATTTTCATAGCACCATGCTCCCAGGCCTCCGGTTCTTACGTAAAATTCAACTTCGTCCTTGTTGATAAACCTGCCGATACTGTCAGTTTGATAGTGATCAATGGATTGAATCAGGTTGTAGTCATCGTCAATTCTGGGTTCAAGCGTGTAATTACCGCCGTAAACGATTATAAGTTTTTCGGGATCGTCAGAATAATCCACAAAACCTTCAGAAGTAAAAGTAGTATCACATGGCCAATTGGGCGAGCATTCTACTTTAACCTCAAAGGTGTAATCCCCAATGAATTTATGCCGCTTGTTTAAAAATGATTTTTTACATCCAAAGCCAAGATTGGTTACAATCAGACAGTAGAGCAGGATTCTTTTGAGCGAAAGCATTCTTTTCATTTTTTCTACAATTAAAAAGTTGGAAGGCAGCAATCTATGTAAGAACCTATTAAGCTTTAGCGGCCGGTTAAAAGACCGCAAAGCTTGATCTTATTGTTAAAATACAAAGCTCATAATAGAATGGGCAAGACTTCTGGCCGGTGCAGCTTTACCATCAACCCACAAATAAAAGTCGGTCTCTTTTTCACTTTCATTCATCACCACCACCACTGTTGTTCCGTCAGGATTTAGAAATGCAGTGGTGATGAGCTGGCTGCGACTGGGAGAAGCAATCACTCTCTTTGCTCCAGGTTGAATGAATTTCGAGAAATGACCGATATAATAATACGAGTTTGTCAGGATTAGCTCACCAGAACGGGTGTCGCCATGCATGGGTGCAAAACAGAAGTTTCCGACGTGATTGGGTCCGCCGGTTTCATCGAGTAAAATATTCCAGTCGGTCCAACCCACAGCACCGTTGTTGAAATCATGAATCATTGATCGTCCGTATTCTTCGCCGAGCGCCCAGGCATTGTAGCGCGTGGAGTCAAAACTCTCGGCACAACCTTCGGTGAAAAGGAGTTTTTTCTCCGGAAAAGCCTCCTGAACCCTCCTGATGTTTTCAAAAACAGGAACGCCGCCACTCCAATCTTCGTACCAATGGAAACCTATGCCCCAGGCATATTTGCGCACCTCGGGATCATTGAAATAGGTGCTGGCCCGCTGGTAGATGAGGTCGCGGTTGTGGTCCCACATCACAATGTTTTTATCAGAAAGTCCTTCTTTATGCATCACTGGTCCAAGATGATTTTTCAGGAAATCGCGCTCTTCTTCTGCAGTATAAATACAACTTTCCCAGGTTTGTTTTGCCATAGGTTCGTTTTGAATGGTAATTCCCCACACTTTTACGCCTTCGGCTTCGTAAGCTTTGATGAACTTGGTATAATAATGCGCCCAGCTTTGGTAGAATTCCGGAAGAAGCTTTCCGCCTTGCAGCATGTTTTTGTTGTCTTTCATCCATGCCGGCGGACTCCATGGGCTGGCATAAAATGTCACCTTATCTTTTGCAGTGGCGATTGCTTTTTGGATGAGTGGCAACTTAAACTGCTTGTCATGTGAAATGTCGAAAGTTGTGAGCTCCCGATCACCGTCAGCAACATAGGTGTAGCTTCCGCTCGAGAAATCGCAGCTGTGTATATTTGTTCGGATGAGGTTGTAGCCGATACCGTGTTCCCTGCTAAAATAGGCCTCCAGAACCTGCTGTTGTATGCCCTTAGGAAGTTTGAAAAAGGTTTCTGCACTTGCATCGGTGATTGCACCACCAATTCCAAGCATTTCCTGAAATGTTTTCGAAGGATCAACAAAAACACAAATCTGCGTTTCGACAGGTTGTCCAAATTCTTTGAAAGCAATATCTGCTGACTGTGTGAGCCTCAGATCGCTGTCTTTGGCAGTAACATACACTTTGGCGGTCTGATTTTCAGCTATTTTAAAAGAATTTGTTTTAGGTGATTCTTTAACAGACCCATTTGTACAACTGATGGCCAAAAGTACCACAAGGAGGTAAAGCGAATTTTTCATAGCAGGATATTTAATGCTAACAAATTAATTGTCAATAATTTATAAAAAAATGAACTTCTTTTCAAAGATAGAAAGCTTTTGCAATAAAATAAGGCATTATTTCAAATATCTTCGGTTTTTTGCCCTTCACCATTCCGGATCAGGTATCTGATTCAACCCGCTGCATGTTAAATTCTCACACTGCGGAAACTTTTAATTTTGAAACCGGAGTTTTATTAAAACAAAAAGGCGACAAATGCCGCCTTTTATTTTCTAGAAAGTGAAACAGGACATTACAGCGGAATATTTCCGTGTTTTTTTGATGGGTTCGATTTCACTTTGCTTTGGGCCATCTCCAGTGCCTGTATCAGTTTTGTTCTTGTCTGACGCGGATAGATGATCTCATCAATATAGCCAAGGGCAGCAGCTTTGTAGGGGCTTGCAAAGCGGCGGCGGTAATCGGCAATGGCTTCCTGCCGCTCTTCTTCACTAAGTTTATTCTTGTAAATGATGTTAACTGCTCCCTCAGGTCCCATCACGGCAATTTCGGCTGTTGGGAAAGCAAAGTTCATGTCGGCACCGATGTGCTTGCTCGACATCACATCATAGGCACCACCATAGGCTTTTCGTGTGATAACTGTGATCTTTGGAACTGTAGCTTCGGCAAAAGCATAGAGCAATTTGGCACCGTGCTTGATAATGCCACCAAACTCCTGAACAGTACCCGGCAGGAAGCCCGGAACATCTTCAAAAGTGATGAGCGGGATATTGAAAGCATCGCAGAAACGAACAAAGCGCGCTGTCTTGGTGGAGCTGTCAATATCCAGAACACCGGCTAAAACTGATGGCTGGTTGGCAACAATTCCCACTGGTTTTCCGGCAAGACGTGCAAAGCCAACGATAATATTTTTGGCATAATAAGGCTGAATCTCGAAAAAGTTATGTTCGTCCACCACCTTGCTGATAATCTCGTGCATATCATAAGGTTTGTTTGGATCGTCAGGCACAATCGTATCGAGGCTTTCGTCTTCGCGGTAAATGTTATCGGTGCATACTTTCACAGGCGGATCTTCCATATTGTTCGAAGGCAGGAAGCTCATCAACTCGCGAATCATCATCATAGCCTGGCTGTCGTCTTCGGCCATCAGGTGCGCCACACCGCTCTTGCTATTGTGGGTGAATGCGCCGCCGAGGTCTTCCTTTGTCACTTCTTCGTGTGTCACCGTCTTGATAACATCCGGACCTGTAACAAACATATATGAGGTATCTTTAACCATCATGATAAAATCGGTGATGGCTGGTGAATACACAGCGCCTCCGGCACAAGGGCCGAGGATTGCCGATATCTGAGGGATTACGCCTGACGACATCACATTGCGGTAAAAAATATCGGCATAGCCGCCCAAACTTTCAACACCTTCCTGAATACGGGCGCCACCCGAGTCGTTGAGCCCGATCACAGGGGCTCCCATCCTCATGGCCAAATCCATGATTTTTACTATTTTATCAGCATTTGCGCGGCTGAGTGAGCCGCCAAACACCGTGAAATCCTGTGCAAACACATACATCAGGCGGCCATCAATCTTGCCGTAGCCGGTCACCACACCATCGCCGAGGAACTTCTGCTTGTCCATGTCGAAATCGGTGGTACGGTGGGTCACAAATTTGTCAACCTCTACAAATGTATTTGGATCAAGGAGTTCGATCAATCGCTCACGTGCGGTCAAGCGGCCTGCATCATGCTGTTTTCTGATGCGGTCTTCGCCACCACCAAGTTCAGCCATGCGGCTGTTTTCTTCAAGAAGTTTGAATTTATCTGCTATTGACATTGTTCAATTTTTTTTGGTTTGATTATTCAATGATTACCATCGGCTGATCGCCATTCACGGTGTCGCCTTCTTTCACAAGCACACGTTTGATGATTCGGTCTTGCTTCACTTTGTATTCGCTTTCCATTTTCATGGCCGAAACCACCACAACTGTTTGACCAGCTTTCACTTCATCACCCTCGCTAACAAGCACTTTTACAACTTTTCCGGGCATGGGCGAGGCGATGACGTTGGAATCTTCTCCTTCGTCTTTTTTGCGGTTCATCAGGTATTTGGCTTCAGCATCAATGATGTCAACCGAAAATGTTTCATACAATGTATTAACGGTGTAGGCTTTACTGTTTTTACCTTCAACAAGCTCTACATTGAATGATTTGTTGTCGAGCAGGATGCTGTAAACGCCCTGTTCCACTTCTGCCACATCTAATTCATAAACCTTGTTGTCAATGGCAATCTGATACATGCTGCCATCACGACTCAAAAGCTCGATTGTTGACAGACGATCGTTTATTTTAACTTCGTAGGACATATTTCTTTTTACTTAATTGGGTTTAGAAACGTAAAACTGAACGTTTGCGTCCAAAATCTTTCCAGTTGTTGCCGAGATGCTTTTGTGGTTTCTCAGGCTGTAGTTTTTCTAACTTGGTGATATAGTCAACAAATGCAGTGATTGCAGCCACATCCATGCAACGTTCGGTACAAACAGCTTTTGGCCTCAGATATTCCTGATTTTCTTCAATGAAGTGGGTGTTGTAACGTCCTTCGATGAAAGCAGGAACTTCCATAATGCGGTGCAGATAGGGAATCGAAGTTTTCACACCGGTGATTTTATATGCATACAGTGCACGCTTCAACCTTGAAATGGCATCCTGTCTTGTTTCTCCCCAAACAATCAGTTTGCTGATCATTGGGTCATAATACATTGGAATCTCGTAGCCAACATACGCATAACCGTCATGACGCACTCCCAGACCCAATGGCTCGGTGATGTGTTTAATCACACCAGGAGAAGGCATAAAGTTATTATCAGGATCTTCGGCATAGATTCGCACTTCGATGGCATGTCCGTTCTGTTTGAGGTCTTCCTGTGCAAATGGCAGTGGCAGTCCGTTGGCAATGTTGATTTGCTGTTTTACAAGGTCAACACCAACCACACGCTCGGTGATAGGATGCTCAACCTGAAGACGGGTGTTCATCTCGAGGAAATAATAGTTGAGGTTGTCGTCCACAATGAATTCGATGGTGCCTGCACCGTAGTAGTTTACTGCTTTTGCGGCAGAAACAGCATCGGCTCCCATTTTCATGCGCACCTCTTGTGTCATGATTGGAGATGGGGTTTCCTCAACCACTTTCTGGTGGCGGCGTTGCACAGAACATTCGCGTTCGAAAAGATGAACAATATTTCCATGTTGATCGCCCAACACCTGAAACTCAATATGGTGCGGTGATGAGATGTATTTTTCGATATAGACAGCATCATCGCCAAATGCGGCTTTGGCTTCTGAACGGGCCGAGCTCACAGCATTCACGATATCCTCTTCGCGTTTTACAAGGCGCATTCCCTTGCCACCACCGCCAGCGCTGGCTTTGATCATCACCGGCAACCCAATTTCCTTGATAACCTCCACGGCTTTTTTAATGTCGCGGATGGGCTCTGTGGTTCCTGGTACAACCGGCACTCCGGCAGCTATCATTGTTTTTCGGGCTGTGATCTTGTCGCCCATCGTATTGATAGCATAGGGCGACGGCCCGATAAAAATAATGCCCTCTTTCTGACATAACTCAGCAAAGCGGGCATTCTCTGATAAAAAACCATATCCTGGATGAATGGCATCAGCACCTGACTGTTTGGCTACTTCGATGATTTTTTCCATCTTCAAATAACTTTCTGCCGAAGGAGCCGGGCCGATTGGCCAGGCGTCGTCCGCATAGCGAACATGCATTGCTTTGCGGTCGGCTTCGGAGTAAACAGCCACTGTTTCAATGCCCATTTCACGACAGGAACGCATCACCCTGATAGCGATTTCGCCCCTGTTGGCAACGAGAACTTTTTTGATCATATCTGTGTTTTTAGTGTGTTTGGGTGCAAAAAAAGCGGGTAAATATAGTCAAAATCTTACATATGAAAATTTTGAACAATTTAAAGCTGGCAAAGTAAACTGTTAATATTATAACAGTTAGGTGATTTGTGAGGTATTTTTTGCATTGATTCCGTTCATTATTAGCCTTCAAACTGCTGAAAGCTTTTTTTTGTTTTAAGAGGCCATTCGTTTATCTTTGTCCGGAAATGGCAATCTGTTTTTTCTATGGCAGTCGGAAAATCATACCTGTTTTTTGTTTTTTGGATTTTCATCCTGTTATTGCCCGCCATCGGCAAGGCAGGATCTGCTGCTGACATTCTTAAACTCGACAGTCTGGAACAAAAACTCGAAACTGCCGATTCCACGGAGGGCTTACAGATATTAAAACAATTGTCAGAATTGTCAGTGCAATTCACTCCCGAACTTACAAAGTATTACTTAAAAAAACAATTGCTTTATGCTGATGCGCTTGCCATACCTGAAGAGCAGGCTTTGGCGCGCATGCGTCTGGCAGCTTACGCCGGAAATACGATCAGCCACGACACCATTGTTAGCCTTCTTGAAGAAGCCCTGAAATATCAAAAGCGCGCATTTTCGCATCTTCGGCATGAATCAGCAAGTGTATCAACAGCGAATAGCGAGTTCAAAAGCAATCCTTTTTCCTGGCGATCTGCCATCCTTTGGCGGTTGGTGCTGATTTTTAGCTTTCTTCTTCTGCCGCTCGGATTAGTGTGGATGCTCTACTCAAGTCACAAACTCAAGGAGCGCTATCAAAAAGCACAAGATCAATATGGCGACTTTCAAGCCAATATTTTCAGGCAGAAGCAACAGCTTGAGGCAATCATTCAGGAAAGAACAAGCCTGCTCGAAGAACAATTGCGCGAAACCCGTGCAAAAGATGTTGAACTGAAGAAAACACTCAAACGATTGAAAGACGCGAGCTACCTGAAAAACGCGTTTCTTTCAAACATGAGTCACGAAATACGCACACCACTCAATGGCATTATTGGTTTTGCAAGCCTGCTCGAAACAGAATTGGCTGTGATGGAAAACCAGGACCTTTACAGCTATGCCTCAGGTATCCAGCAGAGCGGTGACAGATTGCTCAATCTGATCAATAACATCATAGAAATCAGTAGGATACAAGCCAACGAGATTGAAGTTGATCTGCATCCCTGCGATCCTTCGGTAATTATCAACAATGTGTGCGAACCACTTGTTTTTACGGCCAATGAAAAGAGCTTGAAATTCAAGACAAAGACTCAAAACCTCCCGCAGGTGATTGCCGACACCGCCAAATTGATGCGCGTGCTGCACATTATTTTGGATAATGCAGTGAAATATACAAATGATGGCTTTGTCACCGTTACCACACAAACCGATTTTGTAAACAAAGAATTGCTTATCAGGGTAAAAGATACCGGAATCGGAATGGACAAATCCTATATGAATTTTTTGTTTGAGGCTTTCAGGCAGGAAAATTCGGGATATAGCCGTCCGTTCCAGGGTGCAGGTTTAGGACTTCCCCTTGCAAAAAAACTGCTTGACCTGATGCACGGAAGAATTCTCATACAATCAGAGAAGAATCAGGGCACCACAGTAGATATTTTTCTTCCTTTAGCACCTGATGCCGATCAGGATACAGTTGTCGAAATGCCTGTTAAACCAATTGCAAACGCCCCTGAAATTGGCAAGCTTGACATTTTTATCGTTGAAGACGACCGTATGAACAGAATGGTTCTGCAGAAAATACTTGCAAAATCTGGCAATATCACGATGGCGGTAGATGGAAACGAAACCATGAAAATCGTTGGTGAACGCTACAAAAAGGAGCATGTTTTTCAGGTAATGTTGTTTGATATAAACCTCCCTGCACCTTGGGATGGTGTGAAACTAATGCAACAAATCAGGATTGACTTTCCTGAATATAAATTTGTGCCGTTTATCGCTCAAACCGCTTATGCCATGGCCGGCGATAAGGAAAGGTTTTTAGACGCAGGCTTTGATGACTATATTGCCAAACCGGTCAACAAGAATGAACTGCTTACCAAAATTGAAAACCAACTCAATCTAAAGCTTGCCAAACCCTCAAATGCCAACATTCTTCCTGACAACATTTAAGGTGATGAAAACCCTGGTGAGCGGCCTACTATATTTTGCTTTATTGACCTGTTTGCACTTTTCTGCAATTCAAAAGACCTGTTTATTCTATGAAAACCCGATTCAATTCTTCTGTGCTGCTGATTTTACTGCTGTTTTCTTTTACGGCATGCCACCAAAAACGCCCTATGACCTTTGAGCAGGCAATCTCGTCAGGCTGGATGTTGGCAAAAGTTGGCGATTCCAACTTTTATGCCGCCTCCGTACCCGGAACTGTTCATACAGATTTGCAGCGAAACAAGCTAATACCCGATCCTTTCATGGGTTGCAATGAGGCTCAACTTCAATGGATTGGCGAAACAGATTGGATATACAAAACCACGTTTGATGTGAAACAAACCCTGTTTGATTCGGAGAACATCCAAATGCGTTTTGGCGGTCTCGACACCTACGCCACAGTGAAACTCAATGGAGAAACGATTCTAGAAGCTGATAATATGTTCAGAGTATGGCAAGTGGATTGCAAAAGGCTTCTAAAAGAAAAAAACAATACGCTCGAAATCAGATTTATGTCGGCACTAAACAAATACAGAGCCGACTCTGCAAACGCAAACATTTTTATCCCCGGCGGCAAATGGGTTTATGCCCGCAAAGCTCCTTACCATTTTGGTTGGGACTGGGGTCCGACTTTTATCACTGCCGGAATATGGAAACCCATCAGCCTTATCGCATGGAATAAAACCATTGCCCGGGACTGGTTTATTCAAACAACTGAAATCAAAGCCGAAAAAGCCGAACTCAAACTAAGTGTTGATGTTGAGTCGAAATCTGTGCAAAAGGCGCACATTCTGGTGCGCGACAAAAACAATAAAAAATTGCTCTTGAAGTCAGAATTTTACCTGAAAGAAGGTGGTAGTACCTACTATTTTGATTTCTATATTGACAATCCAAAGCGTTGGTGGTCAAATGGTCTGGGCGAACCGTATCTATATGCACTCGAAATTGAGTTGTCCGTCGTTTCCGGCGAAACAATTTCAACAACTATCAACCATGGTATTCGCCGCCTGAAACTCATCTCGCAACCCGACTCTATTGGCAATTCATTTTATTTCGAACTCAATGGCCGACCCGTTTATGCAAAAGGAGCAAACTATATTCCGCAAAATAGCTTTGTTACCGAGGTCACTGACGATGAATATATCTCGCTAATTGAACAGGCCAAAGCTTCAAATATCAATATGTTAAGGGTTTGGGGAGGCGGAATCTACGAAAACGATCTTTTTTACGACCTCTGCGACAAAAACGGAATCATGGTTTGGCAAGATTTCATGTTTGCCTGTTCCATGATTCCCGGTGATGACCGTTTTGTTCAAAATGTGAGCGAAGAAGCCATTGATCAACTCACCCGATTGCGAAACCACCCAAGTATTGCACTTTGGTGTGGAAACAATGAGTCTGACGAAGGCTGGCACAATTGGGGCTGGCAAAAGCAACACAGTCTGAATGATGCAGCGCAGGAGCAGCTGTGGGACGACTATTCCAATGTGTTCAAACTGCTTCTTCCCAACCTTGTTGAGCAGTATGCACCACAAACAGATTATGTTTCAACCTCGCCGCGCCATGGATGGGGTCGCAAAGAGAGTATGACCGATGGCGATTCGCATTACTGGGGTGTTTGGTGGGGAAAAGAACCTTTTGAAAAGTATCTTGAAAAAGTGCCGCGATTCATGAGTGAGTTTGGTTTTCAGGCACTTCCGGCATTGAGTACCATCAAATCCTTTCAATCAGTAGCTTTTGACAGCAGCATCACTTCCGAACTCAAATGCCATCAGAAACATCCTGTTGGTTATGAAACCATCGAAATTTATCTCGAAAGAGAAAAATTGTATCCGCAAAAACTTCAGGATTTGATTTTTGCTTCGCAACTCATTCAACAACACGGCATTGGAATGGGGATTGAAGCACAGAGATCGGCTTTCCCAAACTGTATGGGCTCGCTCTACTGGCAGCTGAACGATGTTTGGCCGGTTACAAGCTGGTCGGGAACAGACTCGAAAGGCGTTTGGAAAGCCCTGCAATACCGCGTTCGGGAATTGTATAATCCGCTCATGCTTTCAGCTTTGCAAATCGGCGATTCGCTCAAACTTGCACTGCTCAACGAAGGAGATAAAGCCGAAAGTGGAATACTCATTGCAAACAAAATCAACTTCAATGGTCAGAAACAGGAAATTTTCTGCAAGGAAATCAGCATTGCTGAAAACCGGCTCTGGCATCAAATTTTACCCGTAACATCTCTCCTGACCGAGCAGGAGAAAACAGAAACTGTTCTCTGCTTCCGGTTTGAAACATCTGATAACAAGGTGGTTGAGGAGTTTCATTTTGCAACTAAATTTGGACAGCTCCAACTGCCAGAGCTGAAATTGCAAACCAATATTGCCAAAGCAGATGGAGGCTTTGAGATAGAAATTACTGCTGAAAACTTTACGGCTTTCCTGCAACTCTATCTTACTGATACTGTTGCTCATTTCAATGAGAATTTCTTTCATCTCAAAGCCGGTGAAACTAAAACCATTTTTTGTAAAACTTCATTAAATGATCTTGAAGCTTTTCAAAATCAATTGAAAACGATGAGTTTAAATGATTTTTTAAATGATAATCCGACAAACTTTATAACAAAGTGAAACAAATGCGTATCCCAAATTATTTGATGCTTGCCCTGTTTTTGGTACTTTTTACTTCCTGCAACAACCATCCGGAAACTGCTGATCCGCTTGCTCATGTTGATCCATTTATTGGAACAGGAGGGCATGGCCATACCTATCCCGGAGCTACTGTTCCTTTCGGAATGGTGCAATTAAGTCCGCAAACCCGCCTTGATGGCTGGGATGGTTGCTCAGGCTACCATTTCACCGATTCGGTCATTTATGGATTTGCGCACACCGCTCTAAGTGGTACCGGCGTTAGCGATTATGGCGACATTTTGCTGATGCCTGTGGTCGGACAGCCGGTTTTCGACAAGAACAACTACAGTTCCCCCTTCGATAAAAACAACGAAAAAGCCATTGCCGGTTATTACAGTGTCCGTTTGAAAAAACATGATGTGTTGGCCGAACTTACAGCTACTGAAAGAGTTGGCTATCACCGCTACACTTTTCCCGCAAACGCGGAAGCCAACATTATTATTGATCTTGAACACCGCGATGAGGTGATAGAATCTTCCATCGAATTTGTGAGCGACACCGAAATTCGGGGCATGCGCCGTTCAACAAACTGGGCTGAAGATATGATTTGGTTTTTTCACATCGAATTCTCAAAACCTTTTGTGAAAAGCGGCATCGCATTGAATGATTCTCTGATGGAAGGAAAGAAAATAGCTGAAGGTAAAAAACTGAAAGCTTTTGTTGGTTTTTCAACAACCGATGGCGAGGCTGTCACTGCCAAGGTGGGTTTGTCAGCCGTGGATGCCGATGGTGCATTGAAAAACCTGCGACAGGAAGTAGCCGGCAAGAGCTTTGATGAGGTGAAGGACGCTGCTGCTTTAAGTTGGAAAAATATTCTTTCAGCAATCTCTGTCAAAGGTGGCACAAAAGAGCAGTTGAAAGTTTTTTACACAGCCCTTTATCATACAATGCTTCAACCAAATATTTTTATGGATGTTGACGGACGCTTTCGTGGAAACGACCGACAAAACCACAAAGCCGAAGGTTTCACAAACTATACTGTTTTCAGTCTTTGGGATACCTACCGGGCCTGGCATCCGCTTATGACCCTCATTGACCAGTCCAGAACCAACGATTTTATCCGAACCATGCTCGAAATCTATCAACAGACGGGTTTGCTGCCCATTTGGGAACTGGCTGGAAACGAAACATATTGCATGATTGGCAACCATTCAATACCTGTGATTGCAGATGCCTGGATGAAAGGTATTCGGGGTTTTGATGAGGAGGCAGCGCTTGATGCCATGGTCAAAAGCAGCGAAATGGATCATTTTGGATTGAATGTTTTCAGACAGTTTGGATATATTTCAGGCGACAAAGAACATGAATCTGTTTCGAAAGCGTTGGAATATGGTTACAATGACTGGTGCGTGGCCACGATGGCCAAAGAGATGGGTCATCACGACATTTTTAATAAATACATAGAAACAGCCCAGACTTACAAAAACTACTTCGATCCTACAACAGGTTTTATGCGACCAAGAATCAATGGCGGTTGGCTCAATCCGTTTGATCCATCAACTGTTGACTGGAATTTTACCGAAGCCAACTCCTGGCAATATAGTTTTTATGTGCCGCACGATGTTTCGGGTTTAGCCGATCTACATGGAGGTAAAGCAAAATTGGCGCAGAAACTTGATCACTTGTTCGAAGCTTCGGACGAAGTGGGCGGACGCGATATGAAAGACATCACTGGTTTGATAGGCCAATATGCGCATGGAAACGAACCAAGCCATCACATGGCTTATCTCTACAACTACCTGG
This sequence comes from Bacteroidales bacterium UBA6207, assembly GCA_002421995.1. GTDB lineage: Bacteria > Bacteroidota > Bacteroidia > Bacteroidales > F082 > JALNZU01. Next base: position 34,822 of record DISP01000043.1, on the reverse strand, counting down.
GCCAACCCTGGAAAACCCAGGAGAAAGTGAAACGTATCGTAAGTGCATTTTACACTCCCAATCCGGACGGACTCATCGGGAATGAAGATTGTGGCCAAATGTCGGCCTGGCTGATATTCAGTGCAATGGGATTTTATCCTGTTTGTCCGGGAGTGCCTGAATATGCCTTTGGAACTCCGCTTTTCCCTGAGCTTTCTATCAATCTTGAAAGCGGAAAATCGTTCAAAATAATTGCCGAAAACCTTAGTGCCGAAAATTTCTATATTCAGTCGGTAAAACTGAACGGAAACGATTACCCCTTTAATTTTTTGAAACATGAACACATCCTAGCCGGTGGCGAACTGAAATTTGTGATGGGAAACAAACCCAACAAAAAATGGGGAACACAGGATGAACATGTCATCAAGACTGCTATCAGTGAGCATCAGATCATTCCCGTTCCTGTCATCAATATTCCGTCGAAACGTATTAAATCGGCAACTGAAATAGAAATTGTGTCATTGATGCCGAATTGTGAGATTTATTACACCACCGATGGCTCGCAACCAACCTCAATGTCAACGCATTATACACACGCGTTTAATGTTGATGAGTCAAAGACTATCAAAGCCGTAGCTGTGAAAGATGGTTTTGCGCCGAGCAATGTTGCTGAAGCAATGATTGTTAAAATTAATACGGATTACTCAATTCAACTTGCTCATCCTTATCATCCGAACTACAGTGGTGGATCGGCCGATGCCCTCATTGACGGAATCAGGGGAACAGAAAACTGGCGTCTTGGCGGATGGCAAGGCTTTCAGGGAACGAATCTTGAAGCTGTTGTTGATTTAGGTAAAACACAGAAAGTCAATAAATTGACAATGGGATTCCTGCAGGATGTCCGCTCCTGGATTTGGATGCCGACTTATGTTGAGTTTTATGGTTCGATGGATGGGGTGTTATATTTCAAGATTGCGAAACTTACACATGATGTTCCATCTGATTTGACCGGGATCCACACACGGGATTTAGAGACAATTGTTGGTCGAAACCTGCGCTACATTAAAGTTCATGCAAAGAATTTCGGGAAAATTCCGGACTGGCATCCCGGGGCAGGACATGATGCATATATCTTTGCTGATGAGATAATAATTAAATGACCAGTGTGCAGGGGAGACGTTAATGATCAAAAATCATCTTCTTCATGAGATATAAATGAATTTCCGACAGAAGGATCATCCGATTCAACGCATGGAAAATCTATTTGTGCATCGGTGACCGGTCGTTCAAAATCATCTTTGCGAATGTTTAAAACCGGGTCGCTGTAAACCTTTTGCATATATAACGCCCAGATTGGCAGGGCCATATTGGCACCTTGTCCAAGCTTTATTGACCTGAAATGCGCTGCCCTGTCTTCGGCTCCGGTCCAAACGCCCGTCGTAATTTCGGGGGTCAATCCCATAAACCATCCATCCGACTGATTTTGTGTTGTGCCGGTTTTGCCTGCAATAGGATTGCGCATATCGTATTTGGACCGAAGTCTTACACCTGTTCCGCTTTCAACCACACCTTTCATCAGTTGAATCATTTTATAGGCCGTCACCTCGTCAAGTGCTTCTGATTGTTCGGGGACAAAGCGCTCAATCAGGTTTCCGTGTTTGTCTTCAATACGTGTAACGAAATAAGGTTTTATAAACACGCCTTTGTTCGAAAAGGTGTTCATGGCGCCAACCATTTCAACCAGAGTGATTTCGGGAGTGCCTAAAGCGATGGCCGGAACGGGATCTATTGGAGAGACAACACCCATTTTTCTGGCCATTTGAATTACCGACTCAGGTGGGAAACGCTTAATTAAATATGCAGAAATCCAGTTGTTTGAATTAGCAAGGGCCCATTTCAATGTTACTTCCTGACCAATGCGCTCATCACTTGAGTTTTTTGGTTCCCAAAAAGTCCCGTCCCACAGCTGTACGCTATAACTGATGTTTGGAACTTTGTAGCAGGGAGTGTATTCGCCTTCCTGCATTGCAAGGGTGTAGAGGAAGGGTTTGAATGTACTGCCCACCTGACGCCGAGCCTGCGTTGCGTGGTCGTATTTAAAATAGCGATAATCAATGCCGCCTACATAAGCCCTTACCTGTCCTGTTTTCACGTCAACCGACATCAAACTCGATTGCAGGTAAAATTTGTAATACCTGATCGAATCCATCGGTGTCATGATGGTATCTACGGGTCCTTTCCATGAAAAAACACGCATTTTAACAGGTGTTCGGAAAGCCAGCGCAATGGAATCGGATGAAGCTCCGGCTTGTTTCAGATAGCGGTAACGATCCGACCGGCGCATTGCCTGACTCATGATTTTCTCAACTTCGGCTTTTACATCCTCAGGTGGAAAAACAAACGGAGCATTTGGCTGTCCTCTCCAATGTTTGAAAAACGATGGCTGAAGCTCACCTCCAAGATGCTCACGCACAGCCTCTTCTGCATAACGCTGCATACGTGAGTTGATCGTTGTATATATTTTTAGACCATCTTTATAGATATCGTATGGTGTTCCATCAGATTTTTTATGGCTTGCTGCCCAGTCTTTAAGTTCGGAACGCAGGAATTCTCTGAAATAGGTTGCCGCACCGCTGTTATGATCAAGTAAGCCAAAGTTTGACATATCTAATGGCAGTTGCGCTGTTTTTTCAAACTGATCCTGGCTTATAAAGCCATAGTCTGCCATTTTTTTCAACACCAGGTTACGGCGCTGCTGCGCACGCTCAGGGTTGCGGACAGGGCTATACCAGGTGGGCGCGTTTACCACGCCTGCCATAAGCGCCGATTCGTCAAGGGTCAACTCATCGGGCGACTTCCCAAAAAAGGTGAGCGCTGCTGATTTGATTCCAAAGGCCTGGCTGCCAAAAGCTACAGTGTTAAGATACATGGCCATGATTTCTTCTTTGGAATAGTTTCGCTCCAGGCGCGAAGCAGTGATCCATTCTTTGAACTTTCTCATTACCAGCTGAGGCTTGCTGAGGTTTTCATCGCGCGGAAAAAGGTTTTTCGCAAGTTGTTGCGTAAGCGTGCTGCCTCCACCTTTGCTGTTGCCGGTCATCACGCCCCAGGCCACACGAAACAGTGCCCTGAAATCAATGCCTGAATGGTCGGTAAAGCGGATATCTTCAATTGCCAAAAGCGCATTGACAAGATCCGGTGGCAAATCTTTGAAATGAATATTCGAGCGGTTTTCAATGTGAAACGTTCCCAAAACAACCCCGTCAGCAGAATAGATTTCTGAAGCTAAATTCGTGTTTGGATTTTCGAGCTCCTCAAAGCTGGGCATCGCACCAAACCATCCATTGGCTAAACCAAAAAAGAAAATGAATAATGAAACCAACCCGATGGCGAATGATGACCAAAGGATTTTTATTAGTTGCGATGCGCGCTGTTTTGTCATGACCCCGGTTTAATAAGGCTTTATTAGATGCTTAACGCTTGTTTGGCTCTATTCGTATGCCAATATCTGTGATTCCTTTAAGGTTTTCATCACGCATACCTTGCTCAATATCAATTGTATAATCTCCTTTCAATGGAAATTTGATTGTTGGGTTGAGCAGGATAAGGTTTTCTTTTAGCCTGCCATACCCTTTACCCGTCCATTTTCCATTGGGCTCTGCAAGAATACATTCGAGCGTATCACGCGTGATATTGCCGTTGGGGAATTGTGTTTCAACAAAAAGGTAAAGATTGCTGTAGCGGTATTCGATGTCGTGTCTCACCTGCATATAGAAAAAGTAGGTGTTGTTGGTGTCGGGCACGTTAAACACAAACCTTTCTTTTTGTTTCGCTGACCAACCATCTTTGTTTATTGCATGAATATCATCAAAGAGGTATTTTCTTCCACATGAACTCAACAAAAGACCGGTAAAAATGACCGTTGCAAACAAAAGACTGCCGTAAACAGCTGATTGCTTCATTACCAATATATTAGATTTAGTTTTTATTATTTTTCTTGTTTTTACGTGGCTTGTCAAACCTGTTCAGATCGCCTTCGAGTATGCTGCTCGAAACTTCCGACACCTGTGTTTCCTTCATGAAGGCGAAGTCCTCCAGCTTTTCCGGATATTGATTTTTTCTGTTCAGGTCGGCAATTTCTTTCACTTTGTCTATCGGAATAGCCATCAGATTGTTTCGGTCGTTCAAATAGGCATACCACATCAGCCCTTTGAAAACATCGCTTTTCTGGTGCATTGCATCGCCTTTTTTGGTTTTCAAAACTGTGCGGTCGTCAGGAAATTCTTTGATGGCATCAGCATAGGAATCGTACTCGTAGTTGAGGCAACATTTGAGCTTGCCACACAGACCGGCCAACTTTTGTGGGTTGGGCGATAGCTGCTGAATCTTTGCCACTGTTGTTGAAACCGACTGAAATTCAGCCATCCACGAGGAGCAACATAGTTCTCTTCCACAGCTTCCAATGCCTCCCAGCTTGGCCGACTCCTGCCTCATGCCTATTTGCCGCATCTCGATCCTGATGCGAAACTCTTCGGCCATTTTTTTTATTAGTTCACGAAAATCAACACGGTCATCAGCGGTGTAATAAAAAATAGCCTTTGTTTTATCTCCTTGAAACTGAACATCATTTAGTTTCATTTCGAGCCGCAGGTCGTAGATGAGTTCGCGGGTTTTACGCAACGCGTTTTCTTCAATCTCGATGGCACTTACCCACTTTTCCACATCAGACAACTTTGCGTGGCGATAAATTTTTCGCATCTCTTCCGGCTTGACATGAAACCGTTTGCGTTTCATCTGAATTTCCACAACTTCACCCGTAAGTGTGACAATGCCAATGTCGTGGCCAGCAGCAGCTTCAACCGCAACAATTTCGCCTTCCTTCAGTTCGAGCTCATCTGTGTAAGTGAAAAAATCCTTGTGATCGTTTTTAAACCTTACCTCGGCTATCTTCAGTTTTGTTTGATCGGATGGGTTTTCAAGATTATTCAGCCAGTTTGTTGCGTCTAATTTGCAGCACTGGTGTTGGTAAATCTTGTCTTTGGGATTATATACGCGTGGGGCGCGGCAGCAACCTCTTGTCAGAAACGCATCACTGCTTTTGCCCTTCAATTCTTCATTCATGTTATATATATATGATGAAATGCAAAATTATACTTTTTTTTGCTGGTAAAATTATGCTTTTATTCTTAGTAACTTAATCATTTTGAGGCTGATATCCATAAACAATATTTGAGGATGTGCATTTCGTTCAATTTGTCGTATGCCTTCTTCGAGCAATTCAGCAAGGTTTAGCAGATTGAGATGGTTTACAAAAGGCGCAAATTTTTTCGTAAAATCTTCTTCGTCGCCTGCCACACGAACAAGCCCGGCCAGGTGGTTGTTGTTTAACATTGAGTGTCTGAAAAGCTGAAGTCCGTAGCCCATGAAAGATTTTTGCCTTTCTCTTCCGATTGATGCAATGTTCGAACAAAAATCAATCAATTCAGGCACATTTCCCTTGAAACACAGCCGCATCCATTGCTGAAAAGTGTGAAAATAGTATTTCTCATCTTCTTCATTTTCGTACAATCTGCAAGCTTCGAGCCAATCGCCATGTGCCATTCTTGCAATATGCCTCACCTCAGCCGCGCGCACATCAAATGTGGTGGCAAGTGCCATTGTCAGCGCGTCTTCGTCAATGCGGGGAATTTTCACCTGAAAAGTCCTTGATTTGACTGTGGTGAGCATCTGCTCGGTTTCTTCGGCAATGAGAAGAAAAACAGTATTTTCTGGTGGCTCTTCCAATAGTTTCAGCAATTTATTGGCTGCCGAAACATGCAATTTTTCAGCCATCCAAATCAACATGATTTTGAATTTTCCTTCGTAGGCTTTGAAGCTTAGCCTACGTATTATCTCACTTGCATCGCGGGCAAAAATGGTTCCCTGCTTGTTCTCGACTCCAAGAAAATCATACCATTGATTCAAACTCACATAACCTTTTCCTTCAGTAACAAAAGTGCGCCACTCCTCGGCAAAAAGTTTTGATTCGGGATCTTTTTTTACTTTTTTGGTGGTAGTGGTCGGGTAGATAAAGTGCAAATCGGGGTGGGTAAGTTTCGAAATTTTCACACAGCTTGGACAAACGCCACAACTGTCAGTCAACGAGGGGCTTGCACAGTTAAGATATTGTGCGTAAGCCAGGGCAATGGCAAGTTTTCCGCTGCCTGAAGGCCCCCAGAAAAGCTGCGCATGGCTCACTCTTCCTTCGCGAGCAGATTGAATGAGTCTTTCCTTAACAGATTGTTGTCCAATTACTTCGTTAAACTTCATTTGTGCTATTTGGCGTCAAAGTTAAGCATTTAATCCTGCCTTTGTCATATGGGATATTTCAAAAAAAAAAGCCGGCTGTTCACCGGCTCTTTCATAGAATATCCATGCCAGACTATCTTTTTCTGCTAAACTTATAAGTGCCATCACCCATGATGTCTTCGAGCCATTCGTGTGTGCCGTCGCTATACACCACGCACAACATCGGATAGTATTCATCGTATTCTGTATCATGATACATTTTAAACTGAATATCACCCACTTTTGCATTAAGTGCTGTTTGGATCAATTCCATTGCAAGCTGTGTGTTCAGGAAAGTCAGATCATAGTTCCCTCCATTTTCCTCAATCTCAGTCATATGGTTGTTGATCGCGGCATAGTTCATCCATCCGTCAACTTTTAATGGGGCAACAGCATAATATCCCGTCACTTTATCCACATCACTCATGTCGGAAGTATAAAGCACCGTCATGTCATAACCCATCAGTTCGTTGTTGTTTTCCTTGAATGAAAGAGCTGTGTGGTATGAAACACCACTTCCGCTCATATTCATTGTGAAGGTGTATGGATCTGCTGTTACAGATGCATTCAGCGAAAGCGGGTTTCCATTCTCGGCGTATGTTGCTGTGAAGTTGGCAGTCAATACTGTGGTTCCATTGATTTTCTGGGTGGCGTTGGCATTTTTTGGGATGTATTCCTCATATGTTTCTGTTACCCATGTTTGGGTCCATTCATCCCAATAGGTATCCTGATACAAAACTGTTTGGTATTGCAGGTTATCTGCAGTGAATTCTGCGTTGTTTTGTTGTGCAGCATAAGCAGTTTCATCGGCTGGATAAATAAACTTCAACATGCTTGTGCTGGTTCCTGTCATTTCAAATACACCTGAACTAAAATTAAAAGTGTAAATACCGTAATCGCCAACGGTCACAGATTTTTGTGTGTCTTTGCGAAATGCATCTTTAACAGCGCTCAGATGAATGTTTCTGGTTTTGAAAATAAGCGTGCGCACTGTGTTTTTCCAGCTTTCGCCTTCCATCAGATCCATCATAAAGCTCATGGATGTGATTGCCGGAATTGACATCACTTCATCCATATCGCCTGTGATCTGCTGACTGGCATTTCTAAGCTCAACTTTTGCGTCGGACGGGCTAAGATCCTTAACCTCCTTATCCTTGTCTTTCTTGCAAGACGTGAATAGAATTACTGTGGAGGCCACAATAAGAAAAAGAATTTTTTTCATGGTAATCTGGTTTTTAATGATGGTTTTATTTTGACAAAGATACGAAAACCGGATCAAAGGTTGCAAGCCTAATTGATGAAAATACGTATCAGCACTCAGTAAACTTCCTGCAAGAGCTTTTCCATTATGTGAAGAATATTGAAACACGTAAATTAAATAACTTTGCTGCCTAAAGCGAAGGGATGATAAAAAGAATTAGAACGTGCTTTTCAAAAGGACATTGCCTCATGATGTTTGTGCTTTTGTTTGCTGGTTGCACAGTTGACGATAGACAGCAGGAAAAGCCAATCCTGACAGAAAAGTTTGAATTGTTTTGTGTTGAAGGAATTGAAGATTTCAAAAGAGGTGATATTATTGTAAGACCAAACCTGAATCTTTTGCCGGGTAGCTCACAACTAATTGGTGGTCAGAATTTTGGACATGCAGCTATTGTTGTAAAAGGATTCCGGCACAACAATATTGACAGCTTGCTGATGAATACAATAATCGTTGAGTCAATTGCAAAAGATGTATCACAGGCATTTCAGGTTCGTGAGATTGCTGCCCTGGCGCATCATCAGCTTGATGCTTTTAACAATGTAAATTTTGATGGGTCGAAAGCAGGAAACAGGTACCGACTCCGGCTAAGCCTTACCGACCAACAAATTGATTCACTTATCGGCTTTGCCCTTGCACAGAAAGGCGATTTTTCATCGTGGAATGCTGCCAAACGCTTGCCTTCTTCCTTTAAGGCCGGACAATCTGCCATTGAGCGTGCTGATAATTCACACTGGTATTGCTCGCTGCTCGTTTGGCAATCGGTGAATGCAAGCACAGGTCTTGAGGCTGATGTCAATGGCGGATACATGGTTTACCCGAATGACCTGATCAACTCACCATTATTTGACAATACGCCCACGCACACCGGCAGAGCCAGATTCTAGTATAGTTTTTCAGTGTAAATGATTGAAAATAAGTAACTGATAAGATTTTTTGCTTCCTCGCAACATTTTTTGCACTTTTGCAACGTTATACATTAAACTTTTCCCTTCACTTTTTATGTCAGATAGCATCGTCATCATTCCAACTTACAACGAGAAGGAAAATATCGAACAGATCATCCGCACTGTTTTCAGCCTGAAAAAAGCATTCCATGTGCTTATCGTTGAGGACAACAGCCCTGACGGGACGGCAGATATCGTTAAAAATCTCATGAAAGAATTTCCTGATCAACTCTTTATCGAAGAGCGCAAAGGCAAGCTTGGACTGGGAACTGCTTATATTCACGGATTTCACTGGGCCTTAGCGCGTGACTATGGTTATATTTTTGAAATGGATGCCGATTTCTCGCACAATCCGGCTGATTTGGAACGGCTTTATCTTGCTGCTTCCACCGAAGGTGCCGATCTTGTTGTTGGATCGCGCTATATAACAGGGGTTAACGTTGTCAACTGGCCAATGGGAAGGGTGCTGATGTCGTATTATGCATCGGCTTATGTACGCTTTGTGACCAGGATGAAGGTGAGAGATACCACAGCAGGATTTGTTTGCTATCGTCGTAAAGTGCTCGAAACCATTCGGTTGGATAAAGTAAAATTTGTTGGTTATGCTTTTCAGATCGAGATGAAATACACGGCCTGGCGCTTAGGGTTTGTACTAAAGGAGGTGCCTATTATTTTCACCGACCGTACGCTTGGCACCAGCAAGATGAACAAAAAGATTTTCAAAGAAGCAATTTTTGGTGTTATTAACCTTCGTTGGCGGGGTCTTATTGGCCGCATAAAAGCCGTTAGCTGATTCTTTACAAGAAGACTTTGGTTATGAAAAAGAATTACCTCATTAAAAACGCAACGATCGTCAATGAGGGAATCTCATTCGAGGGTCACCTTGCAATCAAAGATGGACTCATTCATCAAATATTTCAGCTTGATGAGCCCATGTCTCAGGAATTCACCTCATCTGTTTATCAACAGGTCGAAGCGAAAGGTCTGCACCTGTTGCCCGGTGTGATTGATGATCAGGTTCATTTTCGTGAGCCGGGTCTCACCTACAAAGGCGATATGTATACCGAAAGTCGTGCAGCGGTAGCAGGTGGCATCACGAGTTTCATGGAGATGCCCAACACCATTCCCAACACTTTGAGCAATGAACTGCTTGAAGAAAAATTCGCGCTGGCAGCCGAAAAGTCGCTTGCAAACTATTCATTTTACCTTGGTGCTTCCAACAACAACCTTTCCGAAATAGAAAAAGTGAATCCGCAGCAGGTGTGTGGCATCAAAGTATTTATGGGTTCAAGCACCGGAAACATGCTCGTTGACGACCAAAAAGCCCTCGAAGCAATCTTTGCTGCATCACCAATTCTGGTTGCTACACATTGTGAGGACGAGACAACTGTGCAGAGCGCGTTTCAAAAATACCGGGCGCTATATCCCATGGGCGCTCCGGCTTCTGTTCATCCTTTGATCAGGTCGGCCGAGGCATGTTATGCATCTTCTTCGCGTGCGGTGGAGCTGGCTGCAAAGCACAATACCAGGCTTCATGTGCTTCATCTTTCAAGTGCTGCCGAAATGTCGCTTTTCACCAACGACAGACCATTGGCCGAAAAACAAATCACAGCCGAAGTTTGCATCCACCACCTTTGGTTCAACGAACACGATTATGCGAAAAAGGGCAATTTCATCAAATGGAATCCATCTGTGAAAAGCCGGAGCGATCAGGAAGCGCTATGGGAAGCCCTGCGCGATGGCAGGCTCGATGTGGTTGCCACAGATCATGCCCCGCATAGTTTTGAGGAAAAATCGCGTCCTTATTTCGAAAGTCCTTCGGGCGGCCCGCTTGTGCAACATGCCTTGCCTGCCATGCTCGACTTTTACCTTAAAGGGATGATCACGCTTGAAGAGATTGTTCAGAGAATGGCTCATAATCCGGCTATCGCCTTTAATATAATCCGACGTGGATTCATTCGTCAGGGCTATCATGCTGATTTGGTATTGGTTGATCTAAACAAACCCTCCCTGGTTGAGCACGATAAGCTGCGTTATAAATGCGGATGGTCACCTTTTGAAGGCCATAAGTTCGGCTCGTCAGTGAAACAGACTTTTGTGAATGGAAACCTGGTTTTTGAGGATGACGAATTAATTGAAGGAGTCAACGGAACGAGACTATTATTTAACAGATAGATTGATAATGAAGTATTTAGCGGGTTATATCTCGATTCTGATTTTGATCCTGTTTTCGGCTTGTGCACCAAAATCAGGCGATACCACAAGTAAAGGTGTAATAAAAAGCCATTACAATGGAGGTCAGCCCAAAGTTGTGCACACCAATGTTCACAAACAGGATACGACTCTTGTTGACGAAGTGGAGTATTATCCTTCGGGAAAAAAGCAAATGGAGGGCAGACTTGTCAACGGGCAGCGTGACGGTTTGTGGAAGTACTACTATGAAGATGGCACATTGTGGAGCGAAGGAGCCTACAAAAATGGAATCAGGCATGGGAAGTCTAAGCTTTTTTATCCCGGCGGACAAAAGAAAATGGAGGGGACCTACAAAGATGGAAACAGAAACAACGACTGGATTTGGTGGGATGAGGACGGAAACACAATCACAGAATCCGAAGCAATAGCTAAATAGTAGTCCTTGTCTTTAATTCCGAACATGTATTGCCCTCAAAATTAAAGCTCAAGCATCAGGCGTTAAAGACACCGATTCCTGCAAGATTGTAAGCCTGTAAACGAAAACAGAAACCCTTTGATTTGTAGTCAAAGGGTTTTTGTTTACAAGCTAAGCCCGATAATTTATGCGCCCAAAGTGGCAACCATCACTGCTTTGATGGTGTGAAGGCGATTTTCGGCTTCGTCAAAAACGATGGATGCCGGCGATTCAAACACTTCGTCGTTCACTTCCATGGCTTCCACTCCAAATTTCTGGTAGATATGCTCGCCAATTGTTGTTTCCCTGTTGTGGAAGGCAGGAAGACAATGCAGAAATTTCACTTTCGGATTACCGGTCTTTTTCAGCATCTCGCCATTTACCTGGTAAGGCAACATAAGTTTGATACGTTCTTCCCATACATGGTCGGGTTCGCCCATCGAGACCCACACGTCAGTGTATAGAAAATCAACACCTTTCACGCCATCGTCAACACTTTCAGTAAGTGTGATCTTAGCTCCGGTTTCTTTTGCAATTTCACGGCAGGTGGTCACAAGTGTTTCTTCGGGCCAGTTGGCCTTTGGAGCAACTGCCCTGAAGTCCATTCCCATCTTGGCGGCTCCAACCATCAGTGAATTACCCATATTGTTGCGGGCATCGCCACAGTATGCAAAGGCAACCTGATGCAATGGTTTATCACTGTGTTCCATCATGGTGAGAAAGTCGGCCAGAATCTGCGTGGGGTGAAACTCGTTGGTGAGTCCGTTCCATACAGGAACGCCGGCATATTTGCCTAACTCTTCAACAATACTTTGACCATATCCACGGTATTCGATACCATCATACATTCTTCCCAGCACACGGGCAGTGTCTTTCATGGATTCTTTTTTGCCAATCTGCGAACCTGAAGGCCCCAGATATGTCACATTGGCGCCTTGATCGTGGGCAGCCACCTCGAAAGCACAACGCGTGCGGGTTGAGTCTTTTTCAAAGATCAACGCAATGTTTTTGCCTTTCAATCGCTGTTGTTCGGTTCCGGCATATTTTGCCTTTTTAAGATCGAGCGAAAGGTCGAGAAGGAATTTGATTTCCTGTGGAGTAAAATCCAACAATTTCAGGAAGTTACGGTTTCTGAGATTAAAAGCCATATCTAATATTTTGTGATTAGGTTTCTATTGCGAATGCGTTGCAAAACTAACAAATTATGTGAATTGTTTCACAAAATACCGCTTTTTGAACAGATAAACCTTGATTACGTGGCTTTATTGTTCAATATTGAACATGTTGTGATTGAATGCAATCCTTACCTTTGCCATATAAATGCATCATTCAATGAAACATCTTCTGCTTATCACACTGCTGGCACTCGCTTTTGCTGTGAGGCTTGACGGACAAACCGAACAGCATCCTTATCAATGGCCTGCCGACAGCTTGGTTTCAAACAAATTGCACGAATGGCAAGACTGGAAGTTTGGAATTATCATTCACTGGGGAGCCTACAGCGAGTGGGGAGTCGTCGAAAGCTGGAGCCTGTGCCCCGAAGATGAACCGTGGTGCGAACGAAAAGGCCAGTATGCCAATGATTATTTTGCCTATGGTCAGGCGTATGAAAATATTCGTCAGGAGTTTTATCCTGAAAAATTTAACCCTGAGGGCTGGGCGCGTGCGGCAAAAGAGGCCGGTATGCGTTATGTGGTTTTCACGACAAAACATCACGATGGTTTTTGTATGTTCGACAGCAAACTTACTGATTACAAGATTACTGATGCAGCAAGCCGTTTTGCCTCGCACCCGGGAAGCAATGTAACAAACGAAGTTTTTAATGCTTTCAGGGCGCAGGGACTGGCCATTGGTGCCTATTTCAGCAAGCCCGATTGGCACAACAATGATTATTGGTGGCCAAAATTTCCGCCCCTCGACAGGAATGTGAACTACGACCCAACAAAATATCCCGAAAAGTGGGAGCGTTTTAAACGATTTACATTTGGACAGATTGCTGAGCTCATGTCTGATTATGGTGCTATAGATCTGTTGTGGCTCGATGGCGGTTGGGTGCGTCCTGCCGGTTCGCTCACACCAGAAACACTGCCCTGGATCGGAAAAAACCAATGGATTCAGGATATTGGAATGCCTGCTATTGCTTCGATGGCACGCAAAAAACAACCGGGAATTCTTATCGTGGACCGCACTGTGCATGGTGAGTTTGAAAACTACCGCACTCCTGAGCAACAGATTCCTGCTGATGTGCCTGACTATCCGTGGGAAAGCTGCATAACGCTTGGCGACAACTGGTATAGCACCAACTTATCCGAAACATATAAGTCAAAATATTGGGCCATTCACACCCTCGCAAAAGTGGTGGCAAAAGGTGGAAACCTGCTGTTGGGTGTTGGTCCCGATAAAACAGGTGATTTTGTTCCGGAGGTTTACACCCGTTTGAATGAAATTGGAGCGTGGATGAAAGTTAACAGTGAAGCAATTTATGCAACCGAGATAATGAAACCTTATCAGACAGGTAACCAATGCTTTACAAAATCTAAGAATGCGAACGCATGGTACCTGATTTATTTGCTACAGCCTGAAGAAGTGCTGCCGGACTTGATCCCTCTTGATGCCGGATTGCCGGTGAATGGCTGTAAAATAAGCCTGTTGGGCAGCTCAATCAAAGCCGGAATCGTTAGGAAGGATGGAAAGCTGTGGTTGAAGACAAAAGCAGGCGCGAAAATGAAAACAAACAACAGTCCGGCCCTGGTTTTCAAATTCGTGAAATAAATCAGTCGGAATAGTGCACAATCTTCACATTTAGAATTGCTTTTATCAGAAGCATTAATTCTTCGAGGTTCTCCTCCGAACCATCATTGTAATGCATCATCAGGTTTATTCTGTCCGAATCGGGCAAACGCCTGACCATGATATTGCCGAGCAAAACGCCTTCCTGTGTTTTCACCTGGATCGAACTCAGCTTGTTCCAATTGTCGAAAAAGTCGTTTCGGGCCATTTTTTCGGCAGAATAATCCGACTGCAACGAAACACGCAGTGGAAATGCCTCTATAGTTGCACTCAAATTGTTGTAATAAAGTGTGCCGTGGTCTCCTATTGTGGTTTCGGCGCTGAGCATTGATCTGATTAGCTGTGTGTTATCTTTTGAGATAAGGAGCTGTATTTCAACATCGGCTGATTTTCGGCCAGTAAACTTTGTTGAAAGCTCAAAATTGCATTCATATGCGGCCAAATTCAGTTTCAACCAGGCTTCTTCAGGAAAGCCTTCCCGAAGGGTTGACCGGTATTCAAGACCGAGTAATTGATGTTTTGTATCAAGTAATCTGGCTTTCATGCGTGTAGGGATGGTCATGCCAAGAGCAGAAACCGACTCGGTGTATTCAAGCAATTGAAACTCCAACGCATCTCCCTCCCGGTCATTGAATAGCAATTGCAAGGGGATACTGTCGGTGCCTGCTTTTGTTGAAAACCACTGCTGGTTTTGTGCATCAAATGAATAACAACCACTTGCTTTTTCCAGACTGTAAGCCGTTATACTGTCAGGGCTCAGCTTGATGTTGTGTGATATCATCGGCAGGGGTGTGCCCGGCAAATACAAAAGTTTCCGGATGGCCTCAAAACTCCGCGAGCCAACAATTTTTCGGGTGTGATTGCTTATCTCGGCATCAAATGCCCGCAGATATTTCCGGCTTTCCTCTTTGTCTGCTTTTCGACTGCAGGAAACATGAGCAATAAGTAAAAACAGTGGCAAGATGAGATACAGATTTTTTGCAGTTGATGCTCCTTTTAACATTTGTGTAGATGTTGTGTGCAAAGGTACCGAAAATGCAGATTACAAACCAAGCGGCCCGCGCAGGGGCTTTGGTCTTTCAAATTAGGGTAAAACTTATTGATTAAAAAAAAATTTTATTGGCTTTTTTCATGGATTGACATATTTTTATGAGAGTAAAAATTTGATTATGAAAAAGATAGCGACCTTCTTGTTCATAAGCTTGCTGTCCCTTGAATTGCACAGTCAATGGGCACTTCTGAACAACGATTTTTGTCCGAATGTAGCAATTTCTGCCTTTGATAACAAAGTACTGGCGGGTCAAACCCTATTTGGTCCGGTCAACCTGCTTGTTTCTTCGGATCATGGTTTAACATGGGATCCGGGCAATTTTACACAATCCAATGAGGTGCTTCATTTGACACACGACGGCACTTTTGTTTATGCCTGTACGCCTGATGGTATCTTCAGGTCGCCAAAAAATATGTCGGGTTGGACCACCTTCAATGAAGGCCTTCCGGCCGGAAAACCGGATAAAATTTGTGTCCATGGAGATTTGCTCTTGGTTGAAGGTGCTTTTGGTATCTACCGCAGAAGTTTCAACGACAACAGCTGGACAATAGTTTGTGAAACAAGCCCGGTAGGCGGCGTTTACGATTTCGATTTTGATGGAAATCGAATTTTGCTTGCAGGCTATAATGGTGTGGCCGAAAGTACGGATATGGGCCTTAACTGGTCGGTTTGGAACAATACCAATTTTGAATTTACTGCTGTCGGGCTCTTTGGCGATTTGGCATTTGCTGCGTCAAAAGGAGGGGTTTACCGGAAAACACTTTCAACAGGCACTGTCGCAAAAGTTTGTGGCGGACTCACACAGCTTTGGAATCCATATGGTTATGAATACTATGGCGAGTTCAAAATGTTTTATAAAGTCAATGATCTGCTCTTTCTGTGTGGCGAAACCGGTGTTTATAAGCTCGGAAACAACAATGCTTTCTGGGATTTTACCGGTCTGGGCGCATGGACGTATGCATTGACAGACAATGGAGCAACACTATTTGCGGCCAAAGGCTATCAGGGAATCTGGGGATGTGACCTGGAATACCTGATGACAAATACCAATGAAAATGCTGCCGATGGTGTTTTATTCCAAATTTATCCAAATCCGGTCGCTGACAAAATTACCATCAAAGTATTTGAGTCAAACACTGCTGTTTTTGTTTCAATCTATAACCTTTCGGGGCACGAAATTTTTCGTGCTGAAATGAAGGAAACATTCAAAAATTTAGATGTGCATACTTTGGCCGGAGGCATCTATTTTGTAAAGGTTTCAAACGGATCTGCCGTTTCAATGCTGAAGTTCGTGAAGCAATAAAACAACCCGGCAATACCATAGCGACCTTAATTTTAAGGACTTATGAAATTTAACGTGTGGTCTTACCAGCATTTTCTTTGTTCCATAAGCTTGATGATCAGTTGAACAGCATCTTCATCTGATATTCGCTCATTGTTAATCACCAGGTCGAAAAGCGAATTGTCGGGATCGTTGCCGCTGAAATCCTTGAAAAGTTTTCGCCGTTTTTCATCCGTTTCATCCACAAAAAGCGCAGCAGCATCTTGGCTGATGCCCTGTTGTGTGCTGATACTCTTTGTGCGCCAATCCCTTGATGCTGTCAGCCTGATGTGAATGCCGGCGCGGATGCCCGCAGTTATCAGCGCTCCTGCTCTGCCAATGATGATATTGTTTCCTTCTGCAGCAAAACTGCCAATGGTGTCCATCAGTGTTTTCCTGACTGCTTTGTAGCTTTTGTATCTGCTTTCACCAAATGCCATCAGAATTTCTTCCAGATGACTTTTCTGTGCTGCGTCGAGAACATAATTGAGCTGCTGCGGGTTGATTTCCAAATCCTTGACAGCTTCAAAGATGGTTTCTTTTGAAACAATACGCCATTTTTGGTTGCTTAATTTTTGAATTTCCTTTTGCAGCAACTGTGCAATCATTTTGCTGTGGCAGCCGGTTTCCCTCGAAATGGTTATAAAAGGCAAACCTGATTTTTTAGCCCTCCCTGCCTCTGATTGTTTTTCATTCAGGTATTGAACAATGTCTATTGCCATGGCTTTTTTGTGCTAATTTACAAAATCAGAACACAAAAATCAACTGTTCAGGCAGGTGTATTATGCCTGGTGGAAAATATTTTCAGACTTTTTTATATGAAAACCAATGGCTTTCAAGATGCAATGAAAGGTTTCAGTACGAAATCTGCTATTTCTTCGAAGCAAGTTTTTTCAGAAAATCAAGTGTGAGCCTGATCCCGCTGCCGGTTCCACCCAATCCGCGGTAGCTGTCGCGTTTTTCAAGAAATGCTGTAGCAGCAATGTCAAGATGGATAAATGGATATGCAGTAAAATGTTCAAGAAACTTTCCGGCTGTGATCATTCCGGCTTCGGCACCTCCAATATTTTTCAGGTCGGCTATTTCGCTTTTGAGTTGATCTTTGTATTCATCCCACATTGGAAAAGCAGCAATACGTTCGTGAACATGATAACCACTTTCGATCAAAAGTGCGAATTCCTTTTCAGCTTTTGTCTCCATGGCCACAATACCCTGGCTTCCAATGGCTCTTGTGGCTGCTCCGGTGAGGGTGGCATAGGTGATAACCAATTCAGGATCAAACTTTTTGGCGTAGGTTAGGGCATCGGCGAGCAACAATCTGCCTTCGGCATCTGTGTTTAATACTTCAACAGTGGTGCCGTCCGAGATGGTAATCACATCGCCCGGAACAAAGGCGTTGCCATCAACCCTGTTGTCGGTTGCCGGCACAAGCGCAACGAGGTGCAAGGCTAACTTTTGGCTGGCTGCTGCAGCGATTATAGCCGAAACAGCAGCACTTCCGGCCATATCACATTTCATGGTTTCCATGCTCCCCGATGGCTTCAGGCTCATGCCTCCGGTGTCATAAACCACACCTTTTCCAATCAGGACAACGGGCTTTGAGTTAACTGCATTTTCCGGCTTCCATTCGAGTATTGTGAATGTTGGCGGGTCAACACTGCCCCGGTTCACCGCAAGCAGGCCACCCATCTTGAGCGCTTCAATCTTTTTTTTGGTCAGCACTTCTGTTTTTACTCCGGCACTTTCTGCTTTCAGGCTTATCTGCTCGGCAAGCATCTCGGCGTTTAAATAGTTCAGTGGCTCATTCACAAGGTTTCTGGCCCAGATGAGCGTATCAATCTCCATAGCAAAAGCATCGAGTTGATCCTTGGTCAGCCTGCTGTCTTGGATCAGAATCTCCGCCATTGAATTCTTTTTTTCTCCGGCGTCTGACCGGTACTTGAGAAACTGGTAATTGCCCAGCGCCATACCCTCGGCAAAAGCCATGAGTTCGTCAGTTTCCGTTTCCAATGCACTCAACTGCAGGTTTTTAAAACCATGACTATTCAAAAAGCCAAGCACTGTATTGCCTTGACGACGCCGATGCTCAAGCCGGGCTGCTGCTGTTTCCTTATGGCTTGAGAAAGCAATGATGATCCATTCCGGTAATCGTGGAATCGCAACCCAATCTTTTTTAAGCATTATTTGCTGCCCGAGCCATGCTTTTTCGTCATTGCTTAAGGGTAAAAGATCTGTATCAAAGTGTGAAGGCACAAGCAAACAACTTGCCTGTGCTGCCAATGGTTCCTGAGAAAATTTTAGTGACATTGAAAATAATTTCGTTTGTGCAAAAATAACAAAACAATCCTAAACCGATATCCAATTTAATTGATTGATAATCAAAATAGTAGATTCGGAACTTAAAAAACTGATTCCATTACTTTCCCGGTGGCACCGATGCTTTCATCCACATAGCGCCTACAGACTTCTGAAGCTGTCTGCCTGAAAACATCGTCATGTATGAACTTGTTGACGGTAATCAGCAAATCCGCTTTTCCGCCAACAGCGAATGCTCCGCCTAAACGCACTAAATCAAGTGCTTCGGTAAAATTTTTATGATTTGGGCCAAAGAAAACCGGACATCCATAGGCAACTGCTTCCTGTATGTTGTGAATGTTTTGACCAAAACCACCTCCAACATAGGCAAATTGTGCAAAACGATACAGCTGCGACAAAAGTCCGACATTGTCAATCAGCAACACCTTTGCTTTTTCGTTTGACTGTGCAGAATACCTTGTATAGGAAACCTGTAATTGACTTTCAATAGCTTTGATGTGTTTTTCTGAAACATCATGCGGTGCCAAAATAACTGCATAGTCGCCGGGGAGTTGTGTGATGACGGGCAACAACAATTCTTCATCGGCAGGCCACGAACTGCCTACGACAAATACTTTTCTGTCGGCTATGAATTTTTCGATCTGAGGCAATGGGTTTTGCTGACGGCTCAGCCTAAACACCCTGTCGAAACGTGTATCACCGGTCACTACATAATTGCTTAGTGAAATGCTTTGAAGTAGTTTGGCTGAGTTTTCGTCCTGAACAAAAAATGTATTGACATAGTCAAGTTGTTTTCTGAACCACCAACCATACCAACTGAAAAAATGCTGGTCGTGCCTGAATCTGGCCGAAACAAAATAGAGAGGTATCTTATTGATATACAGCAAATACATATAATTAAACCAAAACTCATACTTGATAAAGAATACCATTTCAAAGCCATAGGAACTGATAAGTTTTTTAGCATTTGAAATCGTATCAGCAGGCAGATATTCGACCCTGTCGGCAAGCTCATAGTTTTTTCTCACTTCATAACCGGACGGTGAAAAGAATGTGAGAAGAATTTTTTTCTTCGGAAACTGTGATTTTATTGCCTCGATAAGCGGTCGGCCTTGCTCAAACTCGCCAAGCGAAGCGGCGTGAAACCATATCCATTTTGTGGAAGCTTCCCCGGCAGTCAGCTTGTAAATTTCAGAAGTTTTTCGGCCTTTGACCCATGCTTTGGCTTTGGTATTAAACAATGAAGCAATTTTCACAAGCATGCTATATGCCACAATACCAAAGGTATATAGAATGCGCATCATCGTTTAATAGTAGTAATATTTTTGTGGTGCACGTTGATAGGCAGGGATAATCCAGTTGAGCCGAAGACCGTAATAGTGATCATTATAGCTGTTATTATCCGGTTGCATAAGGTCGAACTGGTAGTCGCGCAGGCTTTTTGTGAATGCCTGAATAAATTCAAAGCCCAAACTAAAATTCAAAACCCTTGAGTTACTCATGACGATATAACCGGCTTCGATGCTGTGTGCAAATCCACCACGCAGTCTGTCATAACCTTTTGCATAATCGCCCATGAGTTGAGGTGCGGTACCAAATTGCGTTTCTATCAGTATGCGGTGGGCAAGATAGCCAAGGCCTGTGGTGACATAGATACCCGAATTGGGGTTGGGGTAGGAAAACGAAAACACCTTGCTTGCTTTAAACTGCAGGTGGTAGCCCCTTTCGAAAAGGGCCAAACTGGTATAAGTTCCATTTCCATCAATCACTTCGCCTTCAGAAGTGCTTATGTGCTTCAGCAAATCTTCGCGACCTTCAACTTTATCGCCAAAAATAAAACTGGCCTGCGCGCTCCATATCCAGTTTTTATCTGTTTTGTAGCTAACCACACCTCCCAAAGAGGAGTTTAGCCCAAACTGATTGACAAGGTCCTTTCCTGGAAACTGCGATCCGTAGCTTGCCTGAAAAAGAAAAGAGTTCACAATGGTATCGCTCATTCTTCGCTGTGCTTTCAAAGCCTGCAAAGGCAGAAAAGCAATCAGCAACCACACAACAGCCTTGGATAAAGACATTATACTATATTTTTGCTGATTACTAAATAATTTATAATCAGCATATTAGTGGAGCTGCAGGGAGTCGAACCCTGGTCCAAACAAGGAATACGCAGGCTTTCTACATGCTTATGTTGTTATTGGTTTTCGTACAGGGCAAGGAAACAACCATCCTGAACCCTGTCTTATCTTCTGTTTTTAGCCCCGGCGTCGAAGCGCCGCAGGAGCGATCCCAAATTTGATTAGCACCCCGTTCTCAGGCCGGTATCAGGCATTTCCACCTGCGGGATGTCTCGTCCCCCCACCTTGTGAAGGGATGAAGCTTGATCTACTAAACTTCGATTAAGCAGCGAGAGCGTAAGTTGTTTCGCCAATTATTGTTCGCGATCAAGATTAACGAGCGTCATCGCAAGGCTCGGCATGCTTACATGAACATTCATCTTGCTGTCAAAACCGGTCAGCCCCGTTTTGATTAACAAATCGTTTTCTACACAAAACGTGCCGAAAACGGGCGCAAAGATACGTTTTATTGTAACAATCGCTTTGCTGTATTTGAATTAAATTCCATTTATCATTCACCTTGCCAATCAATCGTGAAGTGGTCGGGCAAAGCGCACAACATCTTCTTTATCAATGCGATTGCCTGCGAGAATAACCAATCTTTCCGTTGCATTGTGAAGTTCACGTATATTGCCTGTCCAGCGATATTGTTGCAATTCATGCATTGCTTCGGCTGTGATTTCGGGTATCGCCTTGCCCATGTTTTGACAGATTTGTCCGATAAAATGAGCTACAAGCATCGGGATGTCTTCTTTTCTCGACCGCAGTGGCGGAACCTCAATCAAAATAACACTGATGCGATGGTAGAGGTCTTCCCTGAAATTGCCCTTCTCGATTTCTTCGCGGAGGTTTTTATTGGTAGCAGCAAGTATGCGCACATCAACCGGAATTTCTTTTTCGCCTCCCACGCGTGTAATCTTGTTTTCCTGCAATGCCCGCAATACTTTGGCCTGTGCCGAAAGTCCCATATCTCCAATTTCGTCAAGAAAAAGTGTTCCCCCGTGCGCAAGTTCAAAGTCGCCTTTGCGTTGCTTGATGGCTGATGTGAATGATCCTTTCTCGTGTCCGAAAAGCTGACTTTCGATGAGCTCTGACGGAATGGCAGCACAGTTGACCTCGATAAAAGGTGCAAAAGAACGATTGCTGAGTTCGTGTAACTGTTTAGCCACCAACTCTTTGCCGGTGCCGTTCTCGCCGGTAATAAGCACGCGGGCTCCTGTTGGTGCTACCTTCGAAATCATCGTCCTGATATCATTCATGGGCGCTGATTCTCCAACCATTTCGTTTTGCTTGCTGACAACTTTTCGCAAAGCTTTTGTTTCTGTTAGCAGCTTTGACTTGTCGAGGGCGTTTTTGATTGTTATCAACAGCCTGTTCAAGTCAGGCGGCTTCGAAATGTAGTCATAAGCTCCTTTTTTAATTGCATCAACAGCTGTTTCTATGGTTCCATGACCCGAGATCATGATAACCGGCGTGTCGCACAGCTGCTTTATTTCCTGCAACAACTCAATGCCGTCCATCTCAGGCATCTTGATGTCGCAAAGGATTACTTCATATTCCTGTTCGTTGAGCAGTTTCAACGCTTCTATGCCTGTTGAGGCATCGTCAACTTTATATTTTTCATATTCAAGTATCTCGCGCAATGTTCTGCGGATACTCGCCTCATCATCAACAATTAGAATACGGGCCATAGTGTCTATTTTGACTTCAAAGGTAGCTATTGATGGAATAACTCATGAAATTTCCTTAATTTTGATTGAAAATTGAGCTTATGTTTCAACGCCTTGCTTTGTTTGTCATGCTGGTTTTCATACATTTTATGACGTTGACAGCACAAACAACACGTGTTGTATCGGCAGGTGAATGGCTCGATTTTCCGTGGACCGGAGGCTTCGATGCCTGTCAGTTTGGAGAGATGGATTGTGATGGCGATGGACAGAATGATTTGATCGTTTTTGACAGAAGAGGCAACCGCTTGCTTACTTTCCGAAACGAGGGAATTGCCGGAAAAGTGTCGTATCAGTTTCGTCCTGAGTATATTGCAGGTTTTCCGCCTTTGTTTGAATGGGCTGTTTTTGCCGACTATGATAACGATGGGTTTAATGACATATTCACCTATTCGCCGGGCTGGGCAGGGATAAAAGTTTTCAGACACCGTGGCACCTTTCCACCCTCCTTTGAGCTGGTTGTTTCGCCGTATCTCACATCATTGCAAGGGGGCGGCTATGTGAATATCATTGCAACAAATGCCGATTATCCTGCCATCTATGATGTGGATGGCGATGGCGATCTTGATATGTTGAATTTTTGGGCTTTAGGCACTTATATCGAGCTACACCTCAACCAATCAATGGAAAAATATGGGCATGCCGATTCGCTGGATTATAAAAAGACAGATTTTTGCTGGGGTCGTGTGGCTGAAAATGAAGAAAACAACCTTCTTTATCTTGATTCATGCCTGTACAACCGGTCGTCGGCTGAGGCAGATGGCGGAACAAGACACAGAGGCGCCACCATGTTGATGTTTGATTTTGACAACAACGGGTTAAATGATATGCTTTTGGCTGATGTTGACTTTCCCGGATTAACCCTACTCAACAATCATGGAACCGGCACGCAGGCGCTGATCACCAGCCAGGACACTTCTTTTCCTTCGTATAGCACCCCTCTGCGATTGTTCTCGATGCCCGTGGCAGCCATGATTGACGTAAACAATGATGGAAAAAAGGATTTGCTGGTGTCGCCCTTTGATCCGAATCCGTTCGTTAGCGAAAACAAAAATAGCATTTGGCTTTACCTCAACGAAGGCACAAGCGATCTGCCCGATTTTCAGCTCTATTCGAGACAGTTTCTTCAAAACCAAACCATTGATTTTGGTTCGGGAGCCTATCCAACGCTTACAGATATAAATGGTGATGGAGTGACTGACCTTGTTGTTGGGAATTATGGCAGTTATCTGCGAAGCTGGTATAGCACAAACACCTTGCATTCGTCCTATGCCTCCTCATTGGCATTGTTTCTGGGCGAAAAGTCCGGCGATGCGTATGCGCTCAGGCTCGTAAACGGCGATTTTGCATCTCTGAAACAGTATGAGCTGAAAGGATTGATTCCTGCTTTCTCCGACCTTAATCAGGATGGTAAGGCTGACCTTTTGCTTGGGAACGAATCAGGAAAAATCATGTACCTGACACAAAATCAAGAGGATACATGGTCGTTGGTGACTGATAACTATCTGGGAATAGACATCGGAGCTTTCAGCGCTCCACAATTATTTGATCTGGATGAAGACGGAATTGTGGATCTGGTTGTTGGCGGCCAGCATGGTAAAATAGTCTGGTACAAAGGTTTTGAATCAGACGGAACGATAAGCTTTACGTTTCAGAACGACTTTCTGGGACAGGTAAATGTAACCGACTTCAGTCTTTCTTATGACGGCTTTAGCGTTCCTTGGTTTTTTTATGACAGAAACAACAATTTGCGGCTGATATGCGGATCGGAGCAAGGAAAGCTGTATTTGTTTGATCAGATAAGGGGAAACCTGGACGGAGCATTCGCCCAAACGAATGATTGGTCAGCACTTTTCGAAACAATCCATGAAATGCCCGATGTGGGTATGCGCAGTGCTGCAGTTGTTTCAAACACCATGCACACCGACAAACTCACGCTTTTTACCGGAAATTTTGCGGGCGGATTACAGCTTCTAAATGCAACGGTGGCTGTTGCGCCCGGGCTGAGCGAAAAGCAAACAGAAATGTTTCATGTATATCCCAACCCTGCCGGTGATTTTGTGCATGTTGAGGCGCTCAAACCCGGCGAGAGAAATTATTTGCTGCGCTTAATCACATTGCAAGGCGTTGTCATTGAGGAGTTTGAGTTTTCAAATACCACACAAATTAAACTGACAAACCTGCCGACAGCTTTGTATATTGTTCAGATTTCAGGAAATGGCAGCGTTGTTCATTCCCGCCTCATTAAAAAATAGCGTCCAAATACGCATCTGATTTATATGCGTAGCTCAATTTGAGTGTCTGCGCTTTGTAATTGATGGCTGCGCGGTATTTCCAAAGAAGGTCTCCTCCCAAAACACCATTGATCTCGGGAAGCTGAAGCGCCTGATAGGATTGGTGCACATGGGTTAGGTCAATGAGTATGGCGCTGTAGTCGCTCACCACCAGCTGACCGAGAGTAATAGATTCAATCACAGTGACATGGCTGGGCATGGTATTGGTTCCAAGTCCGGAGGAGAGTTTTTCGTTTTCTTCCAGTGTAAGGTCAGGAATGTATTTTTTTATTCCAACCTGATCAAAGACCGAACGTGAAGCACCCGTATCCACAATGAAATTGGCCGGCAGCCCGTTGATAAGGCCTTTGACCATAATATGCATCCCATCGTCATCAATAGACAAAAAAATCAGTGGCAAGGTGGTGATCTTCATTTGGTTAGAAGTTTGGTTTGAGCGCAAATCTGTTATAGAAATCTTCGATGATTTTCACAGCCTCTTCGGCTGTGTCAACCAGCGTAAAAATATCAAGATCATCTTCTGTGATGTTTTTCTCTTCGAGCATCCTTTCCTTTATCCAGCTGACGAGACCGGACCAATATTTTATACCAACCAGAACGATAGGGAATTTCACTAATTTTTGGGTCTGGATCAATGTGATGGCTTCAAAAAGTTCATCCATTGTGCCAAAGCCACCGGGCAACACGATATAACCCTGCGAATATTTCATGAACATGACTTTTCTCACGAAAAAGTAGTCGAATTCGATGTATTTGTCAGGATCAATAAAGGGGTTGGGATGCTGTTCAAAAGGAAGCTCAATATTCACACCCACGCTTTTGCCTCCGGCAAAGTGCGCCCCTTTGTTCCCGGCTTCCATAATTCCCGGGCCACCACCTGTGATGATTCCGAAACCTTTTTTTGTCAGAAGATAGGCAATTTCTTCTGTCAGCCGGTAATAGGGATGGTTGGGTTTGGTGCGAGCCGAGCCAAAAATCGCAACGCAGGGTCCGATTCTTGCCAGCTTCTCAAAACCATCCACAAATTCAGCCATGATCTTAAAAACACTCCACGAATCCTGTGTTTTTACCTCGTTCCAGGTCTTTGGCTTGAAAGCTTTTCTGATCTGTTTTTCTTCTTCCTTATCGAGCATCTCAGTTGTGGCTGTCTTTGTCACTAAAATATCTCATAAATTGAACCCGCTCAAAAATGCCCGGGTCTTCATAACGCGACTGGCTCAGCATTCCTTTGAAGTCGTCAATGGTTTCAAAACCCTGCTGGTCCATCCATTCGCGCAGTTCGTTATGCATAATGCCAAGAAAGCCGATGCCGTGACGGTAGAGTGCCGATGCCACCTGAACGGTTGAGGCTCCTGCAAGAAGAAGCTTGATAACAGATTTACCATCTGCAACACCTGTTGAGGCGGAAAGATCAACAGGGATTTTGCCTGATAACATCGAAATCCAGCGCAGCGGCATTGTAATTTCACCAGGATAGCTCAACACATTACTCTGTGTAACTTCCAGTGTATCAATATTTATGTCGGGACTGTAAAAACGATTGAACAGAACCAAACCCTTCACTCCCGAATGCGAAAGATCGTGAACGAATTGCGCCAGGTTTGAAAAATAGAAACTGATCTTCATCACAACAGGTATGTGGATGCGTTTTTTCACCTGTTTTATTATCTCGAAATATATTTTTTCATTTTCCTCGCTTGTCCTGCCAATTGTGCTGGGCAATACAAATACATTGAGTTCCAATGCATCAGCTCCGGCATTCTGAATTTCCTCTGCAAAACTCATCCATTCGTAGGCTGATTTGCAATTGATCGAAGCAATAACCGGAATGCTGAGTTGTTTTTTTGCGTCTTTGATAAGCTGAATATATTTACTGATGTTTTCCTGACGGATGCGCACATCCAGATAATCCAAAAATTCTTCGCGCCCTGTGTTATCGGCTTCTTCGCGCAATGCTTTGTCATACTCATGGGTGATTTCTTCCTCAAAAATAGATTTCAGCACCACTGCTCCAACACCCTGTTGTTCAAGCTGAACTAACTTTTTCACAGAATCGGTGAAGCCCGAACTTCCTGCAATGATCGGACTTTTAAGTTTGATACCCAGATAATTACATGTTAAATCTGCCATATTATTGCGGTGCTTAGTGTTTATGATCTATTTTTTTGTTTTGAAGCCACTAAATTAGTTGAACTCTTTGACTGGGCAAATACTTTTTCACTTAAATAGTGCCTGATGTTATTTTTTTTAAACAATTGAGTGATTGTTTTGTTCCCCGGACACGCGTTTTGTTCAATTGCTTAATTTTGCAATGTACAGTTGAAACTTAACCAATAAATACTGCGATGAAAAAAACAATTACCCTTTTTATTTCTCTTTTAGCCGTGATGGTATCGTCAGCACAAATGAATGTTCTTTTTGTGAACGACAATGGGGTTTACCCGCCAAACACCGAAACGGTGCTTAGCACATTGAATCAGACAGGTCATAGCATTACCGTTTTTGATGCAGTGGCAGAAAACCGCTCACCTGAGCTACTTGAAATGCAGCCTTACGACCTTGTTGTGTGGTATTGTGGAGGTGATGGCGTTGGCCGTTGGTTCTGGAATGGAACCGACAGCGACAATATACAGTTGAAACTTTACCTGGAGCAAGGTGGCCGACTGTGGGTGATGGGAACAGATCTAATGTATGACCGTTTTGGTACTCCCTGGATTTTTCAGTCGGGCGATTTTGTCTATGATTATCTGGGTGTGGCCGAATACCACGCGCAATCCTATGGCGATGACGGCTCTTTGGGAGTGCCACAGCTTGATCTTGCCCCGGGAATTGATTGGCTGACCACGAATCCGATAAGCTGGATTTATACTACCCTGTGGTGGGTTGATGCCATGGTCGCTGCCGGGGAAAGCGTACAGGTGTATATGATGGGGCCGCAGGATTACGTTCTAAGTAATTACGCATCAGCTATATACAAAGATAATGGAAGTTTTCAGACCCTTTCTTTCTTTTTCGATCCATCGCTGATGGATACCGAAGCACACCGTCTGCAACTTTTCAGCGAAGTAACAACCCATTTCAACAACCTTGTAGGTGCCACTGAGATGATGGAGAGCACAGATCATTTATTCATTTTCCCAAATCCTGCCTCCTCATTTGTCCATATTTCAAGTACGAAAAATGAGAATGAAAGCATTCTGTTGCTTGACACTCAGGGAAGGGTAATACGTGAGCTGTCGCCGGCCAACGAAGCTTCCTCAGTGGTAAAACTGAGTCTGGATGGCATCGCCGGAGGCTTGTACCTTATTAAGTCAGGAACGCAGTCAGCCAGATTATTGGTTAAATAGTACTTGTCATTAATTCCGATGGCTTCGTAATGTACATCATGCATGTCAGTCATTTACATGAGTAAAACCTGATAATCATTCTGCACATGCCTCGCCCTCAAAATTAAAGCTCAGGCACAAAACATTTTCGGCAAACCCTAAATAATCAGCAGATAGTCTTTCTATTCCACAACAATTTCGCTGATGAAAAGCCAGCTATCTTTGCCAGCTCCCGGATGATTTTCAGGGAGTTGACCATGGTTTTTTGCAATAACTTTCACATATCTTGCCTCGGCATTGACTGATGCTTGTGCAGCGATGGTTTGCCTGTTTCGCGACTGATCACAGGGAGCAATGTTAAGTGGAGCAGCCTCGGAATATTTTTTGCCATCTTCCGAAAACGAAACGGTGACTTCGCCGGGTGCAAATATCCATGCACTGCTGTTGTGCAGTGTTTCGATCCATACATTGTGCAAAGTTTCGGTTTTTCCAAGATCAATGATTGCTTCGAGGTCTTTACCATAAAATCCCAGCCAGTTTTTATCGTTGTGATTCACTGTTCCGGTCACACCATCAACCAGGCTGGCTTCACCGTTGGCTTTGTACTGCTCTCCCGGCTCGTTGCTGAGCTTCAATGCTTTTCCAAAAGCTTTGTGGATCGTAAACAAACGACTTGTTGCTGCTCCAAGTTGTTTTCCATTACTAAAACCAGCTGCTTTTATTGTTGTTGTATTATTGATAAACAACGCTTTATTGTATATTTTATCGTTAGCACCTGGTTCAGTTCCATCGCTAGTATAGCGGATTTCGGTTCCGGGAATCTCAGTGCTCAG
Organism: Bacteroidales bacterium UBA6207; assembly: GCA_002421995.1. Taxonomy (GTDB): domain Bacteria; phylum Bacteroidota; class Bacteroidia; order Bacteroidales; family F082; genus JALNZU01. The sequence continues at coordinate 5,895 of DISP01000043.1, read as the reverse complement.
CGAAACTTCGAGACCTTTCCCCTTCGAGGCCCGTACTGCTTTTATCTGAACCTGATAAGTGCTTTTTGCAGCATTTATTCCTCTTTTTGCATAACGATCAAACTGAAAGGGCAATCTTCGGGCAAAACTGTCCCAGTCACGGCTTTCTTTTGGTGACCATAAAACTTCGGAAAGTGCAGCCAAACGGGGAAAAGCCATGTATTCAACATGTGTGCCAACAGGCATGTATTCTGTCCAGTGGTTGGCCTGAGCTCCAAGGACAAAACGAGATTCTTCAGCTGTAAGCTCTTTGGGAACAGGCTCATAACTATAAACCTTCGACAAGGGCGTATATCCACCGATGGCAAGCGGCTCAATAGAAGGATCGCCTTGATAATGATCGAAATAGCAATGTGAACCTGGAGTCATGATCACATTGTGACCCATTTTGGCCGCAGCTATTCCGCCTTCCTCGCCCCGCCACGACATGACAGTGGCATTGGGTGCAAGTCCGCCTTCAAGAATTTCGTCCCATCCTATGATGTTTCGTCCGCGTGCATTCAGATATTTCTCAATTCGGTGTATGAAATAGCTTTGCAGCTCATGTTCATCTTTCAAGTCTTCATCTTTCATCCTTTTCTGGCAATGAGCACATTTTTTCCAGTTAGTTTTGTCGGCTTCATCACCGCCAATGTGTATGTATCTGGAAGGAAACAAATCTATCACTTCGGTCAGCACATTTTCAAGAAACAGGAAGGTCTCTTCCTTTCCGGCGCAATAAATATGTGTGATGGGCCAAACGCCGCCGGGAGGTACACCAAGATTTTCGCCTGTGCAGGAGAGTTCGGGGTATGCGGCCAGCACCGACATGACGTGCGCAGGCATCTCAATTTCAGGAATTACGGTAATGTTTTTTTGTGAAGCATATGCAACAACTGCCCTGATTTCGTCCTGGGTATAAAAACCGCCAATATTTTTCAGGGCATCTTTTTTGCTCAGCGGCCTGTCGTTCCAGTGCAAATCGGAACGGTCTTCGCGCCAGGCACCCACTTCGGTCAGTTTGGGGTATTTTTTTATTTCGATTCTCCATCCCTGATCGTCAACCAAATGCCAGTGAAAGACATTCATTTTGTGCTGTTCAAGTTCGTCGAGAAGTGTATAAATCAAACTAACCGGCATGAAATGACGCGAAACATCAAGGTGCATTCCACGGTAGGAAAAACGCGGAAAATCAACAATTGTGGCACAGCTGATCTTCGCATCGGTGGTGGCATCAAGCAATTGACCGATGGTCTGCAATCCGTAACGGATTCCTGCCGGCGTGTTGGCGCTGAGAACCACATTTGAGGCCAGAATATCCAGCTGATATCCTTCCATCCCCAATTCATCATCAAAAGGCTGATTCAACGAAAGCAACACAGATTGCTCAATAGTGCCATTCCTGTGTTCTAAACTTTCGATTTGCAATGTGCTTGCTGCTGACCATTTTATTGCTGATGCATCTGCCATAGATGCAAGTAACGGACTATCATACAGGAGTTTGGTTTTATTGCTAAACTGAAAAGATCCATCTTTGATGCTTACATGAGCAGGGTAGGGGATCAAAGGAAGCTGGGCTGCCGTTTTCAAAGCAATGATCAGAAAAACAACAAGAAGTTTCAGGTCTTTTTTCATATTGAATGTGGGTTATGGGGGGTTATAAATAATTTTCAATCTTAAAAGTCCAGGCTGAACAATTTTTCATCTCGCTGAATTTGACACCTGAGATATCTATTTTGAGTTTATTTTCTTCGTAAGTCCAGGGAAGATATCCATCACGACCGATCAAGGAAATTTTTGTTTCGGTGTGTGGGGCAGCAAGTTGAAGTTCGAGAAATTGTTCCGGCCATTCAAAGGTGATGGCGTAAAGATTGCCTTTGTTCGTTGTAAAAGCGATGTGCTGCCGCATGGAAGTGTATTCAGCATTTAATCCGTTTCCTTTTGATTGAAGGCTATCGGTAAACAAATTTTGCCGGGGAATGATTTGCTGTTCAAAAGAGTTGCCTTCCCACGATAGGGACACCGATGCATTTTGATGTTTTTCGTGGTATTCAATTTTGATGGGGTAGAATTTCCCGGCAACGAGCTTTACTTTTCCATCTGTTTTTGCTGCCGGATTATTGCGCATGGCTTCAGAGTTATTTTCTCCGGCCACTGTTTCCCATTGATCCAGCAGAAGTTTCGCATTCAAATAAACACGAATACCGTCATCGGCTCTTGCCGAAATTGTGACAGTTTCCGTAACATCTGTTTTTAAAAAACCGGTCCAGGTGGCTGTGAAATTGTCTTCAACAACCGGGTATCCGGGCGTGTTGCGAACCCAGTCAAAATCAACCCGGGGATCAACACGTTTCAAAGTGACTGCTTTTTCCTGTCCGGTGACGGAATGTGCACTTGCCCCATAGATAGCTTCTTGATTGATATTGATCCAGTTGCCAAGATCACGCAACCGCTCTTGCTGCAGCAAAGGGATTTGTCCGTCGGCAGCCGGCCCCACATTGATGATCAATCCGCCTCCATTGGCCACTGTTCTCACAAAAAGTTGAATAAGTTCTGTTGAGGACATATAGGCCGAAAGTTTCTCGTTTCTGTTCAACCCAAATGACCTTCCCAGACCCCGCACTTCGGCCCATGGACGGCTGGTTTGCAATCCTCCCGAGCTGTATTCGGGAGTTAGAAATCCAATGTCAGCGCCATGTCCCCAGCGGTCGTTCACGATGGCATCATTACCAACCTGATCAAAATACCATGAAATGAGCTCGCGGGCATGCCATTGCTCTGCCGAATTGAACCATTCTCCATCCGTAAAAACCAGTTCGGGTTTGTAAGTTCCGATGAGTTCTTTAAACTGCGGAATCATATGCTCTTCAACGTATCTTCCAATGGAGTCGGGCGGATCGGTGTGCCACGCGTGCAAAGAGCTGTTCCATTCAGGAAGTGAATAATACAAGCCAAACTTAAGTCCTTTTTTTCTGACAGCCTCGCCAAGTTCGCCGACGAAATCGCGCCCGGGGCCATTTTCCATGCTGTTCCAGGCGGGGGCATATTTGCTTGGCCACAGGCAATAGCCATCGTGGTGTTTTGAAACCATCACGATATAGCCTGCACCCGAACCTCTAAATATTTCTGCCCATTCATCAGCATCAAAAAGCTCGGCCTTGAAAAGAGGAGCAAAATCTTTGTATTGAAAATCGGAGCCATAGTTTTTTTTCATGAAATCAAGCCGCGTTTTTGCACCTGTTTGAATGCCTCTCAGAAACCATTCGCCGTAGCTTTCGGCTCCTCCATAGGAAGGCACGGAATAGATACCCCAATGAATGAAAACACCAAGTTTTGCATCTTTAAACCATTGCGGATATGGCCGCTCACGCAGCGCTTCCCACGTATATGCCGAATCTTGTGAAAAAGCATTTCCGACAAGGATGAAAAAAAAGAGGATAAAAGTGGAGATTCGCCGCATCTGATTATTTAATATGTTGATACAATGATGTTTGTATATCTTTTATGTTATGAACACATTCTGTGTAAAGCTAAAAAAAATCACAATTTGTCAGCAGATTATTGTTCACTTTTCTTTGACATTTGTGCGGATAGTATCCGGGGCTTGTTCTACATTTGCAGGTCTTTTAGAATCAAGTATATGATGTTACGAACGAATCAACGACTTATTGCCCTGGACGCACTGCGTGGGTTTACAATTGCTGCCATGATTTTGGTGAACAACCCTGGCAGCTGGGAATTTGTTTATCCGCCCCTCCTGCATAAAGCCTGGAATGGAATCAGCCCGACAGATTTAATCTTCCCGTTCTTTATTTTTATTGTAGGTGTTTCAATTGTGTTGGCTTATGCCGGAAAAATTGAGTCGGGTACCGCAAAAATGCCGCTGATCAGGAAAATTGCATGGCGATCCTTAAAGATTTTTGCTGTTGGCTTGTTTCTCAATGTATATCCCGGATTTGATTTCTCAGAGATACGGCTGGCCGGTGTACTCCCTCGAATTGCTTTGGTTTTCCTGATTGGAGGTGTGCTTTATCTGTGGCTTGATATCAAACGTTTGGCCTGGATTGGTGGTGGTTTGCTTGTTTTTTACTGGATCATCATGACCTTGATCCCAACACCCGGCTACGATAGCCCGATGTTTGAGCCCGGCATCAACATGGCTGCCTGGGTTGACGGTTTCCTGCTTCCGGGCAGGATGTGGAATGGCAATTGGGATCCCGAAGGACTCCTGAGCACAATTCCTGCTGTGGTGAGTGCAATCTGCGGAATGATTGCCGGGACGGTGCTCCGCTCCAAAAAAAGTGATTTCGAAAAGGTGGCTTTGCTGTCTGTTGCCGGTTTTGCAGCTGCTGTTGCAGGGGTTGTCTGGAGTTGGAACTTTCCGTTGAACAAGAACCTTTGGACAAGTTCATATGTACTGGCAACCTCAGGTCTCGCAGCAATGACACTTGCTTCGGCAATGTATTTTATTGATATTAAATCATATAAGGCTGTAGCAAAACCATTTGTCATTTTTGGTTCCAATGCCATCACAGCTTATGTGCTTGCCGGATTATTGTCGTTTCCGTTTTATGGTGTTTCTCTTTTCGGACAGACTTTGTCAGCACATCTCATGCAAGCCGGCATAAGCATTGGATTCGATCCACGCTTTGCGAGTATGCTGGTGGCGGGTTTGTTCATCACGCTGATCTACCTTCCGGTTTATTTTTTGTATAAAAAACAAATTTTCATCCGGCTCTGACAGCAGGCAAAGTCTTACTGTTTTTCAGTTTAAAAATTGTTTCAGTGTTTTCAGCAGCAAAGCTTTGTTGAGTGGTTTGGTGATATAGGCATTACATCCGGCCGAAAGCGCTTTTTCACGGTCTCCTGCAAGGGCATATGCGGTTAATGCCACAATCGGAATGTCAGGATGGGTTATTCTTATCGCTCTTGCGGTATCAAAACCACTGAGCCCCGGCATTTTTAGGTCGAGTAGAATCAGATCGGGTTTCAAAACAAGTTGCTCAATAGCCTGGTTGCCGTTGGAAGCAAATACTGTTCGAAAACCCTCTTTGCGAAGTATTTTCTCGGTAAGCATTTGACTCACTTCGTCGTCTTCTGCAATCAAAATCAGCGATTCCTTCTTGAAATCTGACTTTATACTTTCTTGTTTTTCCGTGTCCAAAACGTTGGCTGTGCTTATATGTGGCAACGCAAAAGTGAACACCGAGCCTCTTTCTGGTTCTGAATCAAGCCATATTTCACCACCAAGCATATCAATAAAGGCTTTGACGATTGATAATCCGAGCCCGGAGCCTTCGTGCGGACGCGTTATCTTCAGATCGGCTTGCACAAAACGATCAAAAATGGCTTGTTGCCTTTCTTTGGGTATGCCTGATCCTGTGTCGCTTACATAGAATATCAATTTGCCAAACTCACGGTAACTACCGATTTTAATGCTCCCTTTGTAGGTAAATTTCAAGGCATTATTGATCAGATTACTGAGAATGGTTTCAAATTTGTGTTTGTCGGTTTGGATGATGGCATTTTCGTTTTTAACGTGTTCTTCCAGAATGAGTTGAATATTTTTTTCGTAGGCTTGTGGCTTGAAAAATTCAAGGAAGTAGTTCAAAACCTCTTCTGTGTTGACTGCGCAAAGATGTGTTTTTTCTTGTCCGGCTTCGATTTTTGAAATCTCCAGTATATCATTTATGGTATTGAGAAGTCTTTTGCCGCTTTTTTCAACAATACCTAAAAACTTAGTGCGGTCTTCGGTGCTCAATGATGAATCTTTCAGCAAGTCAACAAAGCCCAGGATTCCGTTCAATGGTGTGCGGATTTCATGCGACATATTTTGCAGGAAGGCAGTCTTGAGTTTGTCGGCATACTCGGCTTTTT
>DISP01000250.1:10726-12961 GCA_002421995.1 Bacteroidales bacterium UBA6207 | reverse complement strand
GTGATCACATTGCAGGTCATCATAATCCAGTAAGCCCAGGCATAAGGCCCGGTGGCTCTGTTGATAAAGGCATACATTTCGTATTCAACACCTGAATACCAGGCAATGAAAAACTCGGTGATGTATGCAATACCTACGATAGATCCGGTGATGATGATAACCTTATTCATGTTTTCGATATGCCCGACCGTGATGTAATCTTCGAGGTTAAGGGCTTTGCGGGCAACGATAAGGAGTGTCAACACCATGGCAAAGCCGGAAAAAACGGCGCCGGAAACAAAGTAAGGCGGGAAAATGGTAGTGTGCCAGCCCGGAATTACCGAAGTAGCAAAGTCAAAACTCACGATGGTGTGTACCGACAATACCAGCGGGGCTGCCAAACCTGCAAGGATCAGACTCACGGTTTCGTGGCGTGACCAATGACGGGCCGAGCCGGTCCAGCCAAAGCTGAGGAAACCATAGATTGCTTTTCTGATTTTGTTGGTTGCTTTATCGCGCACAGTTCCAAGATCAGGAATCAAGCCTATGTACCAGAAAATAAGCGATACGAGCAGGTAGGTGGTAATAGCAAAAACGTCCCACAACAGTGGTGAGTTGAAGTTTACCCAAAGGTCACGCGTGTTGGGATAGGGTAAGATGAAAAAGCCCAGCAACAAACGCCCCATATGGATCAAGGGGAAGAATCCGGCACAGGCAATAGCCATCAGCGTCATTGCCTCGGCCGAACGGTTGATACTTGTTCTCCACCGCTGCCTGAAAAGCAACAAGATGGCAGAAATAAAGGTACCTGCGTGGCCGATACCAACCCACCAAACAAAATTGGTGATGTCCCAGGCCCATCCGATGGTTTTATTTAAACCCCAGGTTCCGATACCATAATATACAGTCATGAAAGTGGCCCAGGCACCAAACAGTGCAGCCGAACCAGCCAGTGTAATGCCCATGTACCAGTATTTGGAAGGTTTGCCTGCCATAGGAGCCAAAATATCTTTTGTCACCTGGCTGTAATCCTTCGACCCTTTGATGAGCGGTTCTCTTATTGGAGATACGTACATGCTTTTTTGGTTTTAATTATACACTTTTGTTTTTTACTTTGGTCAGGTAGCCTACTGAAGGCAGGGTATGTACTTCTTCCAGCAAATGATAATTGCGCTCGCTGGCAAAGTACCTGGATACTTTACTATTCTTGTCGTTCAGATTGCCAAACACAATAGCTTCGGCAGCACAGGCCTGCGCGCAAGCCGGAACGATCTCGCCATCGCGTAGTTCTCTGTTTTCTGTCTTGGCAACAAGCTTCTTCTCCTGAATACGCTGTACGCAGAACGAACATTTTTCGATAACCCCTTTTGCCCTGATTGTTACATCGGGATTGAGAACAAGGCGTCTCAAGTCGGTAGTCATCTCTGTCGGATCCATGCGGTTTCCTTTGAAGCTGTCAGCACCTGTGTAATCAAGGAAATTAAACCTGCGCACTTTGTAGGGACAGTTGTTGGCACAATAGCGCGTTCCGATGCAACGGTTGTATGCCATTTGGTTGATACCCTCGTTGGAATGTGTTGTTGCTGCAACAGGACAAACATTTTCGCAAGGTGCATTGTCGCAGTGCTGACACATGACAGGTTGACGAACCACCTCAGGATCATTGATATCACCATTGTAATAACGGTCAATTCTGATCCAGTGCATCTCGCGGGATGCGAGTACCTGTTCTTTTCCGACAACAGGAACGTTATTTTCTGACGAACAAGCTACCACGCAGGCGTTGCATCCTGTGCAGGCGTTCATGTCAATGGCCATGCCCCAGTGCATCCCATCAAATTCAACCTTGGGGTACATTGATTTTTTGTGATGCTCTGCCTCAAAATGTGCTTCGTTGCCTGCCTGTGGATTTTCGAGGTATTCTTCAAGCGTGGTCTCTCTGAGAAGCTCACGACCTTCGAGGCTGTGATGTGATTGGGTGCGGGCAACCGGATAGCTGCTGTTTTGCGGACTCACTGCCACACCGGCTATGTAAAACGAAATATTACCGGCTTCGCTTCCGAGCAATGGATAAGCATTCTGTCCAACGCCATTGGCTGGAACGCCGGTGTTTTGACGTCCGTAACCAAGTGCAACGGCAAGGGTTTTGTATTCCTGACCAGGTTGAATGATAGCAGGTAAAGTGATTGAATCATTGATAGTTACAAGCTGTTCATCGGAAATATTCAACTCTTCTGCCAAACGGGGCGAAATCAT
>DISP01000250.1:0-10626 GCA_002421995.1 Bacteroidales bacterium UBA6207 | reverse complement strand
GATTCGAAAACACCGTCATGCAATTTCGCGTTCCAGAAACTTTCAAAAGAGAGATAGCTGTTGTCGGCAGCAAAAAGATTCTTTTGCCAGTAGGCTTTGATGTAGGATCTGAAATCTGTATTGTTTCCACTCCATTTCAACAAACTTTCCTGGGCGGAACGGGTGTTGAAGATCGGGCGGATGGCAGGCTGGGAAAGTGAATAAAAACCTGTCTTAACTTCGGCATCGTTCCATGCTTCGAGATAATGATGGTCGGGGCCGACAAAAGTGGTGGCTGCCGAAGTCTCATCACTGATAACGTTCAATGCGATGCTCATTCCAACTTTTTGCAAACCCTGAGCAAATTGTGCTGCCTGCGGATAATCGTATAATGGATTGACATCCATGATGATGAGTGCACCAACTTTTCCGGCATTCATCTCTTCGACCAATCTGGTGACGCGGTGGTTGAGGCCCTGACGGGTTTTGAGCTGAATATCTGTCTCAATGGTTGCGCCATAGTTTCCGAGTATCTGGTTGATTTCGTTAACGAGGAGTTGCTCATCACGGCTGTTGCTTCCGCATACGACCAAAGACTTACCCTTGTGTTGCATGAGGTTTTTTGCCAGCTCTTTCACATCGTTTGAAGCATCGCCAAGGCCTGGTGTTGCACTTCCTGACTGTTGTCTGAGTTCGCTTAATAACTGAGCCAACACCATTTTTTGATGAGAAGGTCTAAGCTGAACCCTGTAGTCGGCATTGCTTCCGGTGAGCGACATGGCACCTTCGAAATGAATATGTCGTGACATTTTACGCTGACCGTCAACGAGTTTACGGTTCACGATGTATTGTTTGGTATATTCAACAGGCGAAAGCCAGCTGCCAAGGAAATCAGCATCGAACGAAACGATCAGGTCGGCTTTATCAAAACGGTAAGAGGGAATGAAAGGAACACCAAACGACGATTCGTTGGCATCGAGCATTCCGCTTGCCGGGAAGGCGTCGTAGGTAACTAATTCAGTTCCCGCAAAGGCTGAAGCAAAGTCGTTGATTGCAGCATTCGTGGACGGACTGATAACCGAAGATGTCAGGATAACGATTTTCTTGTTGGAGGAACTCGCTTCCCTAATCTTAGCAATTACTTCTGAATCAAGCTGTTCCCAGCTAATTTCGCTTCCGTTCTTAGAGGGATTTTTATGCCTTGCATTGTCATACAGATTAAGCACCGAAGCCTGGGTGCGGGCATTTGTGCCTCCTTTGGTTACCGACGAAAGGCTGTTACCTTCTATCTTTATTGGTCTTCCATCTCTCACTTTCACCAAAACGCTGCAATAATCAATGCCATCATAAAAAGTTGATGCATAATAAGATGCTTTGCCGGGAATAATGCCTTCGGGCTGTATCAGGAAGGGGATGGCTTTGCGCACCGGCTGTTCGCATGAAGTTGCAACAGCTGCAGAGGCAATCGTAAAACCAAAAGCTTTCAGAAAATCACGTCTTGTTGTAGAGGGAAGCGTCAAAGCTTCACGCTGCGCATCGAGGATATAAAACTTATCACCTGCGGCATGAATATCATTCTCTCGTGAGGTGTCAATCCGAAGCTCTTCAATGCTTTTAAAATATTTCTTTTCCATTCAGTAGAGATTCTTTTGGGAGATTAATAATGACATTTCATACAATCTGCACCGCCCAGCATGTCGGCTGTAACTTTTTTCACTTCACCATTGCTGAATTTCTCATGCATTTTTTCATATGCCATGAAAAATTTATTGTCAGCAAACTGTACTTCGGTTTTGCGGTGGCACTGCAGGCACCAGCCCATGCTAAGGTCATTCACCTGAATAATCTGGTTCATCGTTTCGACTTCGCCATGACATTCGGCACAATCGAGTTTACCGGATTTGACATGTTGGGCATGGCTGAAGAAAACGTGATCGGGCAGGTTATGAACGCGCACCCACTGAATAGGTTCTCCGCTTTCCCATGCTTTATGGATTTTGGCAATCTCTTCGGTTCCGGTCACCTTACCTTCTCTGACGAGGTTATGACAGTTCATGCAAACATTAACCGAAGGTATTCCTGCGCTCTTGCTATAGTCGGCAGCAGTGTGGCAATATTTACAGTCTATCTGGTTCTGTCCGGCATGCACCTTGTGTGAGAACCAGACAGGCTGATCGGGCTGGTAATACTGTTGGCGTCCCACCGCAGCAGATTCTTTATAAATAATTTCACCGATGATGAAAAGTGCAACCAGGATAAGTGTTGAGTGTACAAACTTGGCTTTGATCACTCTGGTCACAAAAAGATCAATGAGGACTACGAGCAGGATGATGATTGTAATGATGAATGTTGTTCCGAAGTTTCGGTTGGCATCGCGCTCTATGTCAGCCAGTTTTTCTTCACGGGCTTCCTGTTCGGCAGCAATTTTCAGCGCCAGGTCTTCGGCAGCTTTCTGATCAGCTGATGGTTCTGCAGCAGCATATTGCGGATCAACTTTTCCACCGCTTTTGATGTACTTCAGAATGTCAATGATCTGTTCATCAGTGAGGTTGTGTGGAGGCATCGGGATTTTGTTGTTCTCCTCATACACTTTAACAGCGATAGGATCGCCCGATTGAATCACTTCCTGAGAGTTCCGGATGAACCGGATCAGCCAATCCTGCGCGCGGCGTTCGTTAACACCTGACAGCGTTGGCCCGATGAGTTTGGGACCTTCCAGATTATGGCAGGCCCTGCATTGCTGGAAGTTCTTTTCTGCTTCGGGCGTTTGCGCTCCGAGTGGCTTAAACAAAAGTGCAAGCCCCAGAATAAGAAACAACGACATAACACGCTTCATGCGGCGTGATGATGGTAAATTGGGTATCATCATACGTGATGCTTGGTTAGAAATAATTTCAGTACAATTTGGTTAATTCGATTTAATAAACTCATTCTAAATATCTTAGATCTTCGTTTGGTTCAATTGAAGGTTTTGAATTTTAGGATTTTTTAACACACAAATATACAATTCAGTATGAAAGTACCACAATTGAAATGAAACTTTACTAAATTTTTTTCAAAAAAAAACAGCCGGCATACATTTGACGGCTGTAACTATATTAAAATCAATTATTTAAAACGATTTCGAAATTATTGCTGAATTACCAGCTTCCGCCTGCTCCACCGCCACCAAAACTACCACCGCCGAAACCTCCAAAACCGCCACCTCCGCCGCCGCCGAAACCTCCCGATCCGCCTGAGAAGCCTCCCCAGCTACCACTACTGTTGCGGTTGGCCATGCTGGCAAGCCATAAGGCTGTCCAAAGCGATCCCGACCCGGAACCGCCCTTTCCGATGTGGGTGTTGCCTCCCTTGCTGCGTGACAAAAAGAGAATGATAAAAATAACCACCACAATAATGACCCAGCTGATGTTGCCATTTTCGGCAACATTCTCACTCTTATACTCACCTGATGAAAGGAGAATAATGGTGTTCACGGCATTGTTAATGCCTCCGTAATAATCACCTTGCTTAAAAGCCGGAATCATTTCTGTTTCAACTATACGTTTTGCCAGGGCATCAGGATTGGTTGCTTCGAGGCCATAGCCCAGTGCAATGAAAGCTTTTCCTGAAGAGTTGCCTGTTTTTGGCTTAACAAGGATCACAGCTCCATTGTTCTTGTCCTTTTGACCGACACCCCATTTCTCGCCGAGGCTGTAGGCAAAGTCTGCCGGATCGTATCCTTTCAGGTCGTTGACGGTAACAACAACGATTTGAGTTGAAGTAGTGTCGTTGTAATCAACGAGTTTACGTTCCAGGCCATTGATTTGTTCAGCGGAAAGGATGTTTGCAAAATCATTTACCAGGCGTGGCGGGTTGGGAGGCTCAGGAATGTCCTGCGCAGAAACCATCAACGTCAGCAACATTGTGATTACACCAAGGAGCAAGCGCCGAAGCGGGTTCAAACTAGCTTCCAAAGGATATTTCATCCGATAATTCATTGACGTCGTTGTTACTGTATGGAAAATGAGCTTTCAGTTTTTTGCCTGTTGTTTCTATTCCTTTGATCAGGCCAGCCGTAAATGCCGAACGTTTGAAATGTTCTGTCATGCTGTGGCGAATGGATTCCCAGAAATTTTCTTCAACAACGGCATTGATGCCGGCATCACCAATCACTGCAAACTTTCTGTCTTTTACTGCAAGATAAAACAAAATGCCGTTGTGCTGAGCTGTTTCGTTCATCTTCAAGTGTTTGAAAAGAAATGCAGCCCTGTCAAGCACATCGCCACCGCAATGGTTCTCGATGTGTACACGTATTTCACCTGAGGTGTCTTTCTCGGCGCTAATAATGGCATCGAGAATGGCCTGCTTTTCTTCTGTGCTAAAAAATTGCCTGGCGTTTGGCATAATGCAAGGGATTTAAAACTCCACTTTGGGAGCCACATCAGAGCCTGCAGCTGCCTGGAAATAAGGTTTCTGTGCAAAACCAAACATTCCTGCGAGCATATTCTGAGGAAATGATTTGATGTAGGTATTATAAACCCTCGTGGTTTCATTGAATTTCTGACGCTCGACAGTGATGCGGTTCTCTGTGCCTTCGAGTTGTGCCTGCAGTTCGAGGAAATTCTGATTGGCTTTAAGGTCAGGATAGCGTTCAACCACAACCATCAATCGCGAAAGTGCACTGCTGAGGCCTTCCTGTGCCTGCTGGAATGCTTTCATATTGGCTTCTGTCAGGTTCTCGGCATTGAGATTCACTGAAGTTGCCTTGGCCCGGGCCTCAATCACACCGGTGAGCACTTCCTGCTCATGGGCAGCGTAGCCTTTTACAGTGTTTACGAGATTGGGAATCAGGTCGGCACGGCGCTGATATACGTTTTCAACCTGTGCCCATTGTGCATCAACCTGTTCGCCGTTTTGCACCATGGTGTTGTAGGTTGATTTAAACATGCCGTAAATCATAAAAATAATAACGACTATTACAGCAATAATGATGAGTGTCTTTTTCATTTGAGATGATTATTTGATGGTAAAATTAAACTTATTATTTACAATTGAAGCAAAAGACCCATTTTTTAAGGGCTTTTGCTTCAAAGTATTATGTTAAAAATTATTAAAGACTGTTTTGGCTGCGCACGATGAAATCATTAAGCTCCTTGCCCTTGAGCAGGTTTTTCGACAAGCGGGCGAGGTCGTATAAATGCTTGATCGCAGTTGTCTGACTTTCTTCATCGCGGCCTGTCAAACCGGCAATCAGCGGATGGTTTACGTTGACAACAAGGCTGTAGTGATCGGGCAGTTCGCCAAAGCCCATCATACCTCCGCCACCGCCCAGGGCGTTCATCTCTTTCATACGACGCATGAATTCGTTTTGTGTGATGACCAGCGGAGCATCCTGTTCGCCCATTGGATCCATTTGAATATCAAACTGTTTGCTGTCCACAACTTTTTCAAACAAAGCTTTTACCGCATTTGTTTCGTCTTCACTAAGTTTTGAAACCATGGCAGCTTCGTCCTTTACAATCAGTTTTTCAATGGTATTGGAATCAACCCTGACAAAGGTCGAATCGCTAAGCTTTTGCTCGAGGCTGTTAACAAAATGCGCGTCGAGCACGCCATCCATCAGCAACACATCGTATCCTTTGCCTTTGGCAGCATCCACATAACCAAACTGCTCTTCCTGGTTGGTTGCGTAAATATAAACCAGCTTGTTGTCTTTGTCTTTTTGAAGGTTTTCGATGTGATTTTTGTACTCTTCAAGCGTAAAGTATTTGTTGTCAACATTTTTCAACAGGACAAATTTCTCAGCTCTTTCAGAAAATTTGGTATCGGAGATAATTCCATACTGGATAAAAATCTTGATGTCGTCCCATTTCTTTTCAAAAGATTCGCGGTCTTTTTTAAAGAGTTCTTCCAGTTTGTCAGCCACTTTTTTGGTAATATGGCCAGAGATTTTCTTCACATTGTGGTCGCTTTGCAAAAAAGAACGGCTCACATTCAAAGGGATATCGGGTGAGTCAATCACGCCATGAAGCAAAGTCAGGAAGTCGGGCACGATGCCTTCGACCGAATCAGTAACAAACACCTGGTTTGAATAAAGCTGAATTTTGTTTCGCTGGAGCTCGTAGCTGTGTTTCACCTTTGGAAAATAGAGAATCCCGGTAAGGTTGAAAGGGTAGTCAACATTGAGGTGGATGTTGAAGAGCGGTTCGTCAAAATTCATCGGATAGAGTTCCTGATAAAATTTACGGTACTCCTCGTCAGAGCTTTCCGAAGGTGCTTTTTTCCACAGCGGATCGGTGTTGTTGATGATCCAGGGCTTTTCAACAGTTTTTGTTTTGGGATTGCCATCTTTGTCGGTTTCGCCTTCGATGGGTTCCTCCTCCTTTTTAGTGCCAAACTGGATAGGCACGGGCAAAAACTTGCAGTATTTGTTTAAAAGCTCCCTGATGCGGTACTCTTCAAGAAAATCTTCGTTCTCTTTGTCAATATGTAATACAACTTCGGTTCCACGCTCTTTTTTATCTGTCTCGCTCATTGCATATTCGGGGCTTCCGTCGCACTCCCACTTGACGGCTTTTGTGCTGCCGCCTTTTTTGTATGTTTTTGTGAAGAGCTCTACTTTTTCGGAAACCATGAAAGAGGAGTAAAATCCAAGTCCGAAATGTCCGATGATAGCATTTGACTCGGCTTCGGATTTGGTTTTGAATTTTTTGACAAACTCCTCAGCACTCGAAAAAGCAATCTGGTTGATGTATTTTTCAACCTCTTCCTGTGTCATACCGATACCTTTGTCGCGGATGGTGAGGGTTTTTTTCTTTTTATCGAGTTCAACCTGGATAGTAAGATCGCCGAGTTCATCCTTGAACTGACCTACCGAAGCAAGTGTTTTAAGTTTTTGTGTGGCATCAACAGCATTGCTTACTAATTCACGCAAAAATATCTCGTGATCGGAATAAAGAAATTTTTTGATTACAGGGAAAATGTTTTCAGTCTTAACATCAATCGTTCCTTTTTGCATTTTATCTAATTTTTTCGGTTATGGAACAGTGCGGATCAATTCATGTGCCAATGCAAAAAACTGACATTTTGACCATAATGAATCTGCTCTCCGATGCCGGCACCGTTGTTTCACACCTGCAATGACGGGTGTTTAGTCAGACGTTTTGCGCCGAAACCAATCATGATGTGTTTTTGTTTAGCTTTGCCTGAAAATCGAAAAATCCAAAAAACGCCTGATGCAATGGACAATGAAACAATCATAAAACTGAAAGATCTTTTTGAAGATGCAGTTTCAAAGCGACAGTTCGTCAGGATGACGCTTAGTAAAACAAGGCAAAAAGGAAGCGAGCCAAAGCGGGTTGATATAAAACCGGTGCTTCTTAAAGCAGGAATGAAAATCTCGTTCCATTACCAGTATCACACACGTGATGAGGTGAAAAATCATTCGGCTGAAGAAGCTTCCACATTGTTTACTGATTTGCTTGACAAGCACTTTCTCGAAGCAAACTTTTTCAGTCTGAAGCAACATTCCACGCTGATGATGAACGGCAAAGGCAATGCGCGGCTCATCACAAAAAATCTGGAGCAGGAGGCTGCTGTTGACCTTGCGCACGACCGGAAGAAGAAAAGACGCATCAGCGCCAAGGGTCTTCACTGGTATTTGCTGGGTATGACTGATCAGCAGGGTGTTGTTTTAAGCTCGATGCAACATAAGTTTAAACAGATCAACAAATACATCGAGATTCTTGACGCACTCATCGCACCCTGGCTTCAGGATGGCGAGGTGAGCATTGTTGATATGGGAGCCGGCAAAGGTTATCTCACTTTTGCCTTGTACGAATACCTGGCACAAAACGAAAAAATCAAACCATCTGTTACCGGCGTTGAGCAGCGGCCTGAATTGGTTGAAAAAACGAATGCCATTGCAGAACAGCCGGTCTTGCCGGCTTGAGTTTTAAAGAAGGCAGCATCAATGCATTCGCGATGCCCCGCACTGATGTGCTGATAGCCCTGCACGCCTGCGACACTGCCACAGACGATGCCATAGCCGCAGGAATAGCTGCCGGCGCACGTTTGATCGTGTGTGCACCATGCTGCCACAAACAAATTAGGAAAGAGATGCAGGCCACAGCCCGGGATCTGCCGGTGCTTAAATATGGAATTTTATTCGAACGACAAGCCGAAATAGTGACGGATACCCTTCGTGCGCTGATCATGGAAAAATATGGTTATCAAACACATATTCAAGAGTTTATCGAAGCCGAACACACTCCAAAAAATGTATTGCTTTCGGGTTATAAACACAAAAAACCTGTGGATGTCCGGCTGATTGATGGAAAAATCACCCAGCTGAAAAAGGAGTTCGGCATCAAAGATCATTTTCTGGAAATTGCCTTACAGCAAAAAGGACTTTAAAAACGATGAGTTTATGATTGGGACTATCATCAATGTTGTGGCTGTGCTGGTTGGAAGTCTGGCCGGCATCATGTTTCATGCCCGCTTTCCAAAAAGACTTACTGACATTCTGTTTCAGGTGATCGGACTGTTCACAATTGCACTTGGTATCTCGATGACGCTCAAAGCGCAGGAATGGATTCTGGTAATCCTGAGTCTGGTATTTGGAAGCATCAGTGGCGAACTGCTCAGGCTCGAGAATTTTTTTGAACGGACTGCAACAACAATAGGCAAAAAATTCAGGATTGGGAGCGAGACATTCAACGAAGGACTTTTGACAGCATTTTTGTTGTTTTGTATGGGCTCTATGACGATCATGGGTGCCATAGAAGAAGGGATGGGAGCGCAGCCCGAATTGCTTTATATCAAGTCGCTGATGGATGGCATCAGCAGCATTGCACTTGCCTCGGGTCTGGGTTGGGGAGTGCTGTTTTCAGTTGTCCCGCTGTTTCTTTATCAGGCAGGGCTTACCCTGCTTGCAGCGCATTTCGGACAGTTCATGCCCGAGCTTGTTATCACCGGAATTTCAGCTACCGGAGGAGTCATTCTCATTGGTTTGGGAATCAATCTGCTTGGATTGGCTAAGCTTCGCATTCTCAATATGTTACCATCACTAGCGTTCGTTGCTTTAATTTCATGGCTCTATATTATTTGGTGGGTTTAGGTCTTTCCGATCTGGCGGATATTTCATGATTTTTATTAATTAAAATGTTTTTAAATTAGCTTAAACCTTTCTTAATCAATAAAAAAACAGTATCTTAGCCACATTAAAAAAATGCTCACTTAAACGATAAGTCATGGAAAATATTGATTGGAAAAGCCTGCCTTTTGGCTATTATCCAACAGATTACAACGTTCGTTGCTATGGACGCAACGGACAATGGGGCGAGCTCGAGATTAGTTCGTCGGAGTATATCAGCATACACATGGCAGCCACCGCGCTGCATTACGGTCAGGAAGCTTTTGAGGGTTTAAAGGCCTTCAGGGGAGTTGACGGCAAGGTAAGGTTGTTTCGCTGGGAAGAAAACGCAAAAAGAATGCGTGCATCTGCTGATGGCATCATGATGCAGGAGGTGCCTGATGAACTTTTCTTTACAGCTGTTGAAAAAGTAATCAGGCTGAATGCCCGGTTCATCCCGCCCTATGGCACCGGTGCTTCACTCTATATCAGGCCGCTCCTGTTTGGTTCGGGTGCGCAAGTCGGGGTGAAACCGGCAAAAGAATATATGTTTGTTGTTTTTGTGGGTCCTGTCGGCCCCTATTTCAGAGAAGGCTTTAACCCTGTTAGTGTTGAGCTGGTACGCGATTATGACCGTGCTGCCCCCCTTGGTACAGGACACATAAAAGTTGGTGGGAACTACGCAGCAAGTCTGCGGCCGGCTGACCGCGCACACAACGATGGTTTTTCATCGGTGTTGTTTCTCGATGCCAAGGAGAAAAAATACATTGACGAGGCAGGTCCTGCCAACTTTTTCGGCATCCGTGATAAAACCTATATCACACCACAATCCAAAACTGTGTTGCCGTCAATCACCAACAAAAGCATTGAAACACTTGCAGTTGAACTTGGGTTAAAGGTGGAACGCCGTCCGGTACCGGTTGAAGAACTTGCCCGGTTTGAAGAGGCCGGAGCATGTGGCACTGCTGCCATCATCGCACCGATTGGGAAAATTGTGGACAGAGCCATGAAAACCGAGTACAACTATGGCACAACATCAGGTGAATACTCCACAAAAATTTATAAACTGCTAAAATCCATCCAGGAAGGAGAGGTCGAAGACAAATACGGCTGGACCACTGTGATCGAAGGAATATAACATAAGGCAGCCCCCGGGCTGCTTTTTTTTATAAAAGACCGGCAAGCTGAAGCTGCACCTTCATTTGTTGTTGCAAGTTAGAGGCCTCAGCTGCTGCCTGAATTGCAAAATCAGCTGATTTAGAAGCATAAATAATACTTCTGGACGCATTCACCAGCAATCCGCACTGTGGGTTTAATCCGGCCCGGCACACGGCTTCGAGGTCGCCACCCTGAGCACCGACACCCGGAACGAGCAGGAAATAGTCAGGAACGATTGCTCTGATATTTGCCAGTTCGGCAGGATGTGTTGCTCCGGCCACAAACATCAATTTATCAGCTCCTGCCCATGAACTGGCAGTTTGAATCACTTTTGTGTAGAGCGGTTGTCCGTTCACATCGGGTGTATTTTGAAA
>DISP01000072.1 GCA_002421995.1 Bacteroidales bacterium UBA6207 | reverse complement strand
TCCCTCTTGCCATGTCGGCCGATCAGATCAGAAGCACAGTCGAAGATTATGCTGCAGCTGCTTCCAACGCTATGGCAGCCGGCTTTGACGGTGTCGAAATTCATGCGGCAAATGGCTATCTGATTGAACAGTTTCTCAACGACAACAGCAATCAGCGAACCGACAGCTATGGCGGATCAATCGAAAACAAAATTCGTTTTGCCCTGGAAGTGACCGAAGCTGTTGTGCAAACAATCGGAAACCACCGAACAGGTATCAGGTTGTCGCCTTCGGGACGAAACTTTGGCTTAAACAACGAGCAGCCGATTGCCACTTTTGAGCTGCTCCTTGAAAAACTTGCTGCTTTCGACCTGGCCTATCATCACCTGATCGAACCTGATTTCAAAAACCTGTCGCTTCTGCCTGCACAGTACGCAAAAGCAGTTGCAAAGCATTTCAGACCGCTGATCTCTACAACGCTCATCATCAGTGGAGGTTTCGATTTTCAAAGGGCAGAGACCGTGATTGAAAGCGGAGAAGCCGACCTGGTGGCTTTTGGGAGTTATTTTATTGCAAACCCCGACCTTGTGAAGCGTTACCAACGCGGTGCTGCCCTCAATGCACCCGATATAAGCACTTACTATGGTGGAGGCGAAAAAGGTTATACAGATTATCCTTTTTTAAATGATTAAAAACCAAGTTGTTTTAGTTTTTACTTCCATTGCTGAAGGGCAGATTGCCTGGTTTGACCAGCAGATGACAGATGGAGGCCCGCGCTATACCGAGTTTCATTCCGGACAACTAATCGTTGAGCCATGGAATGCTGTCAGCTCGGTTTTTATGATGCTGCCTGCTCTTTATTGGTTGATACGCTGGTGGCCACAGCTGAAATCGCAATTTTTTCTGCTTTATAGCCTGACATTGGTTTTTTTGGGCGGTCTGGGCAGCACGCTCTTTCATGCATTTCGCGTCAGTTCGTTTTTTCTTTACCTCGACTTCGTTCCGCCGGCTGTGCTGACGCTCTCGCTCTCGGTGTTTTTTTTACTGAAAATACTCCCAGGATGGAGGTATGTGGCGCTTGCTTTGTTGCCTGTGATCGCGCTGAGGGTGATACTTTTTCAGCATTTGCCGCAGCATTTGAGTATCAACCTTTCTTATGCTTTCAGCGGCATGATAATTATTGTGCCTTTGCTAATCTATCTGATCAAAACCAGGTTTTTGTTTGGAGGCGATGTTTTGCTAACCATTCTTCTCTTTGGTTTTGCCTTGTTTTTTCGGCAGACCGATATTCATTCCATTGATTTTTTACCCCAGGGGACGCATTTTCTTTGGCATATTTTCAGTGCCGCAGGAGCATGGTATCTTTTGCGATACCTTGGAAAGATAAGTTTGAAACCGGCTATCAGAGCTTAAATTTAACCGGCAAAGCACTATTTGTGCGTCAGAACGCAATGCCCGGCGGCGGGAAATGTATATTTTTGCAATATGGAAAAAAACAGCATTCAAAGCTTTCTCGTTATCCAAACCGCTTCCATTGGCGATGTGGTATTGGTGACGCCCGTTCTGGAGGCTTTGCATGATAAATACCCGGCGGCAAGGATTGATCTTTTAATCAGAAAAGGCTTTGAATCATTGTTTTATGGTCATCCTTTTTTGAACAATGTGCTTGTCTGGGATAAAAAGAAAGAAAAATACAAGAATCTTTACCGTATTATCACCGAAGTCAGGTCGTCGCATTATGACCTAGTGGTCAATGTTCAGCGGTTTTTTACCTCGGGTCTTGTAACAATTTTTTCGGGAGCCAAAGAAACTGTGGGCTTTGACAAAAACCCGCTGAGCTTGTTTTTTAGCCGGCGTATGCCGCATATCATCAGCCAAACCGGCAACGGACAGCACGAAACCGACCGCAATCTTTCGCTCCTGGGGCCGGCTTTTTCAAATGCTGACAGGCAACTGAAACTTTATCCGACAAAAGAGGATTTTGCACGCACTTCAGCGCTCAAAACAAATCCTTACATATGTATTGCTCCGGCTTCACTGTGGTTTACCAAACAGCTTCCGGAGGCTTTGTGGGTTGAGTTCATTAAAAAGGTACCCAAACACATCCATGTTTACCTGCTCGGATCGGCTGCAGATAAAAGTTTATGCCAACGCATCATCGAAAATGCGGGCCATCCCAATGCCATGGAGCTGTCAGGCAGGCTCAGTTTGCTTGAGTCGGCAGCCCTCATGCGCGATGCACTGATGAACTATGTGAATGATTCGGCTCCGCTCCACCTGTGCAGCGCTGTCAATGCCAAAACAACTGCCGTTTTTTGTTCGACAGTACCAAATTTTGGTTTTGGTCCTTTGTCAGATGATGCTGTCGTTGTTGAAACAACAGAGCCATTAGCTTGCCGTCCTTGCGGTTTGCATGGGCATACATCTTGTCCGGAGAAACATTTTATCTGCGGAAATAGTATTAATACAAATCTGATGATCAACCGCTTATGAATCAGTTTGAAGCAGAAGTCAGAAATGCTTCCGAAGCCTTACGCAAAGGAAAAGTGATTCTATATCCCACCGACACCATCTGGGGGCTGGGCTGCGATGCTACCAATGCCAGGGCTGTTGAAAGGCTGTTCAGGATCAAAAGACGCAAAGACGCTCACAGCCTGATCGCCTTGATAGAAAGCAGCTCACGTCTGTCGCACTACCTGTATGAGGTGCCTCCAATGGCGCTCGACCTGATTACTTTTGCTGCAAACCCAATCAGTATTGTTTATCCCCGCGGAAGAAACATGGCAAAAAATGTCTTTGCTCCTGATGGCTCAGTTTGTATCAGGGTCACTAATGACCCTTTTTGCTCGTCACTTGTGAAACACTTTGGCAAACCCATTGCATCAACCTCTGCAAATATCAGCGGAGAAAATACCCCGCTTTTTTATGGTCAGATATCAAACGAGATCATCAAAGGAGTTGACTATGTTGTTGGTATCTACCACAATGAGATAAAAGCAGCCAAAGCCACAAGCATAATCAAACTCGAATCCGACGGACAGTTCACGGTGCTTCGCGCATGATTACAGAACACTTCCTACCTAAAAACAACATTTTCTGTTGAACTTGTTTAAAGTTTTGTTGTTATGCTAAGGCTAATTTATAATGCAACGCATTGCGTGCGGGTTATTGGTATCTGCTTATTTAGATTGGTTTTAAATTGAATATTTTTTAATATTTTTGCACCCTCAAAAAGGCCGGCAGCGGCAATGATAATTTCGAAACGATGACACAAAAAAGAAAATTTACCCTCGAATCAACTGATAAGGAAACACTTAAGAACTGGTATAGCCTGATGACACTGGGTCGGCAGATTGACGAGAAGGCTCCAAACTACCTCAAGCAGGCTTTAGGATGGTCATATCACGCTCCTTATGCCGGACATGACGGGATTCAGCTGGCGATAGGGCAGGTGTTCAGAAAGAATGAAGACTTTCTTTTTCCCTACTACCGTGATATGCTCACCGCTATTTCGGCCGGCCTCACAGCCGAGGAGATTATCCTGAATGGTATCTCGAAAGGAACAGATATAGCCAGTGGTGGACGACATATGTCGAACCACTTTGCCAAACCCGAATGGAACATCCAGAACGTTTCGTCGGCAACAGGTAATCATACCCTTCACGCCGTTGGGGTGGCCCGTGCCATCAAGCGCTACAATGCCAAAGGGATTGCCATCAGCTCTCAGGGCGAATCGTCAACCTCGGAAGGTTATGTTTTTGAAGCCATCAACGGTGCCTCAAACGAGAAACTGCCTGTGTTGTTTGTTTTTCAGGACAATCAGTTTGGTATCTCGGTGCCGCAGCGCGACCAATCGGCAAACCGCAGAGCTGCCGAAAACTACCGTGGCATCAAGAACCTGAAGATTATGTATTGCGACGGCAAAAACGTTTTCGACTCCATGAACACTGTTTTTGCAGCAAAAGAATACATCGAAAAACATGGCGAACCGGTGATCGTTCATGCCAATTGTGTGCGCATTCATTCGCACTCCAACTCCGACAAGCATGAGCTCTACCGCGATGAAAACGAAAGACATTGCGTTCGCTTGTCCGACCCGCTCGAGCGGTTTAAGATTCAACTGCTCCACTCAGGAAAGTTTACGGCCGAAGAAATTGAAGCACTCGACAATGAAGCAAA
>DISP01000208.1 GCA_002421995.1 Bacteroidales bacterium UBA6207 | reverse complement strand
TTGCTCAGGGTGATCAATTATCCGGTGAGAGGCATTGGCAAAACAACAATCGAGAAACTTCAGGTTCTTGCCAATCTTCATCAATGCAGCATCATGGCTTTGATCAGCAACCCCGAAGGCAGGCTCAACGAGTTAAACCGACCAACTATCACCAAGCTTGGTGATTTTGCAACAATGATTCAAAGCTTCGCAGTGCAGATGGATAAGCACAACGCTTTTGATCTGGCGCAACATATCACAAATTCGATAGGTATTGTTGCTGCCCTCAAGGAGGAAGACAACATTGAGTCGGTAAACAGGATTGAAAACATAGAGGAGTTGCTCAACGCGATCATGGAGTTTTCCGAGCGCGAACCCGAACCCTCTGAGCAAGGCGATGAAGGTGTGCCACGACGTTCGCTTGGCGACTTCATGCAGGAAGTTTCATTGCTCACCGATGCCGATAAAATTGACGATGCCAATGCCGATTATGTCAGCTTGATGACAATACACGCCGCAAAGGGATTGGAGTTTCCGTATGTATATATTGTCGGGCTCGAAGAAAATCTTTTTCCATCGGTACAGTCGTTGGGCACACGTGCCGAACTCGAAGAAGAGCGTCGTCTTTTTTATGTTGCCATCACCCGTGCCGAGCAAAAGGTAACGCTCAGCTATGCCGAAAGTCGTTACCGTTGGGGAAGTCTCAGTTTGTGTGAACCAAGCCGATTCATAGAAGATATTGATCCTCAGTATATTGAAAGTCCGAAAAAATCAAATTCCGAAAATCGCAAAACTACATTTGGTTCGCTTTCGACAACAAACCTCAGCAAGCCTCAATTAAGGTCACAACAGCCTGTAACTGAAAATAGTGAGCCCTTTGAAGCATCAGATGTGGACGATTTGCAAAATGGGATGATGGTTGAGCACCAAAAGTTTGGTGTCGGGAAGATCGTTCAGCTCGAAGGCAGTGGTGCTAATAAAAAAGCGACTGTATTCTTTCAGGGCATCGGACAAAAGCAATTGTTACTTAAGTTTGCAAAGCTTAAAATCAGTAATCAAAGCTTATAGCGCTGAAATATTTTTGCTGAGCGCTTGAACGATAAAATTTTAGCTATTTTTGCCGTTCGGGAAGAGGTCCCGGCCAGGCGGTTTTATTTTTACCCAATTTCATCATTAAAATGGAATACAACACTTTAAGGTCAAAAATGGCCATACCGGAATATGGAAGAAATATCCAGACAATGATCCAGCATTTGGACAGCATTGAAGACCGGGTAAAACGCACACAAGCAGCCTATTACATTGTTAGTGTGATGGCTCAGATGAATCCTCAGGTAAAAGAATCGGCAGATTATCTGCATAAGTTGTGGGATCATCTTCATATCATCAGCGGATATAAACTCGATGTTGAGAGCCCCTATGATCCTCCGCGTAAAGAGACATTAGCCCGACGTCCGCGTCACGTTGGATACAACAAAAACCAAATTCAATTCGGACATTATGGCTTTTACACTGCCAACCTCATCAACAAAGCCATCCTGTATGACGAAGGTGAAGAAAAAGAAGCACTGATCGTGGCCATTGCCAATTATATGAAAAAACAATACCTGAGTTGGAACAGAGATACTGTTTCTGACGAGGTTATCGCACAAGGTCTGAATGAGTTATCCGGCGGACGACTCACTTTACCTCCAAATATTAAATTGGCTTCGGTGAATGAAATCATCAACAAAGCCGGGCTTGTCACACAGGGTGTTCAGCCAAAGCATAAGAAAAAATTCAACCAGCAGAAACCCACCAATCAATTCCATCAGAAGAAGAAACGATAAAAAAAAATACACCGCACAAGGAGGTAAAAACAATTGTTTTTTACCTCTTTTGCTTTTAGTACCTTTGGTTCAGAATTTTTTGATGAAGCGGCGTGAAAGACCGTTTAAAAACCTACATCACAGCAAAATTATGGGTTCGTTCAAAATAAACGGAGGTAAAACACTCCATGGTGAAATAACACCACAAGGTGCAAAAAATGAAGCACTGCAAATTCTCTGTGCCTGCCTGCTCACAGAACAAACAGTTGAAATACATAACCTTCCGGATATTGTTGACGTCAACAATCTGATAGAATTGCTCGCCGCGATGGGCACAACTGTTTTGCGTCATGGCCCAAATCATGTGAGCCTGACAGCCAAAGACATCCGCATGGATTATTTGTTGAGTGATGACTTTTATATGAAAGCCAGCAGACTCAGGGGAAGCGTCATGATTGCCGGACCCTTGGTGGCCAGATTTGGGAGGGCATATATTCCGCAACCGGGAGGCGACAAAATTGGCCGGCGCCGACTCGACACGCATTTCATCGGGCTTCAGAAACTTGGTGCCGGGCTTGATATTGAATCAGCAAAAAAATTCTACAGCCTTAGTGCCCCGAAAGGACTGAAAGGAAACTATATGCTTCTGGACGAAGCATCTGTCACCGGCACCGCCAATGTGCTCATGGCTGCTACATTAGCCAAAGGGCAAACAACGATCTTCAATGCTGCATGCGAGCCTTACCTCGTTCAGCTGAGTGAGATGCTTGTGCGAATGGGCGCAAATATCAGTGGTATTGGATCAAACCTGCTCAGGATCGAAGGTGTTGAAAAACTCTCGGGCACAACGCACACACTTTTAGCCGATATGATCGAAGTGGGTAGTTTCATTGGCATGGCTGCAATGACGGGCTCTTCATTGACCATAAAAAACGCCGGAGTTAAGTCGTTGGGTATTATTCCGGATGTTTTTGCCCGTATAGGCATTCGGGTCGAAGTGAACGAAGATGATATTATTGTTCCGGCATATCAGCACTATGAAGTTGAAACGTTTATGGACGGAAGCATCATGACCATTGCAGATGCCCCTTGGCCAGGATTTACACCCGACCTCATCTCTATCATGCTCGTGGTTGCGACACAGGCCAAAGGAAGTGTCCTTATCCACCAAAAAATGTTTGAGAGCAGGTTGTTTTTCGTTGACAAACTGATTGATATGGGAGCTCAAATCATCCTCTGCGATCCACACCGTGCCAATGTAATCGGCCTCGACAGAAAATACCAGCTGAGAGGAATACGGATGAGTTCACCGGATATCCGCGCCGGCGTTGCACTTTTGATTGCTGCCTTGTCGGCAAACGGAACCAGCATCATTGATAATATTGATCAGATTGACAGGGGCTATCAGCATATTGAGCAGCGCCTGCAAGCCATTGGAGCCGACATTGAAAGGGTTTAAAAAATACCTGTCAAATTGGCAAGGTTTCTCTGTTGGCAACATTTTTGATAAATCCAGTCAAAAAAAGAAGAAGAAAACTATGCAACAGGAGAAAGAAAATATGCCCGAAAAAGAAATGGATGGCTTTGAAGATGTGCAGGTTGAAGACAACACATCTGTTGAAAATCACGATGCTTCGAAAGAAAAAAAAGATAAGAAAAAGCATAAAAAAGACAAGAATACAGAAGCACTCGAGGCGTTGCAGCTCAAATATGATGAGTTGAATGACAAATACCTGCGTCTGTTTTCGGAATTTGACAATTTTCGCAAACGTACACTAAAGGAGAAAATCGAGCTGAGCAAAACAGCATCCGAAGAGGTGATAACAGCGCTTCTGCCTGTGGTTGATGATTTTGACCGTGCGATTCAGAGCTTGCCGGCAGATGAAAACCTGAAAAGTCAATTTGAAGGCATCAGCCTGATTCAAAGCAAATTACATAGAACACTCGA
>DISP01000212.1 GCA_002421995.1 Bacteroidales bacterium UBA6207 | reverse complement strand
TGACCAAAAACCCACCGCCCGAAGACCACAAAGACTAAAGACTAAAGACCAAACCCCAAAGCCCAAAAACAAAAAAAACTTGCTTTCTGCGAAAGATTACCTACTTTTGCACTACAAAAGCCCCCAACAGGCACAAATAAACAACAATGGTCAATAAACTCATAGCGCGGTACTCCGACCGTTTTCTGTCGCGCTGGATTGTACTTCTCTACGACGCAACCGTGGTCTATGGCATGTATATCATGGCCAACCTCATCCGGCACAATTTTGAGTACATCTCCATCAACCCCTATGTGATGGAAAGCCAGTCGTTTCTGGTGATGATTATCTATGTTTCTGCATTTTTCATCGGAAAGTCATATACCGGAATCATCCGACAGACCGGCACAACCGATGCCGTGAGGGTCTTTTCCACCACCGGTGCCGCTTTCCTCATCCTGCTCGTGTTACATTTCAGCCTGCTGCCTTACGAATGGGCACGCCGCATCCTTCCACCCCTTTCGGTGCTTGTGATTCACTTCCTGCTCACACCTTTCTTTCTGATTGGCAGCCGTTTCGTAATCAAAAGCATGTATAACAACATCATCAACCGCGAGCGAAAAAAGCGTGTCAGGGTACTCATCTACGGCGCGGGAGCAGCCGGCATGCTCACCCGCAATGCACTCATGCAGGATATGTATTACCAATACGAGATCATTGCATTCATTGACGACAACAACTCCAAGGTCAACAAAACCCTCGAAGGCATACCGGTGCTCTCACGTGAAAAAGCACTCAATCTCAATTATACAAGAAGATACCAGGTGAGTCAGCTCATCATTGCCATACAAAAACTCGATCCCAACCATCGCCGCGAGGTGGTTGAAACCGGTCTCGAGATCGGCCTGCAGGTGAAGGTATTGCCCGGCATTGATAAATGGATCAACGGCCAACTTAGCTCCAGCCAGTTGCGGCAAGTCCATATCGAAGAGCTGTTGGAGCGCGATCCCATCCGTCTCGACAACAACCAGATAAGTAATGATGTTCACAACAAGGTGATCTTGGTGACGGGCGCTGCAGGATCTATCGGCAGCGAGATCGTACGGCAATTGCTGCAATACCAGCCTGCCCGCGTCATTCTTGTTGATCAGGCCGAATCTCCCCTCTACGACCTGCAGTTTGAAATCAAAACCGACGAAAAGCTGCGTCATGTGTTTGAAAAGGCCCTCTTCCTGGTTGCAAATGTCAAGGACAACTTCCGTATGGAGCAGATATTTACCACCTATAAGCCACAGATTGTTTATCACGCCGCGGCCTATAAGCATGTGCCGCTGATGGAGGAAAACCCATACGAAGCAGTACTTGTGAATGTGTTTGGCACCAAGACCATTGCCGACCTTGCTGTGAAGTACAACGCGCGAAAATTTGTGATGGTGAGCACCGACAAAGCCGTAAATCCCACCAATGTGATGGGAGCCACCAAACGCATTGCAGAAATCTATACCCAGTGCATTGGCAACGGCCACACCCAGTTCATCACCACGCGTTTTGGCAATGTGTTGGGCTCCAATGGTTCAGTGATCCCAATCTTTAAAAAGCAAATAGAGAAAGGCGGCCCTGTTACCCTCACACACAAAGAGATCATACGTTATTTCATGACCATCCCCGAAGCCTGCAACCTCGTGCTTGAGGCAGGTGCCATGGGCCAGGGTGGCGAAATTTTCGTTTTCGACATGGGAAAACCTGTTAGAATCTTCGACCTCGCACGCAAGATGATTCAACTCTCGGGCTTCATCCCCGAAAAAGACATCAAAATCATTGAGACAGGACTGCGTCCGGGCGAGAAACTCTTTGAGGAACTGCTCACCAACAACGAAAACATCCTCCACACTCACCATCCAAAAATTATGCGGGCACGTGTGGAGTCTTTTAACAGGAAAAATATAGAGCACGCACTTAACAATCTCGGTTCTGCACTGATCGAAAAAGATATCTTCCTGCTGGTCAGCAAAATGAAAGATATGGTACCGGAATACATCTCAAACAATTCCGTGTTTACCAGTCTGGACGTCAAAGGTAAGGGTTGAAAAATGATGCCTGACGGGATCAAAAACACTTCCGTCGCAACCATCCCCTTCCACATTGATCTGAGTCTTAGCCTTTATTCCTTATCTTTGCAAAAACCACCGTATGAAAAACCTTTGGTTTATAATAGCCCTTTCTGTGATGTGCTTGCCATTGCAGCTCATTTCACAATCTTCCTACCTTGGCCTTCACAGCAATTCGGAGCAGCTGATGCAACGATACGAAACGCGTATTGGCCGCTTTTCGAACGAGCTGCACAGCGCAATTAAACCATTCAACCGAAAAGCGCTGTCCGGTTGGATGACCGAACAACAGAACCACTTTCCTTCGAAAAGCAAAAGCGACGATTTCAACTACCAATACCTCCGTTCGGACAATATCCCTTGGTCTGATGCAGCACTTTATGACAGCAGAAAGCCATTGCTCAAACACTTCTACCGCAGCAAAGCCAACCTCTTTCAGGTACACGAAAAAGACTTCGACCTGGTGATCAACCCGGGTCTTTATCTGCTGGCAGCCTCCTCCAACCTCGACAACAACCTGCTCACAATCAACAGCCGGGCCGTTGAGCTGTATGGCAGCATCGGGCAAAAAGTTGGTTTCTATGCTTTTGTTTCCGAAAACCAGCTGTTTGCAGCCCGTCATGAGCGCGATTTCCGGAGCAGCTGGGGTTCTTATCCGGGTGCACACCTCACCAAAGGCTTCAAGGAGGGCGGCGTTGACTTCATTCAGGCACGCGGCTACATCACCTTCAGCCCCATCCCTGCCATCAGCATGCAGTTTGGACAGGACCGCAATTTCATCGGTCAGGGCACACGCTCGTTGCTGCTCTCCGACTTTGCCACAGACTATCCCTTCCTCAAGATCAACACAAAGGTGTGGAAACTCAACTATATGAACCTTTTTGCCAGGCTTACCGACCGTTATGGTTATGTGACAGGCACAGGCAACACCAGGCCCTATCCTGCCAAATATATTGCCTTACATTATCTGAGCATCAATATTTTTCCAAGGCTCAATGCAGGTCTGTTTGAGTCAGTAACATTTCACGACAACAATGGCAACGGCCGTGGTTTCGACATCAGCTACCTTAATCCAATCATCTTCTACCGATCCGTTGAACACCAGCTCGGCGATCCCGATAAGATGATGGTGGGAGCAACACTTGCCTGGCTGCCGGTGAAAAACATCAAGCTGCACGGGCAGTTTATGCTCAATGAATTTCGCTTTGCCGACCTGATCGAAGGAAATGGTCATCATGCCAATAAATTCGGCTATCAGATAGCTGCCGACTACACCAATATATTCGGCCTTAACAACTTTGACATTCAGGTGGAGTACAACCGTATCAGGCCCTACGCCTATGCACATTATACCGTTGGTACGAACGATTCGTATGCAGTGAACAGCTACAGCCATTACAACCAGCCCCTTGCCCATCCCCTGGGTGCCAATCTGAGTGAGTTTATATGCACGCTCAACACCCAGCCTTTCCCCCGTCTCATCGGTAAACTCAGTCTCATCATGGCCGACTACGGTGCTGACAGCAGCGGCAGCAACTGGGGAGGAAATATCTTTCTTGATTACCGCGACTATGAACAAGAACTCGGTAACACGGTCGGGCAAGGCGTTGCAACCAAACTTTTGCTTGCACAGGCATTGCTGAGCTACCAGCTGCGCCATAACCTTTTTATAGAAGTTGATATACGCTACAGAAGCCTCCGCAGCGACATCAGCCCACGCAACAGCAACAATAGCTTCGTTGGCGGCGCACTTCGGTATAACCTCCCACACCGACCCTGGACATTTTAAAAACCCCCGTTCTCCCTTCTCCCCCTTTGCCAAAGTCGCCCCATCACTTCATTAGCCAAAGTCGCCCCATCACTTCGTTCGCTAAGTTCGCTAAAGTCGCTAAAGTCGCTCCGTTCGCTAAAGTCGCCCATTCGCCCCGTTCGCCCCATCACTTCGTTCGCTCAGTTCGCTAANNAAGTCGCTCAGTTCGCTAAAGTCGCCCCGTTCGCTCCGTTCGCTAAAGTCGCTTCGTTCACCCCTTCGCCTCGTTCGCTAAAGTCGCTCCGTTCGCTCAGTTCGCCAAAGCCAGCTTCAGCTTACTTCTTCAGATGTGCACTCAGAAACTTCTCCATGGCGCGGTAGAAGTCGAAGCGGTTTTCTTCATTGTGGAAACCGTGGCCTTCGTTGTCTTTGACCATATATTCCACTTCGACGCCTTTTGCTTTCATGGCAGCCACAATCTGATCCGACTCGGCAATGTTGACGCGCGGGTCTTTGGCACCTTGCGCAACAAACAGCGGGGTCATGATGCGGTGCGCGTTGAGCGCCGGCGAGGTGGCCTCAAACTGTGCCTTATCTTTTTCGGGATTGCCCACCATTTCATACATCATGTCGAGCATTGGTTTCCAGTAGGGAGGGATGGTTTGCATAAAGGTGAACAGGTTCGACACACCCACATAGTCCACGGCAGCAGCATAGAGTGTCGGAGTGACGACGAGTCCCTGCAGGGTGGCATATCCGCCATAACTGGCGCCATAGATGGCCACGCGGTCTTTGTCGGCAATGCCCTGCTCGATGAGCCAGTACACGCCGTCGGTGATGTCGTTCTGCATGGTGAGGCCCCATTGCTTGAAGCTTGATTCCCAAAAAGCCTTGCCGTAACCTGTTGATCCGCGGAAGTTCATCTGCAGGACAGCAAAGCCGCGGTTGGCCAGAAACTGCACCTCGGGATTGAAGCCCCAGTTGTCGCGTGCCCATGGTCCGCCGTGCGGGTTGACAACCACCGGAAGGTTCTTTGCATCCACGCCTTTGGGCAGGGTGAGGTATCCGTGAATGATCTTGCCATCGCGGGCGCGGTATTGGATAGGCTTGATGTCGGCCATGTGGTTTTCGTCAATCCAGGGGCTCACTTCCTGAATCTTGCTGATTGTGTTCTTTTTCAGGTCGTAGAAATAATAGGCTCCCAATGACTTGTCGCTGTAGGTGCGCACGATGAATTTCTCTTCGGCCTTATCTGACGATGAGACAGAAAGCTCGTAGCCCGGCAGCAGTTTTTCGAGTTCGGCAAACATATTTTTTGTTTGATCGTCGAAGAAATGACGTTCGCGTTTCCAGCTCACGTAGCTGGCAGCGGTGAGAACCTTGCGTTTGCGCGAGTAGCTCAGGCCCGAGAGGTCGTAGTCTTCGTTTTCGAACAGCACTTCGGTTTCGGTGGCTGTGGCAGGATCAAACACCACGGCCACGCTCTTGTCGCGACCGATGTTGGAGGTGGCATAGAGTTTCTTGTTGTCGAAGGTGAAAAACTCGGGACTCATTGATTCCTTGAAGCTTGTTGTAAGCAACGGGCGAAATTCTTCGGCTTCGGTGTCGCGGTAGAGCAGCTGGGTGTTGATGCCGTCAACGATGGCCATCGCTATGCGGAGTTTGCCGTCGTGGTCGGTCATCCAGCCCTGGATGTTTCCCGGGTTTTCGGCCAGCATTGTCATCTCGCCGGTGTTGATGTTGAGGCGGTAGGGATCAAACACCATGGGATTGCGTTTGTTGAGACCCACGATCACGAAGTCGGGCTGATCTTCCAGGTCGTCAATGATCTGTGTGCGGACGCCTTCGAAGCAGGTGAGGCATTTGGCATTCTTGCCGTTCATGTCCACACCGTAGAGCGCAAAGTTTTCGTCGCCTCCATTGTCTTTGAGGAAGAGGATACGGCTGTTGTTGGCCCAGTAGTAGCCTGCGATGTCGCGGTCGGTTTCCGAGGTGATGCGCGTGGCTTTGTCGCTTCCGGCCTTTTGCACAAAGATGTTCATACGGCTCTCGTAAGGCGCCATATAGGAGATGTATTTACCGTCGGGACTGATGTTGAACGACGATTTTTCAGGATTTTTGAAAAAATCCTCCAGCGGAATCACAGGTGGTTTCTGTGCCATAAGTGTTGATGTCGTTAAGAGGGTTATCACCAGCAGTGTGAGTCTGGCAAAACCTGTTTTTGTAAAATGTTTCATATGGATAATTCTTGATGTTATTAATCGTCCCTGCGGGACATAACCATTAAA
>DISP01000095.1 GCA_002421995.1 Bacteroidales bacterium UBA6207 | reverse complement strand
GTTTTGGTTCTGGGACGCCAATCGTGGATTTTGTCCTTGAGAATACTTTTCAGATTTGACATATTCGGTTTGATTATTTATTGGTTTGATAAACGGGTTTTCAACTCCTGGTTGATAGCTTCCAGAAAATCCTCCGTATAAAGATAATGTTCGCTTTTGAGGTTGTTGCCATGCACAAGCATAGCAAGGTCTTTGGTCATTTTGCCGGACTCAACAGTGGCTATACAAACAGACTCAAGTGTTTGAGAGAAATGTATAAGTGCCTCGTTTCCATCAAGTTTTCCACGATGAGCGAGGCCTCTTGTCCATGCAAAGATGCTTGCAATAGGGTTGGTAGAGGTTGGGTTGCCTTTTTGATGTTCGCGGTAGTGGCGTGTAACGGTGCCATGTGCAGCTTCGGCTTCAACGGTTTTGCCGTCGGGGGTGATCAGCACCGAGGTCATCAGGCCCAGCGAGCCAAAACCCTGTGCCAGTGTGTCGGACTGAACATCGCCATCGTAGTTTTTGCAGGCCCAAACGAATTTTCCGTTCCATTTAAGCGCAGCTGCAACCATATCGTCAATCAGGCGATGCTCATATACAATGCCTTTTTCTTTAAACTGACTGATAAAATGCTGTTGATACACTTCCTCGAAAATATCCTTGAATCTGCCGTCGTAGCGTTTGAGGATAGTGTTTTTGGTGGATAAATACAGTGGCCACCCTTTCTGCAGCGCCATGTTGAAGCATGAGAAGGCAAAGCCACGGATTGATTCGTCGGTATTGTACATCGCAAGGGCAACTCCATCGCCTTTGAAATTGTAAACTTCGTAATGTTGCACCGCATCTCCTTCGTCGGGGGTGAAGGTAATGGTGAGTTTACCTTTCCCTTTGGTGACGAAGTCTGTTGCACGGTACTGGTCGCCAAAAGCATGACGGCCAATCACGATGGGGTATTGCCAGCCGGGCACAAGCCGTGGGATGTTGTTGATGATGATGGGTTCGCGAAACACAGTTCCGTCGAGGATGTTCCGGATTGTGCCATTGGGCGACTTATACATCTCGTGCAAACCAAACTCTTTCACGCGGTTTTCATCAGGAGTGATGGTGGCACATTTGATGCCTACATTGTACTGCAGGATTGCTTTGGCTGCATCCACTGTCACCTGATCGCGTGTGGCATCCCGGTGTTCCATGCCAAGGTCGTAATATTTGATGTCGAGGTCAAGATAGGGGAGGATGAGCTTCTCTTTGATAAACTTCCAGATCACCCTCGTCATTTCATCACCATCCAGCTCAACAACGGGATTGGCAACTTTGATTTTCGTCATGTTCAAGGTCATTAAATGTTAAAAACTACATACGTTGATGCTTACATAAATTAAACGCTAAAAGTAATATTTTTCTTTTTTCCTTTTGCTTGCAATCGTTCCCAAAACGTAATTTTTTATTCTGTCTAAATAAGGGATATCGGACTCTCAATTCCGAAATGCTTTTAATACTGATAATGAAGTTATTAAGCTGATTTTAACGTTGTTTGCCGGAATCAGGGGATTGGTTTAAGTGAAATAATTGAAAACAGTTGAAAATATTGTTTGATGATTGTAACCAATTACCCAACTTTGCGTCTTTAACTAAACAATTAATTGAATTTAAGCTTATGGAAAATTATAATGGACATATGCGACGCAGCCGAAACAAGGTGATTGGCGGCGTTTGTGGCGGTATCGCAGAAAAGCTGGGTATTGACCCTGTGGTGGTTCGTCTTGTTTTTGCCTTGCTCTTCTTTGTTGGAGGAGGTGGCTTGCTTGTTTACATCGTTTTATGGATCGTCCTGCCCGAAGCACCATGGGAAATGCCGGGCAGCTACGACCAGAGCAGCCAGGGAGCCGATGCAGCGACGGGAACAGCCGGGGCTGAAGCCTACGACAAAGGCGTTCCTGCCAGGAATTCTCAGACGCAACTTATTGTTGGTCTTATACTTATCGGATTGGGTGCCTTGTTCTTGATTGGTGCCTTTATTCCCGGTTTCAATGCGCATGACCTTTGGCCTGTTGCGCTTATTATCATTGGTTTATTTTTGCTTAAACCCTTTTCAAATAAACAATAAGTCATGAAGCAATCGAATATTTTTTGGGGGACCATGCTTGTCGGTCTTGGTACTTTGTTGCTTTTCGACCGGCTTGATATGATGCATTTTGATTGGTGGGCATTCGCAAAGTTGTGGCCTTTTCTTATTATTTTGTGGGGTGTTTCTATCATTCCGGTTCAGAATGGAATCAAGATTGTGCTGGCATTGCTTGTGGCCGCCGGCAGTGTATTTATGTATTTGAACAATGCCGAGAACCGCACGGAGCGACATAAATTCAGCTACCATTATGACTTTGATGATGATGAGGACGAAGTAGAGGAATCAGATTCTGGTGTTGCGACCGATCAAAGTTATAATGAACCCTACAACCAATTAATCACCACAGCAAAACTCGAAATGGATGCGGCTGCCGGCTCTTTTGTGCTGCAAGGTTCGACCGGCGAATTGATTTTTGCCGAAAACAAAGGTTTTGGCAATCAGTTCGACTTCAAAACCGAAGTCCTGGGATCGGAAGCAAAGATTTTGCTGAAACAGCACAATGATATAAAACTCGGCAAAAACAAAGGCAATAAGTTCAATCTGATGCTGAATACAACACCCGTTTGGGAGTTTGATTTTGATATAGGCGCAGCAGAATTTGATTTCGATCTGAGCAATCACAAGGTGAGCAAGATTGATATTGATGGTGGAGCCGCATCAATTGATTTGAAGTTGGGAGCTTTGCAACCGGAAACAGATATCAGCATAGATGCAGGTGCATCATCTGTCGAAATCAGGATTCCGGCTTCGGCAGGATGTCGCATTCTTGGCACTTCGGTTTTGTCGAGCCGCAACTTTGAGGGGTTCGAGAAAATTGACAAAGGACATTATGAGACAAAAAACTTTGAAACTGCAAGCCAGAAAATCAGAATCAGAATGGACGCAGCAATCTCGGGTTTAAAAGTGATACGCGAGGAATAAACATTCTTACGGTGAAGATATTATCCGGCAACTTTAAACACTGCCGGATTTTTTTTTGTTGCCCGCTCTCTTATCAGATTGGCGTAGTGCGTAGCACGATGCAATTCGTCGAGAATTTCAATCGAACGGCTGAAATTTCCTTTAAGGCGATACAGCTCGGCAATATAGACTTTGTCAACTTCTTTGTCGGCTGAGGAGCGGATAAGCTCGATGATTCGCTTGATGTTTGATTTGTAAGTGTCACTGCGCCAAATGAAAAAAAGCTTTTCCCTGAGGCGTTGCCGGTGAACATGTCGCCAGGCCGAAAAGCTGAGCTCACCTTTTAGAAACGACCAAAAACCTGATTTGTAGGTGACTCTCACCAAATCGTTAAAAGCCCACAAAAGCTGTTTTCTCAGATACAGTTCCTGGTCAGCATTCAAGGGGCGCATGGTAGCTATTGCTTTTTCGAGCTGCTTGATGAGTGCAAACTTACCAAGGCTGCGCGTTGTGTTTGCTCCAAAAAGGTACCACGAACTGTATGGATAGACAGAGGTTTTGTCAACCGGTGTTGTCATTTTCTTTTCGGGGCAATGATTCGGGTCTTCAACCCAAAAAAGATAACTGCACGAAGGACAGCGAACAAGCAGCTGAGGTGCAGACAAATACCCGTCACAGATCATTTTACCGTCTGAATAGAGTTCGGTGCAGTTAACACCAAGCATATCATGTTGTTTCCCGCTTAAAACAGCCTTACAGGCAGGACAGTCGTTGTAGAAAGTGAAAAAGCCGCGCATCCCGGTAATTTTGAGCGAAATTAGTCATTTAACCATCTAAGTGTTATCATTATCAAGCAGAAAATGTTGCTTATTCATGAAAAAAATTGAATCCAACAACTTTTAGTCGTCGAAAGAAAAGCGTGTGTATAGGTGTAATTAATTGAATAATAACAATATGCATATTGTGCACAATTTTTATCAAAAAAAATGTCTTGTTTTTCAAAAATCACTCTACTTTTACCGCCGCAAAAATGCATCGCTATGAAAAGCCTGTCTTCGTTTTATTTTTACTTTTTTTATCTTGGATCGCGTGAAAACGGGGCGGGAACGAATGTGTAAAAAGATAAGATCATAACATAGAATCCTGCCCCCGGGGCGGGATTTTTTTTTAACTGTAAGCAAATGTCAAAAGTGAGAGAAGTGTTGATACAGGGCATCGAGGGATCGAACCACCACATTGCAGCCCTTGATTTTTTTGGTGAAGACAAGGTTGAAGTTGTTGCGTGTCACAGTTTCAGGACGCTTTTTGCGGAGCTTGCTGCCAATCCGGGAGCTATTGGCATTGCGGCCATGGAAAATACTCTTGCAGGCAGTCTTTTGGCAAATTACACACTGCTGCGCCAATCGGGCCGAAACATTCTGGGTGAGTACAAGATGCGCATCAGCCATCAGTTGCTCGCATTACCGGGTCAGAGCATTGATGAGCTGGCAGAGGTGCATTCACACCCGATGGCGCTGGCGCAGTGCGAATCTTTTTTTACACAACACCCGCATATCCGCCTTGTTGAAAGCGAGGATACTGCTCTAAGTGCAAAAATTATTGTTGATCAGCAGATTAGTGGCAGGGCTGCTATTGCTTCTTCACTTGCAGCAAAATTGTTTAAGCTCGAAACACTCGCTGCCGGCATCGAAACCAATCCACATAACTTTACCCGGTTTCTTGTCATTGGAAGCACTGATAACTGGAACGATCCTGTGGAAGCGGCGGCTGGTATGATAAATAAATCATCACTTGTTTTTTCGTTGCCGCACGAAGCGGGGAGCTTGTCAAAGATTTTGAGTATGCTGTCCTATTTCAACCTGAACCTGACCAAAATACAGTCAATGCCGGTGATTGGAGCAGAATGGGAATATCTTTTCTATGTTGATTTTACTTTTCAGGATCACATGCTTTATCGGGCTGCCATAGAAGCTATCAGGCCATTGTGCAGCAAACTCAGTGTGTTGGGCGAATACCTGACGCATGAAGGACGGCTTGCGCTGAAACCCGAAAAATCTCTCAAAACCGCAGTATGATGCATCAACAACATACACTTTTGCCGGCTGCCTGCCGGACACAACAGGTTGAGGAATATTATTTTTCTCTCAAATTGCAGGAAATTGCCGAAATGCGAAAAAAAGGCATTGATGTGATCAACCTTGGAATCGGTAGTCCGGATTTGCCGCCGCATCCTTCGGTTGTGAAAGCATTGCAGGAAACAGCGCTGCGCGATGCAAGCCATGGTTATCAAAGCTACAAAGGGACCGATGCGCTGAGAAAGGCTTTTGCAGGCTGGTATCAACGCTATTTTGGTGTGGACCTTAATCCTGATAACGAGATTTTGCCACTGATGGGTAGCAAAGAAGGCATTATGCAGGTTTCGCTTGCATTTTTGAACCCGGGCGACAAGGTGTTGATACCTGATCCGGGCTATCCAACCTACACCTCAGTAGCAAAAATGTTGGGGGCTGAACCCGTGTTTTATCCGCTTGGTTATGAAAACGCCTGGAAGCCTGACCTGAAAAAACTTTCGGAAACCGATTTGTCGCGGGTGAAACTGATGTGGGTCAATTACCCACATATGCCCAGCGGCGCAAAGGCTGATAAGGCACTTTTTTCTTCGCTCGTTGATTTTGCCCGTCAACACCGGATATTGCTGGTGAACGACAACCCTTATGCATTTATCCAAAACCCTGCT
This sequence comes from Bacteroidales bacterium UBA6207, assembly GCA_002421995.1. GTDB lineage: Bacteria > Bacteroidota > Bacteroidia > Bacteroidales > F082 > JALNZU01. The sequence continues at coordinate 12,473 of DISP01000095.1, read as the reverse complement.
CCCCTGAGTTTGCTTTCGGTTCCGGGCAGCAGTGAGGTGGCCATGGAGCTTAATTCGCTGAGTAAGTCGCACAATATGCCCGGCTGGCGAATTGGAATGCTTGCAGGAAACAGCGAATATGTGGGTCAGGCTTTAAAAATGAAAAGCAATATGGATTCGGGTATGTTTCTTGCCATGCAGGATGCAGCGATGGCAGCTCTATCTCTTGGACAGGAGTGGTATGATGCTTTGAACGAGGTTTACAGCGAAAGAAAAGCGCTTGTACATCACATATTTGATGCGTTAGGCTGCACCTACGAAACCGGTCAGGCGGGCCTTTTTGTGTGGGCCAGGGGCGGTGATGATGGGGTGGATGTGAAGAAAATGGCCGATGACATATTATATACTAAAGGTGTGTTTGTGACACCGGGTTTTATTTTTGGCGAAAACGGGAAGCAGTACCTGCGCATATCATTGTGCACCCCCAAAGAACGATTGAATGAAGCCCTGCAGAGAATCTTGAATCATTAAAAAACGAAATATGAAAAATTTGGTTGTAAATCCTTGGAATCTTGACGGTTTTGATATGAAGCGGCCCATCGTGATTGCAGGCCCCTGCAGTGCCGAAACCGAAAAGCAAACCCTTCGCACGGCCCATCAGCTGGCTGAAAAAGGGGTTAAACTTTTCCGTGCCGGCATTTGGAAACCCCGTACCAGGCCGGGTGCATTCGAAGGCGTGGGCACCACCGGACTTCCCTGGCTGCAAAAAGTTAAGAAAGAAACAGGGATGTTTGTTGGCACGGAAGTCGCCAGTGCGCAGCACGTGTTCGAAGCACTGAAGTATGGAGTGGATATCCTGTGGGTGGGAGCCCGCACTACTGCCAATCCTTTTGCGGTGCAGGAAATTGCTGATGCCTTGCGCGGAATTGATATGCCTGTGCTGATCAAAAATCCTGTCAACCCTGATATTGACCTTTGGATAGGAGCCATCGAAAGAATCAGCAACGCAGGAGTCACGCAATTGGCTGCCATCCACCGTGGTTTCAGCATGTATTCGCAGACCGAGTACCGCAACCCCCCGCAATGGTTGATACCCATGGAGCTCAGACGCCGCATTCCACAGCTCCCCATCATCACCGATCCAAGCCACATCACCGGACGCAGAAGCATGATCCGCGAAGTAAGTCAGCAGGCCATGGACCTCAATTTCGACGGGCTGATCATCGAGACGCACTGCAATCCTGATGAGGCCTGGAGCGATGCCAAACAGCAGATCAGTCCTGACGAACTCAAACATTTGCTCGACGGCCTCACCTACCGCAATGCAACCATCAATGTGCCGCGCACACAACTTGATGACCTGCGCCTTCGGATTGATGATATTGACAACCAACTCATCCAGCTTTTGAGCGAAAGAATGAAGATATCTGGACAAATCGGAAACTATAAAAAAGAAAACAACATCACCATCCTGCAATCGCGCCGCTACAATGAGATCATCCGCGACAGGAACGAAAAAGCCGAAAAGAAAGGACTTAACGTTGATTTCGTGAGCAGGGTGTTCGAAACAATCCACGAGGAGTCGGTGTTGATTCAAAGCCTTATCATGAACGAAACCGAGACAAAACGCGAAGGGAGTCAGCAATGAAAATACTGATTTTGGGAGCCGGCAAAATGGGTGTATGGCTCAGCGATGCACTTTGCCTCCATCATGAGTTGGCAGTGATGGATCAAGATATCGGACGGCTGCGTTATGTTTTTAATACCGTGAGACTTACACAGTTCGAAGAGCTTGCTGATTTTGCACCTGAGTTGACAATTAACGCCGTTAACCTGCAGCATACCCAAAAAGCTTTTGAGGAAGTGCTTCCTTTTTTACCCGAAAACTGCATCCTTGCTGATATTGCTTCCGTTAAAAACGGGATAAAGACCTTTTATGAAAAAAGCCGACATCCTTTTGTGTCGGTGCATCCCATGTTTGGCCCCACTTTTGCCAGTTTGAACAACCTTTCGAATCATCACGCCATCATCATCAGCGAGTCGTGCGAGACAGGGAAGGCGTTTTTTAAGCAGTTTTTCAGTAGTCTCGGAGTTCAGATTCATGATTACAGCTTTGATGCGCACGACCGCACCATAGCCTACTCATTGTCCATACCCTTTGCTTCAACCCTTGTTTTTGGGGCAAGTATGCAGCATCAAAAGGCGCCGGGAACAACTTTCGAGAAACACCTTGCCATTGCGCGGGGTTTGCTTTCGGAAGACGATCACCTGCTTTCGGAAATACTTTTCAACAAATACACCGTACCGCAACTGGAGCAGATACAGGCTTCACTTGCCCGACTTCTTGGCATAATTTCGGAAAAAGACACCACTGCCATGCAGTCGTACCTCAACCAGATCAGGAAGAACCTCCTTCCCGACTGAGTTGATTCTCAGCATAGAGCCGGCAGACATGATTGAAGCTGAAAAAAACAGCCAGTTTAGAATCATTCTGTTTTTATGCAACCGTTTGTGGTATCGCGGCAGAATGATAACTTTGTCACATTAAATCATTCAATTACCGCAACGAACATCTTTGTTTATGGAAAAGTTATTATTGCTTGGGGACGAAGCCATTGCCCAGGCGGCGATAGATGCCGGGATGTCGGGCATCTATGCCTACCCCGGCACACCCTCCACCGAGATCATGGAGTATGTGCAGGCTTCAGCTGAAGCAAAAAACCGCAACATCCGCTCAATTTGGTCGGCCAATGAAAAAACAGCCATGGAAACTGCTCTTGGTATGTCATACGCCGGCAAAAGAGCCATGGTTTGTATGAAACATGTCGGGCTCAATGTAGCTGCCGATGCCTTTATCAATGCAGCCATCACAGGTGCCAACGGGGGCTTGCTCGTTGTTGCCGCCGACGATCCTTCGATGCACTCTTCGCAAAACGAGCAGGACTCGCGTTTCTACGGCAAGTTTGCCATGATTCCGGTTCTCGAGCCCGGCGATCAGCAGGAGGCTTATGACATGGTTCACTACGGGTTTCAGCTTTCGGAAGATATGCAAATACCTGTAATGATGCGTATTACAACCCGTCTTGCACATTCGCGAACAGGTGTGGCCCGCAAAGAACAAAAACCTCAGAACGAGCTTAGGCTTCCGTCGAACCTGAGACAATTTATTTTGTTGCCCTCCATCGCCCGCAAACAATACCGCGAACTGCTCACCAAGCAGGAACGTTTTGAAGCAGCTTCGGGAAATTCAGGCTTCAACAAGCTGACAGACCATACCGATAAAAAGCTGGGAATCATTGCCTGTGGTCTGGCCTACAATTATTTAATGGAGAATTTTCCTGACCGCAATGTGCCGCATCCGGTGCTGAAGATTGGTCAGTATCCCGTTGATCCTGCGCTTATTGACAGCCTTTACACCTCCTGCGATGAGCTGTTGATTCTCGAAGACGGCTATCCAATTCTTGAAGAACTTATCAGGGGGATGCTGAATAATGGAAAGCGCGTCAGAGGGCGGCTCGATGGCAGCCTGCCACGCGATGGCGAACTCAATCCTGTGATCGTGGGCGCTGCCCTTGGTCTCGATCATGCACGCGGCAATGATGTGCCTGCTTTGGTGAAGAACCGCCCGCCAAGGCTCTGCGATGGCTGCGGCCACAACGATGCTTTTCTGGCGCTCAACGAAGCTTTGCTGGAATATGGACGGGGAAGGGTTTTCAGCGATATTGGCTGCTATACGCTCAGCGCACTCGAGCCACTCGAAAGTATCAACAGTTGCGTTGACATGGGCGCTTCGATCACGATGGCCATCGGGGCAGCCGATGCAGGTCTGGTGCCTGCCGTGGCAGCTATCGGCGATTCTACCTTCACACATTCAGGTATCACCGGACTGCTCGACGCCATCAACAACAACGCGCCAATCACAGTACTCATTCTCGACAACTCAACAACCGGAATGACAGGCGGCCAAACCTCCTCGGCTTTTGGTAAAGTAGAGGATATCTGCAGAGGTCTCGGACTAAGCGAAGAACATATTCTTGTGATCAAACCGCTCAAAAAACACCATGAGGAGAACATCGAAATCATTCGCAAAGAGTTGGCTTACAATGGTGTTTCGGTGATCATTCCCCGGCGCGAATGTATTCAGACACTTGGGAGAAAACTGCGTCAGAAGGCCAAGATGAAGGAACTGGAAATAACACAATAAAAGAGAATGCCCACATGAAAAAAGATATCATTTTAGCCGGCGTTGGCGGACAGGGAATATTGAGTATTGCAGCATGCATCGGCACTGCAGCCCTTGATGAGGGATTGTACCTGAAGCAAGCCGAGGTGCACGGAATGAGCCAAAGGGGAGGAGCCGTTCAATCGCATCTGCGCATAGCGTCAACAGCCGTGGCTTCTGACCTCATTCCCGAGGGAAGTGCCGACCTTATCATTTCGGTTGAGCCAATGGAATCACTGCGCTACCTGCCCATGCTGAGCCGCACAGGCTGGATTATCACAAGCATCAATCCATTTGTGAATATTCCGGATTATCCGGATATGGAATTGATATTGAAGGAGATATGGAAACAACATCATTATGTTACACTTGATGCTGATGCCGTTGCCAAGGAATGTGGCAGCATGAAAGCAGCCAATATGGTCATTCTGGGAGCTGCAGCTCCATTGCTGGGGATGAAACCCTCTGCAATTGAAAATGCTGTTGAAAAGATTTTTGCCTCCAAAGGCAAAGATGTGGTTGAGCTCAACCTGAAAGCTTTTCATGCAGGACGCAGCCATACCATGAAACAGATGTAAATCAAAGATTTGTTGCACAAAAAAGACCCTCAGCGGTCTTTTTTTTTGCATGTTTGCAACGAAGTATGCACTTATTTAACTAAATCTTTATTTTTGCAAAAGAGGTTGTTTGTTAATTTTCGTTCTGACTCTGTTGAGCAGGCGGACAATATTTGATTGAATGAGAGATGTTTCCCTGAAGTTTTTATCACGCGGACTGCGTATTCTTGTATTGCTCTTTTCTGTTTTCATGTTTTCCTGCGAATCAGGAAACAAAACCGTTGAAGTGGTTGAGGAAACCAGACCCGAGCCCCGCTATCTTTTCGATATTCAGATTGATTCGCTCGAGGTGAAGCAGCACCGCATTGGTAAAAACCAGTTTTTGACCGACATCCTGATGCAGTATAATGTTGAATATGAAAAGATTGAGTTTTTAGCCAAAAATTTCAGATCAACTTTTGATGTGAAGCGAATCAAAGCAGGGAACAACTATTTTGTGATGCTCGACAAGGATTCGTTGCGCAAACCCCTTTATTTTGTCTATGAAATCAATCCTTCGGACTATGTAGTTTATGGTCTGGGCGACTCGCTGTTTGCCTATCGCGGAAGCAAACCCGTGGAAACCAGGGTTGAATCGGCACACGGCATCATCACTTCCTCGTTGTGGAACGCGATGGTTGGAAACGGCTATGATGCCGACCTTGCCATAAAGATGTCGGATGTGTATGCCTGGACAGTGGATTTTTTCGGCATTCAGAAGAACGATCGCTTCGAGGTGATGTATGAACGAAAATACATTGATGGTGTTCCTTTTGGGGTTGGAAGGATTCTTTCGGCCCGTTTCAACCACATGGGAAAAGACCAGTTCGCTTTTTATTTTGAGCAGGATGGCGAAGGTGATTATTTCGATCAGGAAGGCCAAAGCCTGCAACGTGCTTTTTTGAAAGCGCCATTGAAGTACAGCCGCATCAGCAGTCATTTTTCCAACAGCCGCTTTCATCCGGTGTTGAAATATGCCCGTCCGCACCACGGTGTTGACTACGCTGCACCTGCCGGCACGCCAGTCTATGCCATCGGGCAGGGAACAGTCACGCGCAAAGGATTCCAGGGTGGAGGTGCAGGCAACTTTCTCTATATCAAGCACAACAGCACCTACACCACAGCCTATATGCACCTGCAGAAGTTTGCCGCCGGCATCCGCGAAGGATCACGGGTTTCGCAAGGCGATCTGATTGGTTATGTGGGTAGTACAGGTCTGGCGACAGGTCCGCACCTGGATTTCAGGTTTTTTAAAAACAATCAACCCGTGAATCCCCTCACTGTAGAATCGCCACCGGCTAAACCTGTCGAAAGCAAAAATATGCAGGCTTACATGGCTATGGTTGGAGAGCGAAAAAAAGAACTCACCCAATTGCTTGAGTCTATTGACCTGGCTCAGTCCGGCGAAAAAAAACCCGAAGTGGAGCTCTGACAGGGCACATTGCTTTGAACTCCGGTTTCAATTGGCACACTGCAAATTGCTTGCGCTGATTTCCTGTTCTTTCCATACTGAATGCTTTCGGTGAGAGGAGCATTTCTGCATCCTGAAAAAATTCAAATTGCAGCTATAAAACCGTTTGATTTTGTTTCCCGTAGTAGTATATTTGTGCTGCAATGAAAAACACATCTTAATATTACCCACTATTCATTTTGTCACTCGTGATATTTTTATGTGTGAGTCAAAATACTAAAGGTCAGTACTTTAACAATAGTGATGTTTCGGTTGTGGTGCTCGACAAGCAAAGCGGAGAGGGAATTTCAAATGTAAATATCGTTGTCAACAGCAGTTCAAAAGGTGCTGCGACGCAGAAAAACGGCTATGCGCGACTGCAGATTGCAGCCTTTCCGGCAACATTGAGCGTTTCGCATGTTTCGTACTTCGAGAAGAATGTCACAATCAATGCAGCTTCTGACGATACACTAACAATTTTGCTCGAGCCACGTATTAAGTTGCTCGATGAGGTGTCGGTTTTGTCGGAAGCCACGGTGAAACTGCTTCCAAACTATTTTTTTGCAATAGATTTTGAGCTGTGCAACAAGCTGATTTTTTCTGTTGGATATTACGATGACATGTCAGGCTACCATGTGGTGATTATGGACGAGAAGCTGATGAAGAAGGCTGAGATACGGCTCAACGACACCATAAAAGCCCTCGGATTGTTCAGGGATTGTTTGAACAATTGCCATGTTTTGACAAAAAACGCAGCCTATCAGATCGTTCAAAACGATACCACATGGGCGATATGCTGTGAAGTGGAGCTTGAGCGCTTTCACGATATAATGGATCATTGTCTTTTCAAGAGCGGAAATTTCCTTTTTTTTGAACATATCACCAATCAGGGATACGCACATACGTTTTTCGGCATTGATGTTGAGAAAACAACAAGGCAGTATTTTATTCAGAAGAATCAGTTTGGAAGGTATGGTAAACTCATGCAGTCGTTGCAGTTTAATGCAAAACATCCGCCATTGGCAATACGCGAAGATGATGCTTTCAAGTTTGAAAGCGAGTTTATGTACAGGCCTTTCAGGGAGACTATTTTTCATTTTTCCGACACCATATTTCATTTCAACTACAATGAGGGCAGCATTGATTTTTATGATGATACGAGCTTGGAAAAAAAAGGCGGTGTGAGGCTCAACGAGCGTCTTACTTCTTCGATATGGAATGATGAACTGATCATTGACAACACCAATTCTAAAGTTTACATCGAATTCAAAGGCAGGCTCCATGAAATCAATACACTGAATGGTGAGATGCTGGCAAAAAACCGGCTTAAGATCGCATCAAAAGTCAGGCTTGACAACGGTTTTATCTACTACCTGGTGATGATAAACAACCCGGTGGGGAGTTATAAAACTGTTGTTCGACAGAGAATACGCTGACGGGGTTGGCCGTAATCAAAAAAAATTAAATTTGCATAAAAGAAATATAAGGCTGATGTAGGTTGAGCATGACCGCGGTAATGCTGTCGCTTATCTTGCAAAATGCCTGGAAACAAACCAGCAATAAATGTTATGAAATTCCCATTCGTCCTGTTTTTTTTCGTTTTGGTTTTATTTTGGCAAAACAATGTGGTGGCCCAGGAGGAATTTGCTCCGGCCCTGGTTTTTATGCTGAACGGCGACACGCTGCAAGGCTATGTGCAGATTTCCGACGGCCGATCAACCATGCAAAAATGTGTTTTCAAGGCAACGAACGACGGGGATACACGTGTTTTTACGCCGGATGATACCGAGGCTTTCATGTTCAGCGATGGAAGGTATTATGTTTCGCGCTTGCTCCCTTCCGGCACCGGCATTCAGAAAAAACGATTCATGGAGTTTTTAGTCAAAGGCATCGCAAGTGTCTATTATTATTACGATGTTGTTGAGCATTATTATGTTGAGAAAGAGCAAGGAGTGCTGGTTGAGCTTATTTCTGACGAAAAGATATACCACGAGAAACATAAATCATACACACGACCAGGCAGATACAAAGGACTGCTGCATGTGATGATGAACGACAGTCCTGAGACCGGAAAAGAAATTGACCGGCTGAAGCTTTCGCACCGGTCGCTCATCGGCCTGGCCAAAGACTACCACAACAGTGTTTGCGACACGGGCAATTGCATCGTTTATGAAAGCAAGGTGCCCAAAGCGAAGTTTCATATTGGCCCTGCGTTTGCAATATCGGCGGTTAATCTTAAAATTGGCAATTACTTGAAAAGTGATTACAGCGAGGCCTATCAGATTGGACTGAATATGATGCTCACCGATTTTCTGCACAACAGCAGGCGTTTCAAGCTGAAATCGGGGATTTATACAGCGTTCAATTTTGCTCCGCAGCATTTTACACCCATTGACAAAGATTCGTATTATATTATTTATGAAGGGGTTCGATATGATTTTAGCGGCTATCATCCGGCCGGCGACAGCATCTTCCCGAAGCTTGAATTGGTAGATTTGAAGATTCCGTTTCAAATTGCCTACGATTTTGTGAAGACGAAAAACACCTCCTTTGTTTTTGGGGTCGGTTTCACAACCAAAATACTGCTGCACAGTAATCCGGATTACCATGATTTATTTTTCGAGAGGTATTATTTGAGATCAATAAGGAGATTCAAGGCAGGAAGCATATTGTCGCTGGGTGTTGAAGGCAGGTGGTTTGGCAACAACATCCTGAGCATTCAAAGCAGTTTTGAATATTTGCTCAGCCCCAATTCCAGGCAAGGCCACAACAACCAAAACAGCAAGCAGTGGAGTTTGCAGCTGGGGTGGTATTTTTGATGATTTGAATAAGGTTTTGAGTTCAGGATTCAAACAGCGTCAGCAATGACAGTAAACTTATTCCCCTTTTTTACAAACGATATACCAAAATCTTTGTGAGGGTTTATCTCCCGAGTCCACTTTTGGTTCATTAATTATTTCGGCATCTATCAATCCATATTTGCCAAAATCAGATTTAATTGAATCTGAATCATAAAAGTATAAAGTAAGTCCAGCCCATGGCTCAAATGTATCTTTGCTTATTTCTTTTCCTTGACCAAATCTAAAGTCCATTTTTGAAATTGTCACAAAGACCATATATCCATTAGGCTTAAGTTGATTATAACAATCATCAATCAGTTTTAGTCGTTCGTTTTCGTTTAATAAATGGATTAAACTATAACAGAGTATTCCATCATATAATTCTTTGTCAAACGGCATTAAACTGACAGAACCATGATATACTTTTATACTATCTCCAAAGTGTTTTTGTGCTAAATCAATTGCAGTTTCAGAAATCTCAATCCCTGTAACCTTGAATCCTTGGTCATTAAAAATCTTTGCATTTCTACCGTAACCAAATCCAGGAATTAAGATTTTATTTAATCCGTATTTTTTAAATAATTCTAAAGCATCTGTTGCGGAATCAGCTGGTTCCCAGCCCCACATTTCTTGTTTATCTCTAAAGCTTGTCTCCCAAAATTCTGTCATATTATTATCTGTTTATCTGTGTGTGTCGTTTTTTTGCTTCTGACTAACGATATTCTAACATAATGATATTGAGTAATTTACATTTTAATAATCTGCAGATCATCAACAGTAATGGCAAATTTAGTGATTTTTTTCTGAATGCGCTTGACATTCCGTGTTTTCTTTGCTTTGGCAAGCTCAGCATCGGTTTTTGCCTGAAAGCAGCTTCCAATTTCCATAACCAAAATTACACGTATGGGGGTTCGTTCAACCGGGAGTTCATGCTGGGTCGTTCCGACCACATGAACTCCTGATTATTATAGGGCGTTTTTTTTATTCAAATAAGTCAATAATTTCTTTGTTTTCAGAATCCAATGCAAGCTCTTTAGCCGTTTTGCCATTTTTATCTTTTGCTGTCAATCTTAAAAGAATAAGACCACCTTCATCAACTGGCAATTTCATTAATCTTTTAATTTCTTCAATATTTTTTTCCTTTACCGCCTGAATAATTTTTTGTCCTGTCAATTCACCTAATTTAAAGGAATTGGCATACTCAAAGTCTCGATAAATCAAGTCGTCATTCATTTATTCGCAATTTCAGATTCACATAAAACAGTAAACGATGGAAGATTAGCTTTTATATTTTGAGAGTTATCAATATATACGCTCATACACAGTAAAAGGCAACTTTCAAACCATTTAAATAAAGGATGTTCTATCGTAAACACTTTAAAAATATCTGTATATCTGTTCTTTTCAAAAAGCTCAGAATAACTACCTTCAACACCATCCCAATTTGGATGAACAAATTCGCACAAATCTTCATAGAATTTATGCATTCCATTATACTTTTTATCAAGCTTTTCAATATTTGTCATTATATTGATGGCACTCACATCGCTATCATATCTTGTACCCAATGAAATCTTTGTGATTAAATCATCAAAATCTTCAGTCAATTTATTTGAGTGTAGAGACTTGTCAATAGCGGATGATATCCTGTAAGCAACAGCAACATTCTCAAAAAGTGCACGAATTAGAGTCAAAGATGGAATTATATGATTGCTATTTATAAGCAAATAACTTGCTTCACAAAAATCCAACATTCTTAAATTCATAATTTCAATAAAAGAATGAACCTTAAATGGAATATTAGCATTCCGCGAATATTCGAAATGCTCTACCCTATCATTAAATAGTAATCGAATCTCTTCTATTTTGGTCTGAATTTCTGTCATCGTGTGTGTGTTTTTAAAATTCTGACTAACGATATTCTAACATATTGATATTGAGTTATTTACATTTTAATAATCTGCAGATCATCGGCAGTAATGGCAAATTTATCAATTTGTTTCTGAATGTGCTTTACCAAACCAAGTTTTCTTTTTTGGTCTAAAAAGAGATATCCTTCCGGGTTGCTCCAGGGCACACCTTTCACCACCATGTTCCAGATAATAACAGCGAGTTTTCGGGCTGTGGCACTGATGGTCGTTCCGACCACATGAACTCCTGATTATTAACCACCGTTATTATTCAATATTAAAGTTTTTTAATTCCCAAATTTTTACGCCACTCAATGTGTCATATTCTATGAACTTGACTACTCCGATTGATGGTGAAAAATAAAAATCCATGTCGTAATCAAATTCAACCTGATACTGCTTGTCAGAAATTATGCTCATCTTTTTAATATCATAAAAGGTCTCGTTCAAAACAATAAGGCTATCAATACTTTCACCTACAATAAGTCCGTTAAATTCATACTCTTCATTTCTGTCTAAAATAAAAATAGGCTGACCGTTTTGTCCCCAGGCGCCTCCCCCATTGTATCTAATAAAGTTAGACATCAAATAATGATTGTAGGTTAGTCCTTGCGTGATGTTTTCAAAATTTAGTTTAATGAATTCTCTCCTATCACAAACGTTGTCTGGACAAGTTGAAGTGAATCCGGTCTCAAAATTTTTAAGAACAATACTGTCCTCATTCATTGCTTGATCTTGATAAACCCAATAAGAACCTTCATGAAATGAATAATCACTTTTAAGGGTCGGATTTAAGTATGTGTACGCAGTTTGATTTGCTGGTTCATCTTTCTTACAAGAGATCAGTAGTACGATGAGAAAGATATATGACAGTTTTTTCATTTTCAATTGTGGTTACTACTTGCTAAACGCACCCCTATGGCATTTATTTCCACTTTGTCTAAACTTGGACTCGAATTCAAATAATTGTTTACCAGGTATTTGTGACCTAATTTTAGATTCATGAATCTCATGGTATGGCGTTTAGCATTTCAAAATTAAAGCTTTTTTCATTTGTTTGAAATGATTGGATTAAATTTTTATCAAATCGCCCGGACTGGTAATTTTTGAAAGATTTAAGGTGCTTACATGGGTGTGTATTTCAGTGGTCTTAGGCTTTCATGTCCCAGTAATTCCTGTATATACCGCAGGTCGGTGCCGTTTTCGAGCAAATGCGTGGCAAACGAATGCCGCAGTGTGTGCACCGAGCCCCGTGTGGTAACACCGGCTTTGCGCTTGGCTTCGTGCAACACATTGCGGATTGCTCATAATCAAAACCGTAAATAGGGATCAACGATTCAGATGAAGCGGAAATAATACGTCAATGATCCAAATCTCAGAAAAATGATTTATTTTTACATCTAATAACAGTTTTTTATCGTAAAACTGTCAAGCAATTTCAGGAAGCGACAAAAACGTTACCTGCTTCTGGCAAAA
>DISP01000181.1 GCA_002421995.1 Bacteroidales bacterium UBA6207 | reverse complement strand
TCTTTTTCGTTGAGTTTCACATAAAAAGCAACCTTTTCGAGCGAGGTAATCATATCATACTCCTCCAGATGAACCTCTTTGGGAACGGTGACCGGTTTGGGGGTGTAATTGAGGATGCCTTTGATGCCGGCTTTTACCAAAGCTTCTGTGGTTTGACTTGCAAATTCGGCCGGCACTGTCATGATACCAACTTTGATATTCTTTTCAGCAATAATTTTTGCCATGTCATCCGAAGAATAGCAGGGAACTCCCGACATGATGTTGCCGATTTTGTCAGGGTTGATGTCAAAACTTGCAACAATCTTCAGGTGAGAGCGTTTGCCCGCAAAATAATTAATCAGGGCGCGGCCAAGATTTCCCATGCCAATGATGGCAACATTGATGCCTTCCTGTGAGTCAATGATTTCGCCGATAAGATCAATCAATTCTTTAACATTATACCCTTTGCGCAAAGTTCCTGTATAACCAATAAGCATCAGATCGCGACGAACCTGAACAGCTGTAATATGCTGAATCTTAGCAATTTCGTGCGAGTAAATATGCGTTTGTCCTTTGTCGAGACAAATTAATAAAGCCCTGCGGTATTGACTTAGACGCTCAATCGTTTTGTGTGGAAGATGCTTCATGCTGACATTTAGCTATTTGGTTTGAACTTACGAATCAACAAAAATAAACATCATGTGGCAAAAAACGCAAGAATTTTGTTATTTTTTTAACACTGTTAGTTAATATCACTGTTGTTATAAACGCTACACAAAGATAGAATGCGACGTAAAACACATAAAATCAATAAGATGAAAGTAAATCACCAATCCCTATTCAACGCCTTGTTGCGAAATCCATGCATACCATTGGTCAAAACCTTCGCCTGTTTTGGCGCTGATCGGTATGAACTGCAGCATGGGGTTGACAGTTTTGGCGATATTGAGGAATTTTTCCATGTCGAAATCAAGATACGGTAGCAGGTCCACTTTGTTTATCAGACAAAGGTGTGAAGTCTCAAACATATTCGGGTATTTGGCAGGTTTGTCTTCACCTTCGGTAACACTGATGATCACAACACGTTTTGACTCGCCAAGATCGAAAAGGGCCGGACAAACAAGGTTGCCAACATTTTCGATAAATAAAGTGCTGTTTGTGCTCATATTAAGCTGTCTGAGGGCTTTTCCGATCATGATAGCATCGAGGTGACAACCATTTCCTGTATTTATTTGAATGACAGGAGCGCCAGCTTTTTCGATTCTTTGGGCGTCGTTCATTGTTTGCTGATCGCCCTCGATTACAAAGCAATTCAATTCCCGGCCTTTTTCTGTAATCGTTCGTTCGAGAATGGAGGTTTTTCCTGAACCCGGAGAGCTGACTAAGTTTAGGGCAACCACTTTCAATGCGTCAAAGTATCCGCGGTTTCGGGCAGCCTCAAGCTCGTTTTTTGAAAGTATATTGCGTTGTATTTGAACCGTTTGAGTTGTTGTTAGATGGGTATGATCATGCGTATGGTCATGAGGATGGTCGTGCGTATGTTCGTGATCATGGCTGTGATCATGGCTGTGTCCCTGATGCTGGTGAAGACTCAGCTGATAATCGTCGTGCCTGTGAAAGTGCGTATGGGCCACGGGTCCATGATGGTGCAGGTGGCTGTGTTCCTGATTTTCTTCGTTTGGTTTATGATAGGTGATATGGTCGTCATCGCCACATCCGCATGTTCCACACATAATGATTATTTTTAAGGTTTTACGATATCAAAGGATTTAATATTCAGTTCTTTGCCTTTTAAAAAACTGGTGTAAAGGCTGTTGCAGAACGGGCAAATTTTATAGTGGTCAATAGGATCAAACTCATTGCAGCAGCTTTCGCAAACCGCCCTTGCCTTGATGTAGTGATATTCAACAGCTGCATTTTCGCAAATTGTATTCCGGAATGCCTCGGGAACAGCCAACTCAATAGCATCGGCTTCGATGCCGGAAAGCGAGCCTATTTCCAGAATAACTTTTGTAACCGTCAATGCTTCAGCTTTTGCAGCCTCTTCGGTTATTATTTCGGCAATTTGAATAGCTATTGAAAGTTCGTGCATTCGATTATTTTTTTTCTTGCTAATCAACGAATTATTGTGATGCTTCCTTGCAGTTGATGCTCAATTTCACCATCGAGCGATTGGAAAAAGACCTTACATTTATAAAAATAGGTGCCGTCAGCGCAGTCAATTCCTGTGGTTTGATTTTTTCCATCCCAGTTGATCAGCGGATCATTGGTTTGGAAAACAGTGTTTCCCCAACGCGTGAAAATAACCAGCTCAATGCGTTCAACATTGGCTTTTGGATTTGTTGAGGGGTAGTTCAGCGGGATAAATGTGTCGTTGTATTGATCGCCGTTGGGCGTGAAAACATTGGGCAACTCATACAAAGGGCAGCTATCCCAGTCAACACAGCTGATTTCAGAGGCCTGCGAAACATTGTTGTTGGTGTCGGTGGCTGTCACATAATAGCAGCCTGTAACAACTTCCAGGCCTTGATGCAGAAAAAAGGCATTGTTTGCAGAAACTGTTGCTATCTGGCTGAAGTTGGCTTTGTTCGGGCTGAAGTATATCTGATAGTCGCGGATATCACTGTCGCAGCTGTCGTTCGTGGTGCTGATGGTGATGAGGTTCGTGATAGCACTGCAATCAGTTTCTACTGCAATCTTTGGCGGACAGGGAGCAACCACATCCTGTGGCACCCCGCTCACAATTTGCGAAAAGTTGATTATTGGTGTGAGAAAACCTGTGGTGGAATAGCTTCCAAAAGTCTTTACATAATAGGTATATGACTCACCGTTTTCGAGTCCAGTATCAAGAAAAGCAGTTTCTGTGCTGCTGCCTTTTTTCACGAATGCTGATCCGGTTTTCCTGTAAATTTCAGTGCTGTCAATACGCCAGGGAACGTCTTTGTTCCATTTCAGTTGCAGTGCTTTATCAGTTGGTGTTAAAGTAAGAAACACCGAAGATGCCGGTTTGCTGCTGCCGATCAGTCCCACGCTTTCGCTACTGAGTGTAACTACATAAGTTGCAGCTTTATTGATGGTATTAAGATTGATTGTGTGATCAGTGCAAAGCGTGTCGTTGAGTCCAATGCCCGTGAAAACTACCACAGGATCAGGTGTTTCCATTCTTTTTACCTCATAGCGGTAGGGGCCGGGATACTGATTCATATCCAGTTCGGTTGGCGGCGCCCATGCCAGCAGCACTTTTCCGCTGCTGAGGTCGAGGCTGTCGTTGCTCACATGTGTCATCACCGGCAGGTCGCGTTTGAGTGCTGCACAACTTTCGTTGCTTGCCTTGCTTTCCGAACCGTCAGCAAAAAAACTGGTGATCAGATAGCACCAGCTGATACCCGGAACAAGACCCTGTCCGTTGTCATCGTCTCTGAAACTGCGTAATGCGGGATCGTTGAGCGTTGCAATGCGCGTATAACCCATTGAGGCCGGAACGCCTGTCTGGCATTCGGATGGCACGAAGCCGGAGCTGCCTCTGCGCCTGTAGATATAATAACCAGCTAAGTTTTCGCAAAGCGGATTTTGCCAGCTCAGATTGATGCCGTTACCGGAAGAAACTGATTGCAAATCTTCGATAGCCGGCGCAATCACTTGGATGGCAGTGCTTTTGAAAGTGGTTAGGCTCACTTCCGGATGGTTATCTTTTGCTTTGAAAAGTGTGATATAGAGGTTTTTGTTGATGTTTTCACATCGCGTAGTCCAGTAGAAGGTGGTCGTAGCTGTTGGTGTGCCAGTGGCAGGATCCGGAACGATAGAAGCCTGGTTTTGTACCTCGAAAGGAGCTCCGGTGGCTGTAAGTGTAACGGTATTGTTATCGGGATCGCTGGCCGATACATCAAAGCTAAGCGTATTACCGGCAACAATGCAATGGTAGTCACTGAGTTCAATAACGGGAGGGTTGTTGTTGCAGGCGCCAATAAGAATTTGCATATCCCGTACAACCGATCCTATTTTTGTGCCGTTTCGCCATTCAGTGATTTCAAAGGCCACATTGTATTCGCCCTGCAATACAGGGGTGTTCCACGTCAGGTCGCCGGTCACCGCATCAATTGCAAAACTTGTGGAGGCTAAAGGCGTGGTGTAGCCGGGGACTTCGAGTCCCTGACTTCCCCTACAGTTTACGAGTTGAAAGCTCAGACTGTCGCCATCGGGATCAAAGGCAGAAGGGTTGTGTACATACATTTTCCCGACACAACCCTGATCAACAGGTGCGTTGAGCAACTGAACCGAGTTGTTTGTGCCTAAAAATGGGTTGATGATCAATTTGCTTTCAACATAGATCGGCACATTCACTGAGTTGGGAATGTTTACGACACCGAAATTTCTGTTCGGATCTTCAACCGAGATGGTGTAGCTGCCATTACCCGGAAAAGTATGGTTCATACGGTACACATTCAGGGTATAGTTCTCAGGCAAGGCCTGAAATGTTACCCTGGGAATTTCACTTTCGGTGTTATCACCCCATATGATTGGTAGTGTGGTTCTTATGTCATCGGCCGGACTTGGTGTGTAGGTGTACATCGTTATTGTCACCTCGTAGGTCAGGCCTTGTATCCATCGGTAGGTAATTTCGGCCGCACGCTGATGTGTGGCAAAAAGCGGGAAAGCTGTTGCCAACAAAAAAACCAGAAAAAGTGACCTTTTTAATATCATCCGAAAAATTACCATTGATTTTCGATATGCAAAGATAAGTTTACGCCTAAAACAGGAAGCGCTTATCTGTTAAAAACTTTGATATGGTGATAATTGCTCAAAAGAAAGAACGCTAAGGCCCGTAGAAAGCTTGATTAATAGTGAATAAATTCTTTATATATGGTACCTTGAACTGTTTGGTTATTTTTTTGTAAGAGTATTCTTTTACAATCTAAGTAATTGTAAATAAAATATATAAATGTAATTTTCTTTTATTATTTGATTGATAGATTTATTTAGATTGAATATATATTACAGTTTTTAAAGAAAAATATCCTTAATAGATATTTGCTTTTCGTATTTTTGCAGCAGAATTATTGATCATGGAAACAGTTCAGGAAACAATCAGTAAAAAGCTTCAGCCGGTTCCGGAGCCCAGCGTCAGGAGGATGCCTCAATACTTGCATCTTGTACGGTCAATGCGCGAGAAGGGAGAAGTATATGTGTCGGCGCCTGCCATTGCACGCGTTCTTAACCTCGATCCAACACAGGTTGTGAAGGATATGGCCTATACCGGTGTGACCGGTAAGACACGTGTTGGCTTTTCAACAGAGGAGCTGCAGTTTGCTTTGGAAGAATTTTTAGGTTATAACCGCAAACACGAAGCTTTTTTGGTTGGGGCAGGGTTTCTTGGAAGTGCATTGATACAATACCAGGGATTTCGGGAAGCCGGGATGAAGATTGTTGCGGCTTTTGATACCGACAAGCGTAAGTTTGGGACGGACATTCAAGGCGTTCCTGTTTTTAGCTTAGAAAAGTTTCATGACCTGGCTTCGAGGCTGCATATCAGCATTGGTATCATCACAACGCCGGCAGGTGCAGCACAGCCTGTTGCCGACCTCATGGTTGCCTGGGGCATCAAAGCAATTTGGAATTTCGCACCAGTCGCGTTGAGGGTGCCTGAACAAATCATCGTTCAGGACACACATATTTATGCCAATCTGGCGGTAATCATCAATAAGCTTGGACAACAAAAAAATGGATAATCGGGGCAATGCCCAAAAAATAAACTACCGTGATTACAGAACCCAATAAAAATTTACGTCAGTTTCAGCAGGTGATCGAGATCATCGAGCGAAACAATCATGACAGAGCAAGGCTCATTCCAATCCTGCAACAGATTCAGGATGCCTACAGGTTTTTGCCTCCTCAGGTACTCACCTATGTGGCGACAGCCCTCGACATGCCTGTGGCTGAGGTGTATGGTGTTGCAACTTTTTATGCCCACTTCTCGCTCGAAGCAAAAGGAAAATATGTGGTTAAGGTGTGCGATGGCACAGCCTGTCATGTGAAAGGAAGCTCAAAGCTGCTTGATGCTTTGTATAAAAAACTCAGGTTGAATCCGGAAAAACATACAACCGATGACATGATGTTTACCATCGAAGCTGTGAGTTGTTTGGGCGCCTGTGGTCTGGCACCGGTGATGGTTGTCAATGAGAAAGTGTATGGCGAAGTGAATAGCAAGCGTTGCGATGAAATCATCAATGCGATTGTTGAACTGGAGTCTCAACCCGAAACAGTTAACGAATAATTTGGCGACAATGGAAACAATGATCACAACAGATCTCAATGAGATCAAACAAAAATACAACGAGGCAGCCGCGCATATTTTCAAACGTATTGTGGTGTGTGCCGGAACAGGTTGCATTGCCAATGGAGCGCTGGCAGTGCATAAAGCTCTCGAAAAAGCCATTGAAGACGCCGGGATGCAGCTGTTTACCGAAGTGGTGCTCGACCGGCATGATTGCAGGGAAATACAGATCACAGGCAGCGGTTGTCAGGGTTTTTGTGCGCAGGGACCATTGGTTAACATTCTTCCTGACGAAACAATGTATGTGAAAGTGAAGCCTGAAGACGCAGCCGAGATCGTTGAAAAATCTATTCTTCACACCGAGGTCATTGACAGGTTGATGTATGTAAATCCTGTTACCGGCGAACACAACAAAGGACAACTCGATATCCCGTTTTACAAGCGCCAAAACCGCCTCGTTTTGGGTGAGTGTGGGCATGTTGATCCGGAAAACATTCGCGAATACATTGCTCACAGTGGTTATCAGGCTGCTTTTAAAGCATATACGCAAATGGCTGATGTGGAAATCTGCGAAGAAATTATCGCATCAGGTTTACGCGGACGCGGTGGTGGTGGTTTCCCGACAGGCCGCAAATGGCAGCTTACGCGGGTGGAACAAAGCGAAAAGAAATATGTTATCTGCAACGGCGATGAGGGCGACCCGGGCGCCTTTATGGATCGCAGCCTCATGGAAGGAAATCCGCACCGCGTACTCGAAGGCATGATGATTGCTGCGCGCGCGATTGGCGCTGACGAAGCGTATGTGTATGTCCGCCTTGAGTATCCGCTTGCTGTCAAAAGAATGCGAAAAGCTATCGAAGATGCAATGGATGCTGGCGTTTTGGGTGAAAATGTTTTTGGCAGCGGGCAAAATATGCATATCCATGTGATGGAGGGTGCAGGTGCCTTTGTTTGTGGTGAAGAAACAGCATTGATGGCCTCAATCGAAGGTAAGCGCGGAATGCCCATGCCCAAGCCGCCGTTTCCGGCTCAAAAAGGATTGTTTGGCAAACCAACGGTTATCAACAATGTTGAAACACTCGCTGCTGTGCCGTTGATCATCCGTAACGGGGCAAGCTGGTTTAACCAGTACGGCACTGTCGGCTCAAAGGGAACCAAAACTTTCGCGCTCACCGGGCATGTCGCAAATACGGGCCTCATCGAGGTGCCTTTTGGAACAACACTCCGCGAAATTGTATATAACATTGGTGGCGGAGTGACTGACGATGATGGAAAAGTGACCGGCGAAGGTTTCAAAGCAGTACAGATTGGCGGTCCGTCGGGAGGCTGTCTCACAGAGGAAGACCTCGACCTTCCGCTCGATTATGACAACCTGATTGCAAAAGGGGCTATGGTTGGCTCAGGCGGATTAGTGGTGATGAACAAACAATCGTGCATGGTGCAGATAGCCCGCTTTTTTATGAACTTCACTCAAAGCGAGAGCTGCGGAAAATGTGTTCCCTGTCGCGAAGGCACCAAGCAAATGCTGGCCTTGCTCGATGACATCATTGAAGGGCGTGCCACAATGGAAACATTCGAATTGTTGGAGGAGGTTGGAAAAGTCGTAAAGCTGGCTTCGCTGTGTGGTCTGGGCAAAACAGCGCCAAGCCCTGTGCTTTCGACAATTGTTAAGTTCAAAGACGAATACCTCGAACATATCAACGACAAGCGCTGCCGCACCAACAACTGCAAGGCGCTGCGGAGCATCAGCATAGACGCTGAAAAGTGTATCGGTTGCACGGCCTGTGCAAGAAAATGTCCGGTTGGCGCTATCAGCGGTGAGAAAAAGCAGCTGCATGTAATTGATCCTGAAGTATGTACAAAGTGTGGTGTTTGCTTCGAAGTCTGCAAATTTGATGCCGTTCTGGGTTTTAATTGATAGTGTCAAAATCATACACTAAGTCCGAGAAAAGAAATTGCTGGTTTTTAACCACAAAAAAATAAGAAATCCATGGAAACTAAAGAAATGGTCAATATAGACGGGATGATGATCCCGATTGAAGGAGAAAAAAACCTCCTTGAAATGATTCGAAAAGCCGACATTGAATTGCCAACATTTTGCTATCACTCGCATTTGAGTACTTACGGAGCTTGCCGTCTTTGCATCTGCGACATTGAGGGAATGGGCATTCAGGCCACTTGTTCTATTAAGCCTTCGGCTGGAATGGTTGTCAAAACAAACACTGCCGAAGTGCGTCAGATTCGCAAAGTTAACCTGGAGTTGCTGCTTGCAAATCATGACATCAGCTGTCCAAGCTGCGCCAGATCAAACAATTGCAAGCTTCAAGACCTGACACGAAGACTCGGTGTTACGAAAGTGCGCTTCAAAAAAACGGACAAAATTGCGCCGATAGACAACCATTCGTGGTCAATCATTCATGATCCGAACAAATGTGTGCTTTGTGGCGACTGTGTACGGGCATGCAAGGAGATGCAGGCCGTAGGTGCCATTGATTTCGTAAACCGCGGAGCCAAAACCATTGTCGGACCGGCATTCAACAAGAGCCTGAATGATGTGGAATGCGTCTATTGCGGTCAGTGTGTATCGGTTTGTCCGGTGGGAGCGCTCGTTCCGAAACCGGAGACCGAAGAGGTTTGGAAAGCCATTCACAATCCGGAAAAGTATGTAGTGGCTCAGCTCGCACCTGCTGTGCGTGTAGCCTTAGGCGAGGGTTTTGGCATGGAAGCCGGAACAATTTCCACCGGGCAAATTGTTGCAGCGCTGAAACGTATGGGCTTTGACCAGGTGTATGACACCTCTTTTGCTGCCGACCTTACTGTGGTTGAGGAAGCAACAGAGTTCATCAAGAGAAAGCTGAAGAACGAAAACCTGCCTCAGTTCACTTCATGTTGTCCAAGCTGGGTGAAATTTGCCGAACAGTATTATCCTGAGCTTTTGCCAAATCTGTCCACATGCAAATCGCCGCAGCAGATGTTTGGCAGCGTAGCCCGCGAAGTGTTGCCTAAACTGCTCAATGTCAAGCCTGAGAATCTTGTGATTGTATCCATTATGCCTTGTACAGCCAAGAAATTTGAAGCCAAGCGCGAAGAGTTTATTCATGGAGGCATGGCCGAGGTGGATCATGTGCTTTCAACAGAAGGGCTTGGACGCATGATTCATGAGACAGGTTTGCAGTTTAATAAGCTGAAACCGGAGTCGTTTGATTTGCCACTTGGATTTAAAACCGGAGCAGGCGTTATTTTTGGAAATACCGGAGGTGTCAGCGAGGCGGTTTTGAGGTTCGCTTACGAAAAAATTACGGGAGAAACGCTGATAGATACCGATCTAAAGATGACTCGCGGCCTGGAGGGCATCAGAACCATCGAGATGAAACTCGGCAGCCTTCAACTGCGATTGGGCATTGCGCACACATTGTCCAATGCCAGAAAGGTTTGCGACAGCATCATCGCGGGCGAAGAACATTATGACCTGATTGAGATCATGGCTTGTCCGGGTGGCTGTATCGCTGGCGGTGGTCAACCTGTGAGCTTTGATCCTGATTTCAGAAAAAAACGTATGCAGGGTTTGTACAATGCCGACAAGCAACTCGAATTGCATAAATCACAGGACAACCCTTATGTTAAGGAACTGTATCAGATGGCTTTAGGTGAGATTGGCGGACACAAGGCACATGAGTTGCTGCATACGCATTACCACGGGCGCAAACGCATCACCGACCAGGTGATTACCATCCGAAACACACAAGAGCCAAAAATCCAATTGTATGTTTGTGTCGGAACAAATTGTTATATGCGTGGTGCCCAGGATCTTCTGAAGAAAATGAGTCAATATGTTGCCGACAACAAACTTTCGGACATCGTGGGCTTTGAAGGTCAGGAGGATATGGTTGATGTGAAAGCTACTTTCTGTTTCGAGCGCTGCGATCGCGGACCGGTGTTGCGGGTGAATGAAAAAGTGTTGGAACACGCAACATTTGAGAAAGCTAAAGCATTGCTTGATAGCGAAATAAAAAGAATTGGACTGGCTCAGCCGGTCAGATAACGGGAATTTTGGTTAGAATTAATTGAACGTGGTTTTGTGGTTGTCAGTCAGTCCGCGTAGCAGCGCGGATTGGCTGAACGCCGAACCACCGATCCAATTAAAATCTTTTAAAAAAATATATCATGCTTCATCCTGCCCGTCCAAAAGAAAAGCTTCCGGTTGTTTATACCTCACGGGCCAAGTGCCGCGACTGTTACCGCTGCGTCCGCGTTTGTCCGGTGCAGGCCATCCGCATGAAAGATGGTCAGGCTGAGGTTGTTGCCGATCTTTGTATTGCCTGTGGCACATGCATCACCGTGTGTCCGCAACATGCAAAGGCTTATCGAACCGATTATGGAAAGGTGCTTCAAATGCTTGAAGAGGGCGAGAAACCAGCCCTGAGTCTGGCGCCCTCTTTTGTGGTTTATTACAGCGAGTGGGAGCAAAAAAGGCTTCCCTCTGCTTTGCGTATGCTGGGTTTCAGTTTCATTGCCGAGACGGCCATTGGCGCATGGCACACTTCGATGGCTACGCTGGAGCACATTGAACAATCGCCCGACCAGTCGCATATTTGCACTGCCTGCCCGGCTGCTGTGAGCTTTGTAATGCACAAAGCACCGGCGCTCGCCTCTGCTTTGGTGGGCGTGGTTTCTCCCATGATTGCGCACGGACGGTTGCTTAAAACCGCTCAACCGGCCAGAAAAGTAGTTTTTGCAGGCCCTTGTGTAGCAAAAAAAGACGAAGCACAATGGGATTCCAATGCGGGCATCATTGATGCTGTGCTCACCTTTGAGGAGCTTGACGAACTTTTCAGACTCAAAAATATCCATATTGACCAATGCGAGGAAAGTGCTTTCAATGAGGCTGTTCCGGGTGTGGCGCGTCTTTTTCCGCTCGAAGGCGGATTGTTGCGGACTGCGGGCTTGTCAACCGATCTTCTTCACGATCACATTGTTGCCGTGAGCGGTTACCGCGAGGTGAAGTCGGCGCTTGATGCATTGGCCGATGACCCTGCTCAAACGATGGTGGTTGAGCCTTTATTCTGCAAGAACGGTTGTGTGAACGGACCTTTTGCTTCCAGATCGGGCAATATGTTACTCGACAGAAACAAAGTGCTGGCATACAATACGATGCATCCCGGTACAACCGATGATACGCTGTCGGTTTACAAACAAATGGAGACGACTTTTAAAGCGCCACCGGCGAAAGCCCAAAAGTCTTTTTCGGAGGAGCGTATCCGTGAGGTGATGAAGATGACTGGCAAGCATACTCCTGAAGACGAACTCAATTGTACTGCCTGTGGCTATGCCGGCTGTCGCGAAAAAGCAATCGCTGTGTTGGATGGAATGGCTGAGCCTGAAATGTGCGTGCCATTTATGCGCCGGATGGCTGAGCAGAAGTTCGACACCATGATAGACCACGATCCCAACGGTCTGATCCTGTTGAGCAAAGAGTTGAAAATACTGCACATGAACCCGGCCTTCAAAGGAATGTTCAGCTGTTCGGATGCTTTGCTTGGAAAAAAGGTTAGCTATCTTATTGATCCTGATCCGTTTGAAAAACTCAGCACCGGAAACGATAAAGTGATCCGGCAAATGGTGCACTATGGCAGCTACAACCTGATCTGCCACCTTGTGGCCTACGTTTTGCCCGAAGACGATCAGTATGCCGGCGTATTTATTGATATCACATCGAGCCAGACGAGTAAGGAAAAACTGACTGAGATCAAAACAGAAACTGTCATCAAAGCACAGGAACTTATTGATCATCAGATACGCATGGCACA
>DISP01000232.1 GCA_002421995.1 Bacteroidales bacterium UBA6207 | reverse complement strand
AAACCGATGCACCTGCAGTTTATTGACCCTACAAAACGCTTTGCCGACATTATTATTCCGCAGGGAGGTGCCAATCAGGTTGCCATAGACATTGTGGCATCCCGAATAAGACTAAATCTTGATAACTAATCCTATTGCCATGAAAAGTATTTTCAGATTCGTCTTTCTTGTTCTTTTAAGCCTCGTAATAATGCAGTCGTGCAATAAAGACAACGTTCCTGTTAATAATTACACCTGGAAATACTACGCTACCAAGGACGGACTCATTGACAACAATGTGAACGATATGGCAATGGACATCACGGGCAATGTTTGGGTAGCAACCGAATTTGGAGCCTCCATGTTTGATGGAAACACCTGGACAAAATACAATACTCCGCAGGGCCTGATCCATCACCAGGTGAACAGCCTTGCTGTTGGCAGCGATATGAAAGTGTGGTTTGGAACACCGTTTGGCGTTTCGAGCTTTTTCAACGGGCAATGGCAATCCTATAGCCAGCAGGATGGCCTCTCATACGATTACGTTTATGACATCGCCATTGACAAAAACAACAAGCCCTGGTTTGCAACCGGACATGGCGTGAGTTTTTTCAACGGCTCGGTCTGGACAAATTACGAAAAAGACCAGGGACTCGCGCTTGTTCACAATATTGTGCGCTCGATAAGCATTGATGCTGCCAACGACAAATGGTTTGGCACCGAGTATGGGATTTCGCGCTTCGACGGAATAAACTGGCAAACTTTTTTGGCCGAAAACAACCAGGCCGGATTTGTAGTTTCCATGTTTTCGAGCGAGGATAAAGGCCTGTGGATTGGTTCGCTCGCCGGCGTATCAAACTTTGACTACAGCCAGTTTATTGACTATTCAATGTCAAACGGCTTGATTTATAGCCGTGTGGATGCTATTGCCCAGGATCAGGACGGGGTAATGTGGTTTGGAACTCCATTTGGAGCATCTTCGTTCGACGGAACAAAATGGCAAACTTTCAGCACCGATAACGGCTTACCCGATAAGTGGATAACAAGCATCATGGTTGACAACGACAACAATGTGTGGTTTGGTACTAAAACCAGGGGAATCGCAGTTTTGAAAAGAAAGTGATTGAAAAGCGAACAATCTTCGCGCTTTGCTGTTTCCTATTAAAATTTGACAATGCTTAAGAAAAAAATAAAATCACCTTGCCAGCTGATTTGCATTTACGACACTGACAATGTTTGTGTTGGATGTTACAGAACTGTCGAGGAAATTGCAAACTGGGATCGCTATACCGACGAGATGAAGCTAAAAGTTTTGGAAAACTCGGCCATTCGCAGGGCTGAAAAAGGCGGTGGCGATTATTATGGCTTGTAACAAAAAAATAGCCCGACAGACAGCCGGGCTATTTTTTTATCATAACAAGAGTTATTCCGGTAATTTGAAGGCTTCGAGCAACTCGCCCTGCTTGTTTACCCACTTTGGAAATGCATAGGCATGGCCGCGGCCCTTGTAGGCAATTTTAACGAGTGCTTTTCTATTGCTTGCCGTGAGTTTTACAAGGCACTGATTCAGTTTCACTTTGGTTTTTTCTTCGCCCTCATAAATACCTTTTTCAGTGGCCATGGCAGTTATCCGCTCAAGAATTTCGCGGCTAATGGCAGGCTTTCCTTTTTCAAGAACACTATCCAGAATCATTTGATCCCACAATGATGGCGGCTCCTGCTTGCGGCCGGCATTGGATTTCTTTTTCTTTCCTCCCTTTTTGGCCACCGGCTTGCTTTTCTTCTCCTTCACGGGTTTCGTCACAGCAACCTTGGCAGCATCGCCGTTATTGCTTGTTTCAGGCGTATCAACTGATTCTGAAGAAGATTCAGGCTGACCAATTAGGTCTTCCTCTTTGACAATCACTTCGGCTTTTTCACCGGCCTGCTTCTCTTTTTTCTTGAGAATTTTCTCATACTCAGTCTCAAGCTCTTCTATCTTATCTTTTACAAAGCTTAATTTATGTTTCAATTTTCTGAGCTCTGAATGGTATTCATTCAGCAGGTCAAGCACATCAAATTCATTGAGTTTTGAAGTAAATTTCATCGCAATTTAATTTGTAACAAAAATAGATTGTTTCACATTGAAATGCAATTTAAGCCATCTTTTTTTTATTTATTATTCAATAATAATTCACAAATAGCCTTGTATGTATCTTTTGAATATTTAAACAACTCATAAATAAGTATTTAAAAAAAATCAAAAAATTGCTATTAATGATTAAAATTCAATATTGCCGCACAATTTTATTGAAAATCAGGACACGGCCCGGCGAAAATCAGGCAATAACGAGGCAGGAAAACCAACAAAAGGTGGCTTGTGAACAAAATATTTGATTACAAACCCTTTACTTTTGGAATTCCTGCAACAAAATCCTTTAAATAAAAGGGTTCAAAATATGCGAGATTTTCAATATTTCCGGTTTGAAAAGCAATTTGTGCAAATGGGTTCATCCATATTGCCGAAGGAAGCACATCCGGCAAAAACCGCGCATTTTCATTGCCCGACCACAGAGGCATACATTTGGCAGCACCGTCGCCTGCAAAATACACGGTATTGTCTATCAACTCAGTCTCAAAACTGTGTTCATTCACAATCACTGCACACGTAGCGCCGAGTCGTTGCAGTGCGTCATTGAACAAAGCGTTGTACACTTCCATCCGCCTTGCGTCAATCATGGGAGAAAGGATGTAACCCGACAACTGCTCACCGTTTTCAACTGCTGATTTCATGCCTGCAGCCAAAGCCTGAAGCGTATCAACAGCGATGAGCGGGATATCGCAGGCATAGCAAATTCCTTTTGCGGTTGAAACACCGATACGCAAACCGGTGTAAGATCCGGGGCCTTTGCTCACTGCAACAGCATCGAGGGCAGCGAAGCCAATCTGTGCTTCGTGGAGCACTTCCTCAATAAAAACTGTTATAAGCTCGCTGTGAGATTGCTGATCGTGCGCTTCGCGTATTGCAACAATGCCATTGTCCGTTCCCAAAGCGACAGAGCAAACCTGTGTTGAAGTTTCAAGAAGTAAAATGTTTGCCATTCTACTTTTTGGTTGTTTCAAACAACTTTGATTTATCCACCACTTTCACTTTGTCATTGTTCTTCAAGGTTTTCGACACAACGCGATACGGTCCGGTGATCACCTCATCGTTTTCGGTCAGGCCTTCAAGAATCTGAATGCTGTTATTGTCCTGAATTCCTGTTTTAACGGCCCTGATCTTACTCTGTTGATTTTCAACCACAAAAACATATTCCTGAACCGGAGTATCAGCTGGCTTGACTTCCTCTGAAGTTTTTTTCCTTTTCGAAGAAGACGCGGTATCCTCCCTTGTTGTGACAGCCTGAATGGGTACTGTAAGCACATTGTTCACCATTTTTGTCTGAATATCAACTGTTGCCGACATTCCCGGACGAAAAGGCGATTTTATTGCTGTTTCTGTGAGGCTAAGATCGGCATATGACTCCTTGAGGAGCATCACTTTCACTTCAAAATTTGTAACCTGGTCAACGCTTACATTCACATTATTGGCTGAGGTAGCAATTTCGGTCACAAAACCTTTGAATTTCTTATTCAGGTAGGCATCCACTTCAACAAGGCAGGTATCGTTAAGTTTCACTCTTGGGATATCATTTTCGCTAACCTCCACCTTCACTTCCATATTGTCGAGGTTGGCAATGCGCATGATCTCTGTTCCCGAGGAGAATTGTGAAGCCCCTGTAACACGCTCGCCCACTTCAACATTAAGCTTCGAGATGGTTCCGTCGGCAGGGGCGTATATATTTGTCCGGTTAAGATTTTCACGTGCTTCCTTGAGCGATGCTTCGGCATTCTGAACCTGAAACTGTGTAGCCTTCAGCGTTTCTTTGGCAGCCTCAAACTCAGCACTATTCACCTTGTAATTAGCCTTGATGCCATCCCAGTCAGCATCTGAAATCACTTTCTGGTTATACAGTTTTTCGTTACGATCTTTATCAAGTGTTGCTTTCATAAACTGCGCTTCGGCCTGGGCAACCCGTGCTTTAGTGTTGGCCATATTGGCGCGTGCACTGTTGAGCGAAGCTTCAACCTGCTCATAAGCTGACAGATACAGCGTCGCATCAATTTTTGCAAGCAGGTCGCCTTTCTTCACGAAATTGCCTTCGCGTGCATACAGTTCAACAACTTCACCTGAAATATACGGACTAATTTTGACTTCGAGTGCAGGTTGAATTTTACCATTTGCAGCAACGGTTTCAACGATACTCCGGTATGCAGCTTTTTCGGTGCTAACCTGAATTTCCTGTTGGTTGCGTTTTTTCGCAAATACAAGGGCGATCACCAGCACAGCAACAAAAAGGGCTGCGAAGATGATCCAGTTACGGCTTGATTTTGATAATTTACTCATTGTGTGTTGGATTTGAAACGGACCTGTAAAAGCCCAAAATTAAGCAAATGTTTAAGGTTTGGCCACTGATTTATTTAAAAAGACAAAGCCCCGCCGGGCGGGGCATCTATTTATTCCATAAATTCTTTCATATCAGCAAGTGTCAATGTTCGGCCAAGATAAAAATCGAGAATCTTCAATTTGAAGATATAATCATATTTGGCCGAGAGCAGATCAGATTCTGACCTGTTCATTTGATTCTTTGCAACATTATAATCTATTGCATTAACCATCCCGACATTGAATTTTTGCTCGGTGTAGTTAAACGACTCGCGCAGGCTGGTCAGCGATCTTTCCCTTGCTTTGAAGGTTGTGTGCGAAGCAAGTGCGTCGGTGTA
>DISP01000101.1 GCA_002421995.1 Bacteroidales bacterium UBA6207 | reverse complement strand
GTCACGCCGGCGATGGCAGCATGTGCGCCTATCAGACAGTTGGCACCAATCACGGTATCATGGCCAATCTGGCAATGGTTGTCGAGCTTTGTTCCGCGGCCAATCACCGTGTCGCCCGTAACGCCCTTGTCAATACTGCAAAGCGCGCCCACTTCCACATTGTCGTGGAGGATGACACGGCCGCACGACTCAAACTTCTTATAGCCTTCGGGGCGACGCTGGAAGTAGTAGGCATCGGCACCTATCACGCTGTTGGAGTGGACGATCACATTGTCGCCAATCACGGTATGATCATAAATGCTGGCATTGGCATGGATGATGCAGTTTTTGCCAATCACCACGTTGTGGCCCACAAAAGCTCCGGGCTGTATTACTGTGCCTTCGCCCACCACAGCTGATGCACTCACCGCGTTTTGCGAAGGACTGAAAGCCCTGTATTTCAAGATGATCTGTGTAAATGCATCGAATGGCTTGTCGTGAAACAAGAGAGCCTTACCTTCAGGGCGATCCACTTTTTTGTTGATCAAAACCGTTGTTGCCCGGGAGTTCAGTGCTTTGTTGTAGTACTTTGGATGATCCACAAAGGTGATGTCGCCCGGTTCAACCATATGTATCTCGTTGAGGCCAGTGACAAGGAAATCAGGATCTCCATCAAATTCGGCATGTAGCATAGCAGCCAGCTCAGAGAGGCGCAGAGGCGGGTTAAATTTCATAAGTTTAAAAGCTTACTCTTTTACGCGCTCAGAATAGGTGCCTTCGGCGGTATTCACCTTCACCTTGTCGCCGATGTTGATGAAAAGCGGCACACGAATCATTGCACCAGTTTCAACAGTGGCTTCTTTCATGGCATTTGTAGCTGTGTTTCCTTTTTCGCCCGGCTCGGTATAGGTCACTTCGAGCACAACGGTTGCAGGCAGTTCGCAAGTGAGCACAGATTCAGTATCAGTGTGATACATGATTTCAACACTGCCGCCTTCTTTCAGAAATTCGGGTGCATTGATAAGCTCCTTGGCAATTTGAATTTGCTCAAAGGTTTCGTTGTTCATGAAAAAATAGTCCACGCCATCATTGTAGAGGTATTGCATGGGACGGCGCTCCACACGCTGAATATTTATTTTCACACCGGCCGGAAAGGTGTTAGGGAGCATTTTTCCTGTTTTGAGGTTTCTGAGGCGGGTGCGCACAAAAGCAGCGCCTTTGCCGGGTTTTACGTGCTGAAACTCTACGATCGAGTAAAGGTCGTTGCTAAACTCGATGATCAATCCGTTTCTAAAATCAGCAGTTGTTGCCATATATTCTTTGATATTTTATTAAGGGCGCAAAATTAGCAATTTCTCTTGAATAAACAGGCTTAAATGATGATTTATAGTGAGATATTTGTGCTGTTGGCAAGGTGCTGATCAGGTTTTTCGTTTTGATTTTCCCGGATTTTGTGTTTCGGTCTATGGCATAAAGCCAGCTTTTGAAGCACCACGGTGGCCTGACAACCAATTGCCCACAAAATGTTTTCAGCAAACCAACTAACAGGTATTGCCCTGCGGGTGCGAAGGATTAAGGAAGTTATTTTTTCAAAGCCAGTACCTGCTCAACAACACTCAAGCTAATCAACTTTAATACTAAAACTGACTTTTAGCCTTCCTTAGACGTGCAATTATCAATACACCATCAAAAAGCGGAGGACGCAAAGAGCTGGCGCAATTACGTTTATGATCAGCGAACGAAGCGACTTTAGCGAACCAAAGCGACTTTAGCGAACGAAGCGACTTTAGCGAACGAAGCGACAGGGCGAACTAAGCGAACGAAGAGATGGGGCGAACGTGGCGACGTTAGTGATTTTAGCGAACAAAGCGATTTGATTCCTCAGCATTTCCGGTTAAAAAAAAGAAAGCTACCGAAGTCTTTTCACTCAACCTGAGCTTTGAATTTTGATTAGAATGCAAGTATTTTGTGCTAAACAGATGCAAATTCATGCACAAAGAATGTGAAATGCCGGCATTATTTAATGCTATTGATTTACTTAGGGGTTTTTCATCAGGCCCTAATCAGTCAAAAGAAAAAATTATAAATTCGCTATTGAAACTGACACAGTTTTCTGAATACTCCCTCTGCCGGCGCGTAGTTGCAAACCATGCCTATCAAACTTCGAATCTTTGTCTCGAAACTTCGGGATTGAATCGTCAAATCCCACCGTCTTTCTTTAACCCCATTCAAAATTACACTCTCTGTTCATCTGATTCGTTTGTTTATCTAATTTTATCCTTATTTCATTTGGCGGCTGCTTGCGAAAAGTTTTTAGGGCACAAATTGTTGAATTGTTAAATTATTTGTTCGTCAAAAACCGAATTAATGACAATTGAGCCAACGCAATTGACCTCGTGTTGTTTCAGCCAAAGACTTCTATCCCCTCTATTTAGACTTTTTCCAAATTTTCCCTTTCCCTCCAGTAACGAAATTATTTTTCTTAGCTTTACCCCTTCGTTCTTCGGTTGGCTGCTTGCACAAGCGTTTTTTAATGATGGAGTGAAATGATTTTTTTTGAATTGTTAATTTTGAATTCAACCGTATGAACAGAAATAAATCCGACAACCAATGTCCCGCAGACCTTTTTTATAGATGTGGGTCAAGATTGCATGCCCTTTCTCCCCTGCCGATGAAATATCCATCATCCAATGGATCAACGCCCACCTATTGATTAATTGGATTAAATTTGAAAACGACTTTGAAAGCATGGAATCTACCCTCATCAAAAAATACCTGCCGCTGTTCAACACAAGCAAAAATCCCGCGAAGCTGAAAGAACTGGCAGCATTGAGGGAAGAATGCAGAAAAATAGCTAATAAAAATCAATAACCATCATTTACAAAAAATAGTAAGATGTCAATTAAACCAGTACCACTTAGTATCGAGGGCGTTTTTTCCTCAACGACTTATTATATTGATTTCTATCAAAGACAGTATAAATGGAACAAAGAACCAGTCGAAAGGCTTTTAGATGATATTTTTTATCGATTCAAGCAAGACTATCAACGAATAGATCCTTCACTTGATACCGAGACCGCAGGTCAAAGAATAGGGTATTATTTCTTAAATACCTTCGTCACAAATACAATAGACAGTAAGACATTTCTTGTGGATGGCCAACAACGATTTACCACTATAACGTTAATCTTAATTCAGTTGTATCATCTTGGCATTAAATATGAAAGCGATCTTGTTGATTGGATTAAGGATCGAATTCATGGGAATTCAGGGGCGAAAAAGAATTTTTGGCTTCAACACTTGAATCATATTAGTGTACTTGAAGCCTTGCTTAAAGGTATCCCCCTTAACGAAATACCAGAGACATCAGGTAAAACGGGCAAAAACATGATTGAAAACACAAAGATCATTAAATCATGGCTTGAGGCCGAACTCAGTAACCCACATCAATTCGATACCTTTGTATATTATCTATTACGTAAAATTGAAATCGTAAAACTCGACGTAAATCAAACTTATGTTCCAATGGTTTTTGAAGTTATTAATGATCGGGGTGTTAGGTTAAAACCACATGAAATCTTAAAAGGTAAATTACTTGGCCAAATTGATAAAGTTGAACTCGAAAAACTTGAACTGAATAAACTTTGGGATAATCAGGTTGATATCTTAGGGGGAATGGCAACAAACACAGAGTTCGATGAAATCGATTACTTTTTCGAATCATTCATCAGAGCAAAAATTGCCAATACCAGAGGGATAGCTGAAAAATATACAGCTAAAAACTATCATAGAAATCTGTTTATCGGAGAAGTTGAGGAATACTTTGCATTGAACCACAATGCCGGTAACACAAAAAAATTCCTTTTGAATGAATTTAAGTATTTTAGCCTGCTTTACGCCAGAATTAAAAAGCTTAGATCAGCTCTTAACAGTGATTTTTCGCACATTTATTTCAACAATTTAAATGACTTATCCGGACACTTTCAACTTATTCTGAGTGCGTGTAAGTTTAATGATCCTGAAGAAGAAGAAAAGATTAAAATTATTGGATATCAATACGATAGACTATTTACTCTTCTCCACTTGCAAAAGGCGTATGTCAACAATATTATCACTGATTTGGTTTATACCATAAGTGGTGAAATTAGAGAATTACCAGCGAATAGGATTGCCGATGTTTTTCAAAAACACCTATTAAAAGCATTAAGTGAAACCAAAAATGCGTTAATAACTGAAAGTTTTAATTACAACTTTTTCAAAGACGTTGGTTATTCAGATCTTCCAATAAGATTTAAAAGGTATTTCTTTGCGCGTATTGAACATTTTATTTCAGTTGAATCTGGCTTAAGTCTTCAGCAAACTTTTGATAATTTAGTCAGAAACAATGGAGCTGTATATGGCTATCAAATTGAACATATATTAGCCCATAACCCTGAAAATCTTGAATTATTCGAAAACAATGAAGAAGTCTTCGAGCGTGAAAGAAACAGACTTGGAGGTCTTCTATTACTTAGAAGTAATACAAATCAGTCGAGTAGAAATGAACCTTATGAAAAGAAGCTGCAGACCTATGCCAGTACACTTTATTGGAATGCCACTTTGCATCCAGACACTTATCATTCAAACCTGGATTTATTAAAACTTATGAAAAGTCATAACCTAAGGCTTCGTCCAATGATGAAATTCGGGCATGAAGAAATTGAAGAAAGACATAAATTACTAGCTCAGATTATTCAAATTATTTGGAGTTAAACCATGGACAAACCCGCCCTCATCAATAAAATAAAATCCCTCGACGGCCTCGCGCAGGACGAAAAAGCCGCCCTCATTGATCTGCTCAACCAAACCAAAAAGTACGGACTGGTGTGGGAAGACAAACCCGAAGCCGTTGAAGAACAGCTCCGTACGCAGCTCCCCGTGCTCCTCGAAGTACCCGAACGCCGCATCATGGCCGAACAACTCACCATGCAAACCCCTGCTGCTCCCCCCGACAAAGCTGCGCCAACACCCGACCTCTTCTCCACCACCGAACCCCAAACCACCGAACCCCAAACCCCGAACACCGAACACCTACCCCCCAACCA
This sequence comes from Bacteroidales bacterium UBA6207, assembly GCA_002421995.1. Lineage (GTDB taxonomy): Bacteria > Bacteroidota > Bacteroidia > Bacteroidales > F082 > JALNZU01. The sequence continues at coordinate 11,211 of DISP01000101.1, read as the reverse complement.
CATCCTCATCGAAGGCGACAACCTACATGCCCTCACTGCACTCACTTTTACGCATGAAGGCAAGATAGATTTAATGTATTTCGATCCGCCATATAACACTGGAAAGAAGGATTTTAAATACAATGATCTATATGTAGATAAAGAAGATTCTTATCGTCATAGTAAATGGCTGAGTTTTATGCAGAAACGGCTGCAAATTGCCCACCGGCTTTTAAGTGATAAGGGAGTTGTTTTTATAAGCATTGATGATAATGAGCAAGCTCAATTAAAGATGCTTTGTGATGAGATTTTTCTTGTGGATAATTATATAACAACTTTTATTTGGAGAACTGACGGCAACTTCGATAATCAAGCCCAAGTAAAAAATTGTCACGAGTACATTTTGTGTTATTCGAAGAATGCCAATAATTTTACTGTTAATGCCGTCATTGATCCTAATATTTCAGATGAAAGCAAACTGTATAGAGATAATATCCAAAATACAATTGTTAAGAATGGGCCTAAAAATCCGATGAGTGAAGTAATTATTCCAATTGGATTCCCTACTTTGTTTGAAGCTGGTCAAGTATCCGCAAGAACAAACAGATTTCCTTATTATCTTAATGATGTTACAGTATCGGATTACAAAACCTCTAATGAAACAATTGTTAAAAGCGGATGGTCATCACGTACCCTTCTAGACTTATTTATTAAGAATGATTTCAATCCTGTATTAGATTCAAAAAATCAATTAACGAATTTTAAAATCTCTGAAACTGGATCGATTGAAGCAATTAAAGTCAGAGCAGATCAAAGTCATGTTATTTCAGTCTTGATGAACATGGGTAATACCCAAAATAATAGTAATAGACTTGCTGAAATGGGTATTAGCTTTTCCTATCCAAAACCATTAACACTACTCGAATATATAATTAATATTTATCCAAATAAAGCTTGTAGCCTGCTTGATATCTTTGCTGGTTCAGGAACTACTCTTCATGCCACAATATCCAGAAATGCTCAAGATGGGGGCAACCGCCAGTGCATACTAGTGACCAACAACGAAAACAAGATTGCAGAGGAAGTCTGTTACGAGCGCAACAAGCGGGTAATACAGGGCTATACTAACAGCAAAGGCAATTGGGTGGATGGCCTCACCAACAACAATTTGCGGTATTACAAAACAGATTTTGTGGGCAGCGCCCGCACCGAGCAAAACCGCCGTAAACTTACGCGTTTGAGCACAGCCCTGCTGCAAATCAAGGAGGATTGTTATACCGATATCACAGTGCAAAATGGTTTTGATCCAGAACTATGCCACGTAAGTACCAATGAGCGCGACCGGCACCTCATTGTACTTTACCATAGCCGCAAGCAGGCCGAAGTAATTGAGCAATTGCGTGCTTTCATCCGCTCCCTGCCCGCAACGGACGAAAAAATAAAATTGTATGCCTTTGGCGAGGAAAAAGAAATCCTGCTCGATGCCTTTTATGATGTGGCCGCCCGTATGGAGGCCGTGCCCCTGCCCGATGCCATTTACAATGCTTACAGGGCCACCTTCCGCAGCCTGAAACTGGAACGCAAAGCGCCTGTTAACATTGCGGCTGAGGCGGAAAGTGAATCAGAAACAACAGACGACGAAACCAAGCCAATGGAGGACTAAGGCATGTATGAATTGAAAGAATTTCAGGAACGCAAAGTGGTTGAACTGCTCAACTACACCTGTGAAGCGCTGACCGATACGGGCCGGCAACACCAGATTCTGCTTGAAGCTCCTACCGGCTCGGGCAAAACGGTGATGATGGCGGCATTGATTGAGCGCCTGGCCGAGGAAACTGCCATGCGGCCGGGCCTGCCTGCGCAGCTGGCTTATGTGTGGTTCGCCCCCAACACCCTGCACATTCAAAGCTACGAATCGCTGCAAGGACTGTATGCCGATACGCACCGCCTCAACTGCATGGATTTGTCCTATCTCAGCGGAAGCCCTGCGCTGAACGACAAAGACCTGCTCTTTATCAACTGGAGCAGCGTGGACAGCCTGAACAAAATCTGGCGCCGCGACAACGAGCAAAATACCAACCTCGAAACCCTCGTAGCCCAAACCAAATCCAATGGCGTGGAGATCATCCTGATCATTGATGAGGCGCATTTGTCGGCCTTCACGGGCAAACAGGCCACTGCCGTGCGAAACCTCATCAAGGCAAAAGTTGAAATCAGCGTCACCGCCACCCCCGGCCAACGTCCGCAACGCTCTGTTTTCATCTCGCGCCACGAAGTGATTGCTGCCCAAATGATTAAAAAGGGCGTGCGCCTCAATGTGGGCCTGAACCCTGAGCAGCAAATGGGCGAGAATGTCCATGTGCATCTGTTGCGCACGGCCATGCAAAAGAAGTCCGAATTGCAGGCCCAATACGATGCGGAAGTAGGCCCCGGTATGGTAAATCCCCTGATATTGATACAATTGCCCTCCGAAAATGCTGCCTTGTCGCAGGAGGACAAAACGGTTCGTGACATTGTGGTTGGATTATTGAATACAGATTTCAACATCAGTTCCGGCAATGGCAGACTGGCCATTTGGCTGGCGGGTGAAAAAGACAAAGACGGCCTGGAGGACATGAATGCCATGCAGGATGTGCTGATTTTTAAACAGGCCATTGCCCAGGGCTGGAACTGTCCGCGTGCTGCCATCCTCGTGAACTACCGGTCTGTTCAAAGCAAAGACTTTGGCATTCAGACTGTAGGCCGCATCTTGCGCATGCCGCACCACAAGCATTATCAGCACGACGACCTCAATTATGGCTACGTTTACTCCAACATCCCCAGCAGTCAGATCAATTTTGTGCCTTCCGATACCGATTACATCCACACCCAACTGGCAACGCGAAAACAAAACCTGAGCTACCCATACCTCAATTCAGCATTTATCGTAAACGACAGGCAAACAAAAGGGGTGCTAACCTTTGATTTTTCGCCCATCTTCAACAAATTGATGGAAGAAACTTATGGCATCGTGGCATTACCTGAATACGACCCGGAATTGTTTGACGTGGAGGGCGATGCTGCCTTCAAAAACAAGATCGCAGCCAACCGGCAGGCGATGGTAGCCAAAACGTGGGTGTTCGATATTGACGACCATCAGATTACTATGCCCACCGACCTGCAGGTGGACCCCTATGCCGTGAATGCATACTTTGTTGACAGGGATAAAATGAAGGATTTCACCATCACGCCTGCCGAGTTTGAGGCGATGATCAATAAGTTCTGTTTCGACAGCATCACCCGCTTAAACCGGTCAAAAAGCTGGAAACCCTTGCGCCGCACCCTCATTGAGTTTGCGGAGTATTACCTCAATATGTTTGAAATTGAGGCACGCAAGTTTTTCATGTTTCCACAAAATAACTATTTGCTGAGCAAACACATTGCTGAAGCTTTGGAACGATTTGAACTCTGGCAGAAAGAAATTGGCAATGTAAACCGGCGTGCTGTGGAGCAAAGCTGGGAGGTGCCTGAGTTCAGGTACTACAGCGAGGTTTACAAACCAACTCCAGCCGACTTGCATGCGCTGGAGCCGTTTTTTGAACAGGCCAATGTATCAAGCCCCGAACATGCTTTCAGAGCCTTTCTGGAAAAGCAAGCGGAATCCATTGAATGGTGGTACAAAAACGGCGACAGCGGTAAGGAACATTTTGCCGTGCCTTACACAGACAGCCGCAACGAAATGCGCTTGTTTTATGTGGATTTTGTGATAAAAATCAAAAACGGACCGATCGCCTTGTTTGATACCAAAACAAAAAAATCGGACCCTGAAGCACCTGGTAAGCACAACGCCTTAATAGCATACATGGAAAAGGAAAATACTGCAAACAAACACCATAGCCTCATGGGTGGCATCATCATTCCCGAAAGCCATGGTGAACACATCCATTTTCGCTACTGTCGCAACAGAATCACCGATACCAACGATTTAACCGGCTGGGATTTCTTCGATCCGGCAGGTTTTTCAGCAACCAATTGATGCATGAACGATGAAGCACTCCAATACTTTAAAACACCTTTTTGTTGCAGCGTTTAAAATTGGTTGTATCTTTGCAGGCAATATGACCCGCCACGCTTCTCGTAAGATCAGCGCACCTGGGCGGGTCTTCGAGTTTTATGCCGTTGACATGAAAGGAGTGCCGGCATGAAATACTCAAAAGCACCACTTCCTTTTACTACCCAAATCGAAATACTGAAAAAAAGGGGGCTTCAATTCGGCAACGAAAAGCAGGCCGCACATTATCTTTCTAACATCAGCTATTACCGTTTAAGGGCTTATACCTATCCTTTTCAGGACAACAACAATCCGGATCACCCGTTTATTAAGGAAATAAACTTTGAGGAAATTGTTGATCTGTACGTTTTTGACCGCCGATTACGATTGTTGATTTTTAATGCCCTGGAGAAAATAGAGATAGCCCTCCGCACAAAAATCATCTACTTTTATGCAATAAGTCATGGGAGTCATTTCCACGAAAACTCTGCCTTATCCAGAAATCAACCTAAGTTTCAGACCGACAGATCGAAGCTTCAGGAGGAAATAAAAAGATCAACGGAGGATTTTATTCAGCATTATTTTTCAAAATACAATGACCCTCCAAACCCTCCTGCCTGGATGAGTCTCGAAGTGGTGAGTATGGGTTTGTTAAGCCAGATCTATAAGAATTTCTCCCGTTCTGAAACCAAACGGCAAATTGCGAGAGAGTTTGGCTTACCGCGTGAAGAATTTCTCGAAAACTGGATGCATGTTTTTTCCAACCTTCGAAACATCTGTGCTCATCATGGAAGAATCTGGAACCGTAGGTTCGTTGTTGAACCGAGAATGCCTGATCATACATCAGCACCTTTTCTTTCAAACACCCGCATCCACACAAATAAACTTTATGCATCCCTCAGCTGTATGCAATACCTTTTAAAAGGTATCAGCCCCGGATCTGACTTTAGTACACATTTTAAAAAGTTAATGGATGAATGTCCGTTAAATCAAGCAAATGACATGGGCTTTCCTGAGAACTGGAAAGATGAAAAGCTTTGGAAGGATATTAAATCATAAAACAATGGCAAAAAAAGGATTGGACACATCATTTCTGCACTATGGCGCCCTTTAAAACAGAATACAAGCTAATAACGAACCAGATGAATTCATACTACCATCTTCTACATCAAATTTCAAATGAGTACATAGTTTTTTTCGGTGACCCCAATGATTTTACAGGCTGGGATTTATTCGATCCGGCAGCAATTAATAACAACTAAATCATGGCACATTTTCACCTGCATTTTTTACATTAAATACATTGAAATGTACTTTAAAGTTTATTTTATGTTAAAATATTCAATTAATTTCACTTTATAGTATGAATCAATACAATTTATCATATCTTTACACCCTTGATTAATGGCAACACAACGTGAAGTAGAAGCTTTTTTGGAAGATTTCCATACAAAAATGAAAATTTGGAATGTATTATTTCGCGACGACAGGGGAAAGAATGCACAGGCTTTGACCGATATCGAATTGCGTCCGGTTGAAAGAACCAAAGTACTGGAAAATTTGAAACCGCTCGATTATTGCGAAGGGCCTACAAAAGAAATACTTTACGGAGGAAGCGATATGTGGGTGTTTGGTAAAGAGGTCAAAGGTCATCAGGTTTATATCAAAATAACGATGGGTTTTCCGGGTACCAGTGTCATCTGCATATCATTCCACATTGCCGAACATGTTTTAATTTATCCGCTTAAATAATAAATGCTATGAAAAGCCCAGTAACAGGTAAAGAAATGGTTCTCGCAAGAGAGAACAGGAAGTTAACCTTCCGCAAAGAGGAGTTTGAGATAGTGTATCATTATTATGCCTGCACCGAAAGTGGTGAAACTTTCACCTCCGAACAGTTGGACAATTTAAACATGAATCAGCTATACAATCAATACAGGGTTAAATTTAATTTGCCTTTTCCTCATAAAATTAAATCAATAAGGGAAAAATACGATATTCCGGTTTCCAAAATGTCGGAAGTGCTGGGTTTTGGTGCCAATAGTTACCGAAATTATGAAGCTGGCGAAGTACCAAGTCAATCCAACGCGCGTTTAATTCAATTAGCAGATGATGCCCATGAATTCAAAAAACTGCTCACGCTGAGTAATGCCTATGATGGCAATGCAAAGAATAAGATATTTCGCAAATTGGATTCAATTATTCAGGAACAAAATCATTTAAAACAACAACTTGAGATTGAAGGTTACCTCATTGATCAAAAGGCAGTAAATTCGTTTACAGGCTACATGCAACCCGATCTGGCAAAATTTGCAGAAATGGTAGTATTTTTTACCGAAAGGCTTCAACCCTGGAAAACCAAACTGAATAAACTTCTTTTCTACGCTGATTTTGGCATGTTCCGTAATACAATTTATTCAATAAGTGGGATTCAATACCAGGCAATTTCTTTGGGTCCTGTGCCCTATAAGTTTCAAAGTATCTTCGAATATCTTGCCAATAATGATGATGTAGATGTGTACTATACTAACTTCCCTGATGGCAATATTGGTGAGCAATTTAAGCCAAATGCAAACCGAAAATTCAACCCGAAGCTATTTAATGAATTGGAATTAGAAACCTTGGAAGCGGTAGCTGAACGTTTCAAAAAAACTTCAACAACTGAAATAATTGAAATGAGTCATCGTGAAAAAGCCTGGATTGAAAATGAAAAAGAAAAAAGGATTATTGACTACAAATACAGTTTTGATTTGATCTAATAGCTATTCAATTTAAAATCAGGCTCATATTGAAGCCTCTTGGGTGATCTCACCAAAAAACAAAGAGGTAACTATGAGCAAAAAAGCGAGTAACTTCATAACAATTAACCACATGGCAAAAAAAGGATTGGACACATCATTTCTGCACTATGGCATCCGAAAGGAAGATATGGGGATGATGGAAGCACTCTGCATCGAACACGATCTGGAGTTCGATTGGGTGAAAGAACACCTGATCAAAGAGTTTCATGAAAAAAAAATCCGTAATCAGGAAATGGATGAAAAAAACGTGGAGAAAGTGATTGAAAAAGCATTGTTACAAATTCCCAGACCATGATCATCAAACGTATCAAAGCAAAAAATTTCAAGACTTACCTGAACCTCGACCTCGACATTTCAGTGGAGCCTGACAAACCAATCATCCTGATCGGTGGAGCAAACGGCGGCGGAAAAACAACCCTCTTCGAGGCTGTCTATGGTGCATTGTATGGATTGAATATTCATTCTGCCGGTCATTTTCATGAAATGCTCAATGCGGGTGCGCTCGCCTGGGAGGAGAAGAAAATCATGCTGGAACTGTATTTTTCCGGCCTGGTGCTCAACGAGGAACAGCAGTATGTACTAACGCGGCAATATGTCCTCAACCCTTCCGGTCTCCCGGTCGAAAGCGTTAAACTGAACATGAACGGAACCATCTTCCAGTACGGAACAGCCACGCCTCCTGCCCAGCGGGCCACACAGGAGGCCGAAGTTGCCAAGATTATAAAAGCCAACCTGCCACAGGAACTCAGCCGCTATTTTTTATTTGATGCCATGGAAGCCGGCAAGCTGCTCAAAGAGGATCAGTTGAACCGTGTGATACGCGAGAACATCGAAAACGTGATGGGCTTCAACAAATACATGGCGCTGGCAAAGAGTGCCGAAAACCTGCATCGTGCCTATACCGCCCAACGCCTGCAGGTCGAAAACGAAAAAAAGGAATACCTCGGCCTGGTAGCCAAAAGAAAGGCCTTGGAAGGCGAAACCGAATCGCTGAAAATCCAGTTGCAGGACGCACTCAACTATTCCGTCGCCAATAAAGAACTCTATGATGCCCTCAAAAGTGGACTGGGTCAGGAAACAACGATCAAAAATAAAATCGATCAGCTGTCGGAACAAATCAGCAACATCAATAAAAAAGAGCTACAGTATGCCGAAACGGTGGATACCTTCATCAAAGAAATTGAGTTGAATGTGATTCTACCCAAGCTGCGCGAAACCTTGCGATCTGAGATCATGCTGATTTTGAAAGAACGCCGTCAGCGCGAACAGCAGGAAAAACCCTCGTCAACCCCGAACAGGTGCGGGCCATCACCGAACTCGTGATAAAATACCTGAGCAACAATAAAATAACCACCACCAGCCTTTCTATTGCTGAAGTCATTGATTTTGTTATCGCCAATGCCAACAAAACGGATGAAAAGGAAGCCTACGCTTACCTCGAATTCTCGGAAGTTAAAGCACTAGAAAACCTGCTCAATGTGCGCGCCACAAACTCCTGGCCTGCCATCCACCAGCAGCAGGCTGAATTGGATATTTCCATTGCCCAGGTGCCTGGCATGAACAAGCAGATCGATCAAATGAAGGCACAAATCTCCGGCCGCGATTATACGCTCCTGAAAACCTATGAGGAAAATGAAAATACCATCAAGAAGCTGGAAATTCTGATCGCAGAAAAATCAGCCGAAATAACAAAAATCGACAAAAGCCTGCATCAGTTCGACATTCAAACCAACCAGGAACCCGATCCTCGTTACGAAGCCCTCGGCAAACTCAAAGCCTTCTTCCAACAGCTGGCCAACCGCCTGCTCATGGTCAAAAAAACCCAGATCGAACAAAAAATGAAACAAGATCTGAATATCAACCTTGCTGCCTACAAGGATGTCATCTCTAAGGTTGAACTGTCGGAAAACCTCGCCAACCTCACCTTTAAAATTTACCACAAAGCCGGCAACGAAATCTACCTCAATCAACTGAATGCCGCATCCAAACAGGTGGTTGTGCAGGTATTGCTCAAAGCTTTACACGAATTTGGCGATTACGACCCGCCGGTGATGATCGACACCGTGATGGGTGTGCTCGACGAAGAAAGCAGACTCACCGTGCTGGAAAACTATTTCCCCGAACTTTCGGAGCAAACAATCTTACTCAGCTCCGACAGCGAAATACGCACCGAAAAGGATTACCCCCGCATCGAACCTTTTCTTTCAAAAACCTATACCCTCATCCGCGACAGGGAGCATCAGCTCACAACCATTGAAAAGGGATATTTTGGCCTCACCTTAAACCATGAATCATGAGCACCATCAACCTCCAAAACATCCGGCAAGCCGAAGGCCTGCTCGAAGAACTCCAGGATGCCCGAAAGTCAATTGAGTCAAAACTGAGCCTCAAAAAATACCTCAACAATAAAAAGTCTGTCAACATCTCCGGCAACAAAATCATGCGCATCTGCTTGCTCGCCGGCCTCTCATCGAAAGAAAAAAGACAGCTCGAACTGGTGGAACAGGTTCAGCTTTCAAAAAACAGCAACCGCATTTTTGAAACACTTTTCACATTACACAACCTCAGTCCGCTCTATTCTGCCTTGTTGAAAATCAGGTACAACGACCTTGATATTGATTGGGATAACACGGTGCTCAAAAGCAAAATCATCAGCCACGAAATCCTGCGTGGAAGCAAAATTATTGAGAAACAAGAACTTTTGGACGAGTGGCTTAACTATGCTGCTGATATATCCGGAAGCTGGTCGTCGGGCGCTATTCCTTCCCTCAATCTAAACATAGGAACTTACGAAGACGATATCCCTGCCTTACTCAACCTCAATGGCCGGAACATCCCAAATACACAGATGCTCATTGCCGGTACAACCGGTTCAGGCAAATCAAATCTTATTGCCGTTATCATCAACGAAATTCGGCAAATATCCATTGAGACTGCCTTCCCGGTTAATTTCTTCCTCTTCGACTATAAAGGCGAGTTCTCCGACCCGATGAACAACAACTGGCTCAGCCTCTTTGAGGTGGACCGTACCGCCATTCTAGACCCTGTGGTGCAGCCCCTCCCCTTCACGCCTTTCAAAGACTTCACCGGTAAAGCCCAAAACGAAATTAACCTCTATTCAACGGAGATGTCCAATGCCTTATGCGCTATCGACAACACCCGCATCAGTGCCAATATGAACAACAGGCTCTCCGAAGCCATCATCAATGCCTACAGGCAGAGCTACAACAAGCCCGTTACCTTTGCCCTCATACTCGCTGAGTACACAAGGATGCAGCCCGAGCGCGACAGGGAAAAAGACGACAGCATCAAATCCGTCCTCAAGCAACTGATCCGCACCAATCTCTTCGACACCGAAGATAAAATTGATCTGATCAAGGAAAGTTACATCGTCAAAATGGATGCTTTCCCCAAGGATGGAGTCATTGCCAAAGCCATTGTTTACTTCATCATCTCAAAACTCAACATCCTCTACGAGAAGCTAAGCAAGCAAAGTGTTGACAGCGAATGTGTTGAAATACGTCACTTCACCATCATCGACGAAGCACACTATATGCTGGGCTTCGACAACAAACCCCTGAACAACCTCATTGCTGTAGGACGAAACAAAGGGCTAAGCATCATCCTTGCCACCCAAAACATGGACAGCTTCAAAAGCGAACATTTCGATTTCTATGCCAACGCCCAATACCCGTTGATCATGAAGCAGCAATCCATCAACGACGGCGTCATCAGAGACCTCTTCGGCGTATCAGGCCAGGAATTCAACGAAATAAAGCAAGCCATAGCAGGCCTCCAACTTGGCGAACTCATCATCAAAAACCCCACCGCCATCACCCTCGGCATGGGCAAAAAATACAAAAAGATTAGGGTGAGGCATTTGATTTAGGCTCTATACCCTTTCTATACTTCTCCTTCGTATTTTCTTTATACTATCTATACTCCCTGATCGAAGAAGCTTCGAATAAGGGGTATAGAATGGGTATAGCTGCATCGAACAAAGTACGAAGAAAACACCGTGGAAACGGATGATCATGCCCGAAATACTTTCTGATGGACCATTCTGCAAAAATGAACCATTGCCCTCTTGTTTTTGGGCTTCAAGCTGTTTCCGAATCCAATACCGAAATGAAAAAAGTTTGATCAGATGTGCCTGAGTGAATGCTTTCTGCGAAGCCCGCTCTTTTGCCATTCTTCAACCATTGCCATCATCTTCCGGTGGCGGTCTGCGACTTTGTTCCTAATCTCCAATTTTTAAGCGTAAAGTTGAATGATACAATGAAAACCCACAAGATGCCTTGGGAACAAGGTATTCTGAAGAAACAGAATAATCTGCATCAGAATCACAAAACCCCCCAAACCTCTGTTCTTTGAATTTTAAACTTTGTCCCGAAACTTCGG